>NZ_JBHXSO010000002.1:194589-290405 GCF_042714775.1 Streptomyces sp. NPDC058691 | reverse complement strand
AGGCTCATTTCCGGGCCGACAGCCCCTAAAATAATTTGGGCCTCTAAACTGTGGGGGGTCGCCCCGCCTGGGGCGGGCCCCCCCCTCACATGTCTCGGGAAGCGCTACGCGCTCTTCTGCTCACCCTTGCCGATGATGCGCGGTTCGCGCGGCACCAGGGTGGGGTTCACGTTGGAGTGAACGACGTCCTCGCTGATGACGACGCGCGCGACGTCCTTGCGGGACGGCACCTCGTACATGACCGACATCAGCACCTCCTCCATGATGGCGCGCAGACCGCGCGCGCCGGTCTGGCGGAGGATGGCCTGGTCCGCGATGGCCTCCAGCGCGCCGCGCTCGAACTCGAGCTCGACGCCGTCGAGCTCGAACAGCCGCTGGTACTGCTTGACCAGGGCGTTGCGCGGCTCGACGAGGATCTGCAGCAGGGCCTCGCGGTCGAGGTTGTGGACACTGGTGATGACCGGCAGACGGCCGATGAACTCGGGGATCATGCCGAACTTGACCAGGTCCTCGGGCATGACCTCGGAGAACTGGTCGGCCGCGTCCATCTCGCGCTTGGAGCGGATGGTCGCGCCGAAGCCGATGCCCTTGGCGCCCGCGCGGGACTCGATGATCTTCTCCAGGCCGGCGAAGGCACCGCCCACGATGAAGAGCACGTTGGTGGTGTCGATCTGGATGAACTCCTGGTGCGGGTGCTTGCGCCCGCCCTGCGGCGGCACCGAGGCCGTGGTGCCCTCCAGGATCTTCAGCAGCGCCTGCTGGACGCCCTCACCGGAGACATCGCGGGTGATCGACGGGTTCTCGCTCTTGCGGGCGACCTTGTCGATCTCGTCGATGTAGATGATCCCGGTCTCGGCCTTCTTGACGTCGTAGTCGGCCGCCTGGATCAGCTTCAGCAGGATGTTCTCGACGTCCTCGCCGACGTAACCGGCCTCCGTCAGCGCCGTGGCGTCCGCGATCGCGAACGGCACGTTGAGCATCCGGGCCAGGGTCTGCGCCAGCAGGGTCTTGCCGGAGCCCGTGGGGCCCAGCAGCAGGATGTTGGACTTGGCGAGTTCGATGCCGTCGTCGTGACCGCGGCCGCCGTTCTCACCGGCCTGCACCCGCTTGTAATGGTTGTAGACCGCGACGGAGAGCGCCTTCTTCGCCGGCTCCTGGCCGACGACGTAGCTCTCCAGGAACTCATAGATCTCGCGCGGCTTGGGGAGATCCTCCCAGCGCACCTCGGAGGACTCGGCGAGCTCCTCCTCGATGATCTCGTTGCAGAGATCGATGCACTCGTCGCAGATGTACACACCGGGCCCTGCGATGAGCTTCTTCACCTGCTTCTGGCTCTTTCCGCAGAATGAGCACTTGAGCAGGTCGCCGCCGTCACCGATGCGTGCCACGAGGTGCTTCCCCTTCGCCTGGGTCCCGTCAGTTCGACGAGTCCTGGTGCTTGCGTATCGACGGTACCTTGCCGCGCCCCCAGTGCGGGCCCCCCTTGGAACGACTGGGCCGTGACCTGCACAACCCCGCCGCCCCAAGAGGGGACTTTCGTGCCTCACGAGGCCCGTAAGGCCTCTGGCGGTCCTCAGACCGCGACGCTCGAGCTCTTCCGGGTCGAGACGATCTGGTCGACCAGACCGTAGGAGAGAGCCTCCTCGGCGGTGAGGATCTTGTCGCGCTCGATGTCGTCGCGGATCTTCTCGATCGGGGTGCTGGAGTGCTTGGCGAGCATCTCCTCGAGCTGCGCACGCATGCGCAGGATCTCGTTGGCCGCGATCTCCAGGTCGGAGACCTGGCCGCGGCCGGTCTCGCTGTACGGCTGGTGGATCAGGATGCGGGCGTTCGGCAGCGCCATGCGCTTGCCGGGCGTGCCGGCGGCCAGCAGCACCGCGGCGGCGGAGGCCGCCTGGCCCATGCAGACCGTCTGGATGTCCGGCTTGACGAACTGCATCGTGTCGTAGATGGCCGTCAGCGCCGTGAAGGAGCCGCCGGGGCTGTTGATGTAGACCGAGATGTCGCGGTCCGGGTCCATCGACTCCAGGCACAGCAGCTGCGCCATGACGTCGTTGGCGGACGCGTCGTCGATCTGCACGCCCAGGAAGATCACGCGCTCCTCGAAGAGCTTCGCGTACGGGTCGTACTCGCGAACGCCCTGGGAGGTGCGCTCGATGAAGCGCGGGACGACATAGCGGGCCTCGGCGGCGCTCGTACGGTCGTAGATGCCGCTGCCGGGGAAGTTCTGGGTGGTCACGTTCACCGTCCTGATGATGAGCAGAGGGCTGGGGTCGGTCCTGCGGGGCTGATCGGGCTCAGGCCCGTCAGGCGCCCGTGCCGCCGCCGCCCGGTACGTTCACCGCGTGCGTGATGACGTCGTCGATCAGGCCGTACTCCTTGGCCGCGTCGGCGGAGTACCAGCGGTCGCGGTCGGAGTCGCGGGTGATCTCCTCGACACTACGGCCGGAGTGCTGCGCGATCAGCTCGGCCATGCGCTTCTTGGTGCGCAGCAGCTGCTCGGCGTGGATCTTGATGTCGGACGCCGAACCGGCGAGACCGGCGGACGGCTGGTGCATCAGGATGTCGGTGTTCGGCAGCGCGAAGCGCTTGCCCGGCGTACCGGCCGTCAGGAGGAACTGGCCCATGGAGGCGGCCAGGCCCATGGCGATGGTGACCACGTCGTTCTTGATGAACTGCATGGTGTCGTAGATCGCCATGCCGGCGGTCACGGAGCCGCCGGGGCTGTTGATGTAGAGGTAGATGTCCTTGTCCGGCTGGGCGGCAAGGAGGAGCAGCTGCGCGGTGATCTTGTTGGCGATGTCGTCGTCAACAGGCTGGCCGAGGAAGATGATCCGCTCGCCGAGCAGCCGGTTGTAGACCTGGTCGCCGAGGCCACCGATGGTCGGCTCGCCGGCGGCGGAAGGCATCGGAGTCGTCACGTATCCACCTGCTCGTTGTCGGACGGCGCTGAGCCGTCTCAGGGACTTCTCGTAGGGCACGGGCCCTCGTACTTACGGACCCTAACGCGCAGGTAGGGCCCGGCAATCCCCCACGCGAAACTGTTCGCTGTGAGCGCAGGCAAGGCCTACGCCGTGAGCGAACCCAAGCAGAACGGGCCCGGACGCGGGGGGCGTCCGGGCCCGTCATACGACGCATCGGGCGGCGCGAGGCTCAGGCCTCGGCGCCGTCCTTCTTCGCCTCGTCCTTGGCCTCGTCGCCGGCCGCGGGGGTCTCGGAGGAAGCCTCGACCGTCTCGCCGGTCTCGTCCTCCTCGTCCTCCAGGTCGACGACCTCGCCGTTGGTGTCCTTGACCGTCGCGGCCTCGACGACCAGGGCCAGCGCCTTGCCGCGGGCGACCTCGCCCACCAGCAGCGGCACCTGGCCACCCTCGACGACGGCCTGGGCGAACTGGTCGGGGCTCATGCCGGAGGAGGCGGCACGGCGCATGAGGTGCTCGGTGAGCTCCTCCTGGTTGACCGAGAGCTTCTCCTTGGAGACGAGCTCGTCCAGCACGAACTGGGTCTTGATGCCCTTCTTCGCCTGCGACTCGATCTCCGCGTCGTACTCTTCGCGGGTCTTGCCCTCGCGCTCCAGGAACGTGTCCCAGTCCAGGCCCAGGGCCGGGAACTGGTGGTGCTCCAGGTTGTGCGTGCGGGTCTCGATCTCGTCGTTCAGGAGCTTCTCGGGCAGCGGGATCTCCACCAGCTCCAGGAGGGCGTCGAGCACCTTCTCCTGCGCCTGGGTGGCCTGGTCGTACTGCTTGATGCGCTCCTGGCGCTTGACGGCGTCGGCGCGCAGCTCCTCCAGCGTGTCGAACTCGCTGGCCAGCTGGGCGAAGTCGTCGTCCAGCTCCGGAAGCTCGCGGGACTGCACGGAGGTCACGTCGACCTTGACCTCGGCCGCCTGGCCGGCCGCGGAGCCGCCCTTGAGCTCGGAGGTGAAGGTGGCGGAACCGCCGGCCTCGAGGCCGGTGACGGCCTCGTCGATGCCGTCGAGCAGCTGGCCGGAGCCGATGGTGTAGCTGACGCCCTTGGCGACGCCGTCCTCCAGCACCTCGCCGTCGACCTTGGCCTCAAGGTCCACGACGACGACGTCGCCGTCGGCGGCGGCGCGCTCGACCACCGTGGTGGACGCGAAGCGCTCGCGCAGCTGGTCCATGGACTTCTCGACGTCCTCGTCCGACACCTCGAGGGCGTCGACGGTGACCTCGATGCCGGAGTAGTCCGGGATCTCGATGACGGGACGGATGTCCACCTCGGCGGTGAACTTCAGTTCCTCACCGTCGTTGAACTCGGTGATGTCGACCTCGGGCTGGCCGAGGACGTTGAGCTCGCCCTCGTTGACCGCCTCCGTGTAGAACTTCGGCAGGGCGTCGTTGATGGCCTCTTCGAGGACCGCGCCACGGCCGAACCGCTGGTCGATGACGCGCGCGGGGATCTTGCCCTTACGGAAGCCCGGCACCGTGACCTGCTGGTTGATCTTTTTGTACGCCGCGTCGAGGCTGGGCTTGAGCTCCTCGAAGGGCACCTCGACAGTGAGTCGAACCCGGGTCGGGTTCAGAGTCTCGACGGCGCTCTTCACGGTTGGGTCTCCTTGGGGGCTTTACGTTGATGGGCGGCCGCTCGGCGATCATGCGGATTCGGCGGTGCGGCCGCATGCCGGGTGGCCAGCAACCCATCCTACCGGTACCACAAACGTGCAGCCGGGCCTCTCCGGCGCATGGCGCCGAGGACTGGTCGGGGTGGCCGGATTCGAACCGACGACCTTCCGCTCCCAAAGCGGACGCGCTACCAAGCTGCGCCACACCCCGTCGGTGCGACACGTAGAGTACATGCCCCGGCACACCCCGGCGGCCATATATCCGGGTGCGCGCGGGCCAGGTCGATCGGCTACGATGCGGTGTGCCAGAATGACTGGCCGTTGCGGGCGTAGCTCAATGGTAGAGCCCCAGTCTTCCAAACTGGCTACGCGGGTTCGATTCCCGTCGCCCGCTCTGCAGGACGAAGGCCCAGGTCAGGGGAGGTTTTCCCCGGCCTGGGCCTTCGTCGTTCCCGGGGGGTGGATCAGGGCCGTCGGCGGCTTCGGCGAAGGACAGCCGGGCAGGTCACGGAAGGCGCGTTGGGTCAGTCCGGCGCGCTCGGCGACCTCGCGGCGCAGGTAGATGGAGAAGCGCCGCCACAAGGCTCCGGCGTGCGCGTCCCACAGCACGGCCGCTTCACAGGTCGAGCAGGCGCGTTCCCGGGTTACCGCACGTATGGTCCGCCGTGCGGCACGTCCGGCCCGCAGATGGGGCACCCGCCCGGTGCGGGGCGGCAAGGCCCTCTGGGCCGAAGTGGACCTCCCCCACACATCCGGCCGCCGATCGATTGCCCGTCGGGGCGCCGAGTGCGGAGGTCCGCAGCGCGAGGGCAGTGCGGAAATAAAGGTGCACGATACAGTAAAAGCCGCCAAACGGGCCATTTGCCGCAGTACCGTGGAGGCCTGCCGCCGCAGCGCAGGCTCCGCGACCAGTTCAGGAGGCAGCCCGCATGGCAGATCGACTCGATGTGGCGTCGCTGGCTCCCGGCGATCGCGCGGACGCGATCCGTGAATTCTCGTGGTCCATCAACGGCCGCATAGAGGTGGACCTTCCGCCGAACCCGAATCGCCTGAGGGCCCATGCGACCACCAACGCGGTGGGGTCGGTGAAAGTCTCGGAAATCGGCTGGAACGTGGCCCGCCTCCGCCGTGCCACCGCCCCGGTGGACGAGGACATGGTGCCCCACGTTCTCGTCCATCTCCAGGAAGCGGGGGTCTCCCGGCTCCACCAAGGGGGCAGGCAGGGTGTGACACGGGCGGGGGATCTCGCGGTGCTTGAGAACACGAAGCCCTACGAGGTCTTTTTCCACGGCACGATGCGTTCGGTCCTCGTGCGCGTTCCCACGCACGTCCTGGGGCTGCGGCCGTCCCTGCTCGACCAGGTCACAGCTGTACGACTCGGTTCGGAGCGCCCGGTCGTGGGTGCCACAGCAGCGTTTTTCACCCGGCTGGCCCGTGATCAGGCCGCTGTCGGCGAGGCTGAGACCGACCTGTTCGCGGAGCCCTGTGTCGACCTGATCAGAGCCGTGGTCACCGTGGCCCTGGGCCGGGACGACCTGGCCAGAGCGCCGCTGAACAGCACGCTTCTTCAGCGTGTTCAGGAATACGTCCGCCTCCACTTGGCAGAGCCCGACCTGACCGCCACACGTATCGCCGCCGAGCATCAGATTTCCGTGCGTCAGCTCTACGTGACCCTGTCCCGAGCGGGAATCACCCTCGGCGAATGGATAAGGACGCAGCGCCTCGAAGAGTGCAGGAGAGAACTGGCGTCGTCGGTGCATCAGTTCATGACGGTCGAGGCGATCGCCCATCGGTGGGCGTTCGCCAGCGCGCCCCACTTCAGTCGCGTTTTCAAGGCGGCGTACGGTGTGAGCCCCAGCGAGTTGCGGCTGCAACATGCGGCGGCGAGAGCAGACTTTCACCCCCCACAGTGCCTTCCCGGCCAGGCAACCCCGGCCAGGCCTGCCTGACCGTCACCGCCGGTCAAGCCCTGGACGGTGTGCCGGCCGGGGTGGCGCCGTCCCGTGGGTTCCGGTGACGGCGCATCAGCTGTCGGCCCGCATGCCCTCCTCTCGCATGGCGCGCAGGCCCCGGTCGGTGAAGGCGATCAGCCACTCGAAGCTCTCGTCGATGTCGGCGCTCCACCGGAAACTGTTGGCCGCCTGCAACGTCGCGAAGCCGTGGAAGAGGCTGCGGAGCATGCGCAGGGCGTGGTCCACGTCGGACTCTGCGACGTCATAGCCGCGCAGGACCGCTGTGAACGGGCCGAGCGACCGCCGGCTCGCGGTGATCAGCGGATCGTCCGGGCCGGACGGTTCCAGGCCGATCGTCGCGCCGTACCGGCCGGGATGTTCCAGGACGAAGGCGCGGAAGGAGCGCGCCGCGGCCGCCAGGGCGTCGCGGCCCGCGTACCCCTGGACCGCGCGTCCGATGGCATCGCCGGCTTCGCTCAGGGCGAGGGCCGCGATGCGCCGGATGAGATCCTCCTGGCCGCCCACGTGCTTGTACAGGGACGGGGTGCGCACGCCCAGCCGCTCGGCCAGCAGTCCCATCGTGAGGTTGGCGAGGCCCACCTCGTCGGCGAGGGCGGCACCGGCCGCGACCACGGTTGCCTGGTCCAGGCCGGCCCTAGGCACGGGAGGCGACCGATCGGAGGAAGTCGAGCATGAGGGTGACCACCTGGTCGGGGAACTGGTCGTGGGGGTAGTGCCCGGCACCCTCGATCATCTCCAGGCGGCCGAGGCCGGACGGCAGGGCGTCGACGATCGCCGAACCCTCGGCGTGCGGGTCGGCCCAGTCGGGGTCGAGCGTGGCCATCACGACCAGGACCGGGCTGTGGACGTTGCCGAGCTGCGCGCCGGCGTCGGTCGGGGCGTTGCGGCCCATGGCCTGCAGGGCCTTCATCCGGCCCGGCTCGCGCAGCAGGGAGTCGATGCGGCCGAGCCGCTCGGCCCAGTCGGCCGGCTTCACGCCGGGGTAGGCCACGTCGAGGTACGACCGCCAGAGCGGCACGCTGCCGAGCACGCCCGTGCCGAGCAGTCGCATCATGCCCTGCCGGAAGCGCTTCACCCGCAGGTCGCCGAGGCGGATGGACTGTTTGCGGGTGAACGGCGCCAACTCGACGACGGCGCTGACGAGCGAGGGCTCTTGCGCCGCGGCGATGGTGGCGGCGCCGCCGGAGATCGAGTGGCCGACGAGCACGGCCGGGCCGCCCAGGTGGCGGATCACGGCGAGCAGGTCGCCGGCGATGGCGGTGCGGCTCCAGGCCGGCCAGTCGACGCTGGACTCGCCGCAGCCGCGAAGGTCGACCGCGGCGACCCGATAGCCGGCCGCCACCAGCGGCGGTATCACGGCACGGTAGGCGGCGCGGCTGTCGCCCATGCCGTGTGCGAGAACGATCAGCGGGCCCGATCCCGCCACTTCGTAGGCGATCGTGCCACCGTCAACAGCAAGGTACTCGGTCATGACACCCCTCCGGACTGGTTAATCTTGTTAGCTACAAGCTAATGCTGTTAGCCAATCCTGTCAACGGTGAACTCCGGGCACGGGCAGGGTGTGTGGGCCCGCCGCGCGGGCCCAACGGTGTCCGGGCGCGCCCCGGTCGGCTCAGTCCTCGGTGACCCGGACGATCGTCTTGCCGCGCGTGCGGCGCCCGTCGGGAGAGAAGGCCGCGGGCGCTCCGGACAGGGGCAGCACATCCCCGACGAGCACCTTGAGCCGCCCGTCCCGCACACGCTGGACGAGATCCGCGAGGCGGAGCCGGTCGGCTTCGACGACGAAGAACACGGCCCGCCCGTCGTCGGGCCGGACCGCGGGGGGCTCCGCGATGGTGACGAGCGTGCCGCCGGCGCGGACCAGCGCGGTCGACCGTTCGAGGAGGTCGCCGCCGAGCACATCGAATACGAGATCGACCTCGCCGACGTCCTCGAGCCGGTCGTTCTGCAAGTCCACGAAGGTGTCCGCGCCGAGACCGAGTGCGGTGTCCCTGTCGGCGGCCCGGCCGGTGCCGATCACCCGGGCGCCCGCCTCGCGCGCGAGCTGCACGGCGATCGACCCGACCCCGCCGGCGGCACCGTGGATCAGCACGGTCTGGCCCGCAGTGACTCGGCCGTGCTCGAACAGGCCCTGCCATGCGGTCAGCCCGGAGATCGGCAGCGCGGCGGCCACCGTGTGGTCGACGTCCGCCGGGAGCGGAGTGAGGTTGCGGGCCTCCACCGAGGCGTACTCGGCCAGTGAGCCGTTCCGGGTCCAGTCGGCCAGTCCGAACACCCGCTGACCGACGGTCAGGCCCGTGGTTCCGTAGCCCAGTCCGGCCACCACGCCCGAGAGTTCGTGCCCGGGCACGCTCGGCGTCCGGTCGCGGCCGGCCCGGTCGGACCAGGTTCCCGGCCACGTGAGTTCCCCCCGTGTGAAGCCCGCGGCATGCACGCGCACGACGACATCGTTCTCGGCGGCGTGCGGATACGGCATGTCCGTGAGGGAGAGCCCAGCGGCTCCGGCGGCACGGTCTCGAGCGATGACGGCTTTCATGTCAGTTCCTTTGCTGGGGAATTCTCGAATTGAACTTCGCGGGGGCTCCGCGGCTCGCCGATCAGCTCGGCCAGGGCGCGCCGATGATGCGCTCGACCGTGGTGGTGCGGCGGAAGCCGGGAACGAAGTGCTCCAGCACGTCCGCGTTCACGGTTCCGTTCGTGGTCTCCGGGCGGTGTTCCAGGCCGTCGACGAAAGCCTGGAGGAACTCGTTCTTGAAGTCGCCCCGCGGATGGAGAGCGGTGATTTCCTCCACCTGGGCGCGATCCAGCTCGTCCAGCCCCAGGCCGAGCACGTCGGTGAGGACCCCGAAATTCGTGATGGCGATCTCCGGGCCCATCCGGCCGGGAATTCCCGGCGTCGTGTGCAGCGCGATGGCCGTCCAGACCACGTCGGCGGCGTCGGCCGGGAAACCGCGGTCGAGCATGAACGTGCGCGCGTGGTCGGCACCATCGACCTCGAAGCGCTGCTCCACGTCGGAAAAGGGCGTCATGAGGCCGAGGTCGTGGAACATGGCGGACAGGTAGAGCAGTTCCGGATCCGGTTCCAAGCCGAGTCGGCGCGCGTGAAGGACGCCGAAGACGAAAACGCGCCGGGAGTGGTGGTAGAGGAGAGGACGGGTCGCCTCCCGAATGAGGCGGGTGGCTTCGGCGACCGCCGCTGTTTCGGGAATCTCCACCCCCGCGATGATCTCAGTCATGACATCTGCGCTTTCTGATACCGGTGTGCTAGGAATGAACGGTGTTTCCGTCTTCCACACTGCCGACCACCAGGGGTTCGGCGCCACCTCGGTCCCGCCATGAGTCACCCGAATCCGGACAGGCGGAGAATGGGGACGTGAGTTCCGCCGCGCATCGGGTCGTGATCCTCGTCTATGACGGGGTCACCCTGCTGGACGTGGCGGGCCCCGCGGAGGTGTTCGCGGAAGCGAACCGGTTCGGTGCCGACTACCAGGTCGTGCTGGTCTCACCCACCGGGGCCGACGTCACCTCGTCCATCGGAATCCGGATCGCGGTCGAGGCCGCCGCCTCGGCGTCCGCTCCCGATACGTTCCTGGTGGCCGGCGCGGACCTCTACCCGCGCGATCCGGTCGCCGGCGATCTGGTCGAGGCCACGCGGACGCTGGCGGTCCGGGCCGACCGGGTCGCGTCCATCTGCACCGGAGCGTTCGTCCTCGGCGCCGCCGGTCTCCTGGACGGCAAGCGCGCGACCACACACTGGAAGGTCACCCACGAACTCGCCGCCCGGTGCCGGGCCAGCCGCGTCGAACCCGATGCGATATACGTTCGCGACGGCTCCACGTACACCTCGGCGGGGGTGACCGCCGGCATCGACCTGGCGCTGGCACTCGTCGAGGAGGATCACGGTCCTGATCTGACCCGCGACGTCGCCCGGGCCCTGGTGGTCTATCTGCAGCGTTCGGGCGGCCAGTCACAGTTCTCCGTCCCGCTGCAGGGGCCACCGCCCCGATCCCCGGCCATCCGCAGGATCACCGACCTGGTGACGGCCGACCCCGCGGGAGACCACTCGGTCGGGGAACTCGCCAGACACCTCAACCTGAGCTCCCGGCATCTCAGCCGGCTCTTTCGCGACGAACTGTCCACCACGCCGGCCCGGTACGTGGAGACGATCCGGTTCGACATGGCCAAAGCCCTGCTCGACCAAGGGCACACCGCGACCCAGGTGGCGTCGCTGGCCGGATTCCCGAGTTACGAGAGCATGCGGCGGGTCTTCGCGCGGAAGATGTCGATCAGCCCCGCCGCCTATCAGCGCCGCTTCAGAACGGCGCAGCGCGCCGACAGCGGCGGCACCGTCCGCCCGGTGGCCTGAACCCCCGCGCGGACCGGTGCCGTTCCGTCAGTCCGCGACGTGGATCCCGGCGAATCCGGCCCAGTTGCGTCCGATGCGCACCCAGCGTGGCGCGTCGGTGCCGGGGGCGGCCGGCGGGTCGTCGCGGAGGCGGCCGGTGAACAACGGGCGCAGGTCGGTGTCGCGTTCGGCCCAGGCCGCGGAGAACTGGCTGCGGGTGACGCGGAGGCTGCTGTTGAGCTGGGCGACGGCCGCGCGGGCGCAGTCCTCGCGCCACTCGTCGCCGGACCAGGTGACGGACCCCGCGGGCGGCGTCACGTTCAGGGCGAGGCTCAGGAAGCACGCGGCGTTGTAGTAGACGAGGTACCCCGCGGAGGCGCGGTTGGGCACGCGGTGCCCCGGCGCGGGGCCGGTGATCAGGGCCTGGGCGTGGGTACGCCGCCGGGGTCCCCGCCGGTGCCACGGTCCGGGGGCGGGGGAACCGGCGCCCGCGTGGCCGCCGCCGCGCCGGTGGTCGGCGTGGAGCATGCGGCGTATCCCCCAGTCGGGTCCGCTCCACAGCCAGCTCCAGCGCGCCCACACGCCGCCCGTCACCTCCTTGGCGACCGTGACGAACGCCTCGCGCAGCCGGTCGGGCTCCGGCTGACGGTTCATGCGCAGTTCCTCGGCCGCCTCAGCGATGCGCACGGCCGCGAGGAAGGAACGCCGGCGGGTGCGCAGCGCCGGGCGGGGCCGCTCCATGGCGAACCACTGGCGCCAGTAACGGCGTTCACCGAGGTTGCGGCGGCCGAAGAGCCACGTGCGGGCGTAGCGGCGGGCCATGGCCGACCAGGACAGCCGGTTCAGGAGCAGCCGCAGGTGCTCCCGGGAGTCGCGCTCGTAGTCCTCGGGCCGGTGACCGCCGCGCGCGCGTGCACGGTTCTGCTCCGCGCAGGCGATGGACAGGCGGTAGGCGGTCTCGACGTGCTCGGGCCACAGCTGGACGCAGTCCTCGTAGATCTCGATGGCGTGCTGGATGTGGGCGGCGGGCTCCTCCGCGCCCCCGTCCTGCCCCATGAGCTCCAGGACGCCGGCCTGGTGGAGGCGCACGGTGAGGTTGCCGGGGACCAGCGCGGCGGCCTCCTCGTAGTGCCGCAGGGCGTGCCGGTAGTGGGCGCGCTCCTGGGCGGGGTCGTTGCGCTTCTTCGCGGCCAGCGCCTCCTCCTGCGCCCGCACGCCCATGCGGTGGAAGCGGTACGAGTCGTAGTCGTCGCCCCAGCTCTCCCAGCGGGGGATGCGGTCCTGCGAGCGGGGGTCGCCGAGGATCTTGACCGCGCAGTAGCAGGCGATCCGCTCGTACAGCCGCCGGTCGCGCCGCCGGATCTCCTCGTCCGTGGGGTCGGGCCCGGTGTCCTCGCCCTCCATGACGGTGGCGGCCACCACGGTGTTCTTGGGCATGTAGAGGATGCGGACCGAGAAGCGGGGCGGCTTGTCGTCGGCCGACAGGCAGTGCAGCATCACGTGGTACGCCCGCGGCCGGAAGAGGGCGAGGCGCTTCATCACGTCCACCCAGCCGTGCGGCGAGGACGTCGTCTCCGGTGCCGGGTCCGGGCCGGTGGGGGTGCCGCTGCCGGGGGTCAGGACGCGCGGGCCGAGCGCGTCGGCGGCCATGTGCTCGGTGATGTACGCGGCCAGTTCCCCTGTGCGCGCGGACTCCCGGCCGTGGCCGTTGCCGTGCGCGTGCTCCGTCCCGCCGTGCCCTCCGCCGTTGCCCCGGTGGCCGTTGGCCTGGCCGCCGAGGAGGCCGCGGTCCTCGGACACCACCACCGGCAGCAGGCGGTTGCCGCGGTGGCGCAGCATCAACCCTGAGCCCAGGCGTACGGCGACCACGATCACGATCACCGCGAAGATGCCGAGCACCCACACGGCGGTGCCGCCCGACTGCTGCCAGAACCCGTCCCAGAAACCGCCGTCATCGCCCGCGGCGGGCGCCGCGAATCCCATCCCCATGGCACATCCCCCCGTCACACTCCCCGAACGCATGTTTCCCGCCACGGGAGATCGACAATCCGCCAAACGGCCGGGACGGGCCGCGGCGGGATCACCCGCCCGGGGCGCGGCTCCTGCCGGAGGTCTGGGCGACGAGCCAGTCGAGGACCTCGGGGGCGGTGGTGAGGACCGAGACATGGCCCTCGTCCGGGAGGACCCGGAGCTCGGCGCTGGGCATGCGGCCGGCGAGCCAGGCGGCATGACCGGCCGGGACCATGCGGTCCTGCCCGCCGTGGAGGAGGAGGACGGGCGTACCGACCGCCGCCGGGTCGAAGCCCCAGGGGGCGACGTAGGCGAGGTCGTCGTCGATCATGCCGTCGGGTTCACCCTCGAGTGCCTGGCCGGCGACCGAGGCGAGCCAGGCCCATTCGCCGGCCAGTGCGGCGTGATCGGCGGGGGTGAACATCTCCGGGTCGTAGTCACTGGTGGCCAGGTACTCCTCCAGCGGGGCGCGGCCCGCGGCGGACGCCCTCAGCTCGGCCACGCTCGTCGGGCACAGGCCGGCGAACCAGTCGAGCCCCTCCGCGTCGTACGGGGCGAGTCCGGAGCCGCTGACCGTCGCGACCACGCGGTCCGGGAGCAGCGCGGCGCACGCGAGGGCGTGCGGGCCTCCGCCGGAGTGGCCGAGGACGGCGAAGCGCCCGATCCCGAGGGCGTCGGCGACGGCGGCGACGTCCGCGGCGGCGGCCGCGATGTCCCGGCCGGGGTGCGGGGTGGAGCCGCCGTACCCGGGGCGGTCGTACGAGAACCAGCGGATGCCGCGCTTCTCCGCGGCGTCGAAGAGGGGCTCCGGCGGCGTCCCCACATTGGGCGTGCCGTGGAGCCAGACGACGGCGAGGCCGTCGCCGCCTGCCCCCGGCCCCGTGTCGTAGTAGTGAAGGGTTCGTCCGTCGCGCAGCCTGGTGTCCGCTTCGGTGACCATGCGCCGAGTCTAGGAACCGGGTCTGACAGCGGTGCGGTTTTCGCCGCCGCGGGCTCAGCCGGCCGGCTGGTGGGACGCCGGGAGGCGGGGCGGGTGGTGGGCCGCCACGGAGCGGACCTGGAAGGCGTGGACGATCTCGGCGGCACCGAGGACGATCAGCCACACTCCGGACACCAGGGTGAGGGCGGCGAGGGAGCCGAAGGGCGAGACGATCAGGACGATGCCCGCCAGGAGGGTGAGGGCGCCGAAGAAGATCTGCCAGCCGCGGGCGGGCAGGCCCTCGGTGGAGATCGCCGAGGCGATCATCATGATGCCGCGCAGCAGCCAGCCGAACCCGATCCAGAGGGCGAGCAGCAGCAGGGACTGCGCGGCCCCGCGGAAGCAGATCAGGCCGAGCAGGATGCTCAGCGCGCCGGTGACGAAGTTCAGCACCCGCATGCCGCCGGGCACGTGCGGGCCGAAGGCGCCGGCCAGCTGGAAGACACCGCTGATCAGCAGATAGAGACCGAAGAGGACTCCGACCACGAGCAGCGTCTCGCCGGGCCAGGCCAGGACGAAGACGCCGAGGGCGATCGCGGCGACTCCGGCGGTGAGGAGGATCTGCCAGCCCGATTTGGAGAGGGCGCCGAGGAATCCCGCGGGCATCGGGGCGGAGGGGTCGGTGGTCATGGCACCCGCCTTTCGCGGACGGACTCGAAGACCTTCCGGGAGCCCCACCATCGTGCGTTGCCCCGGGCGGGGCCGCCAGCCGTCCACATTGTTGGGGATGGGCCGCTTATGCGGCGGCCTCCCGGGCAGGCGCCGTGAGTACGACAGGACCCCGCCGACGAGGCGGCGGCACACGGAGGGTCGCCGTTCCGGACCGTCCGAAGGCAACGCCCGGCAAGAGGAGACTTCATGAACGCCCCGACATCGCGCGAGAACGCCGCCCTGCCCGAGGACGCGCCGTCCGCGACGGAGATGGCCCAGACCGAGGCCGTGCTTGCCGAGCTCGCGGGCAAGACCGCGCTGCTGCCGCAGGTGCCGCCGGCCGACGGCGAGGAGCCGCGCCCCGACGGGGCCATCTCGCTGCCGGTGATCGAGCAGGACGGCACCCAGTACATCCCCGTGTTCACCGCCGAGGAGACGCTTGTGGCGGCGGGCGGGGACCCGGCGACCGCGGTGCGCATCCCCGTCGCCGACCTGGCCGCGAACTGGCCGACCGACGACCTGTGGCTGGCGGTCGACCCGTCCACCGAGGAGGGCCTGGCCCTGCCCCCGGACCTGGTGCGGGCGCTGCCCGTCTTCGCCGAGGCCGCCGAAGGGGCCGGCATGGAGGAACGCGACGCCGGGGAGTCCGGGCGGAGCCCGCTCGGCTGAGCGGGCGGCCTGGCCTCTCACCTGATCCCCCGGTCACCTGATCCCGCGGTCGCCGGGGCACGCCGGCGCCACCGCTATCCGACGGGCACGCCCCGCGGTTCCTTGATGCGCTTCATGATCATCTGTGAGTTGACCTCGCTCACCCCCGGCAGCGAGATCAGCCTCTCGGTCCAGAAGCGCTCGTAGGCGTCGCTGTCCTTCACGGCGATGCGCAGCAGGCAGCCGGGCGCGCCGTACAGCCGGTACGCCTCCACGATGTCCGGCGTGGCCCGCACCTGCGCTTCGAACGCCTCGACGGACTCACGGTCCCGGCGCACCTCGACGGAGGCGAACACCTCGAAGCCGCGGCCCACGGCGCCCGGGTCGACCACCGCGCGGTAGCTCTGGATCACGCCGTCCTCCTCCAGCTGGCGCACCCGGCGCAGACAGGGCGAGGGGGTCAGGCCGACGCGGGCGGCGAGCTCCTGGTTGGTGAGCCGGCCATCCGCCTGGAGTTCGCGCAAGATACTTCTGTCGATGGCGTCCATAGTGGCGTCTTCTACCACGATCACGCGGTCTACGCGGGCTGATTCGCAATCGTGTGCCGGATCCTTGCGCATATCCTTGCGGCGGAGGATTGGGCGCGCACGCGAGCGAGGGACACGTGAAGCACATCGTCGTGATCGGCACCGGCGGCACGATCGCCAGCCGGTGGCAGGGGGTGGGTTACGCGGCCGAGGCCGCCGGCCGCGAGGTGCTGGCGGCGGGCGCGGTCCCCGAGGGCGTCGAGGTCACCGTCCGGGACCTGTTCACGGTGAACAGTTCCCGGCTGACCACCGCCCACCAGATGCGGTTGCTGCACACGGTGCACGAGGTGCTGGCCGACCCGGCCGTGGACGGCATCGTGATCACGCACGGCACCGACACCATGGAGGAGTCGGCCTTCCTGCTCGACCTCCACCACGACGACCGGCGCCCGGTGGTGTTCACCGGCGCGCAACTGCCCCTGGACTCCGCCGACGGCGACGCCGCGGGCAATCTGTACGACGCCCTGCTGACCGCCGCGAACGCCCAGGACGTCGGCGTGGTCATCGCCTTCGGCGGCTTCGTGCACGCCGCCCGCGGCACCGTCAAGGCGCACACGCTGGATGTGCGGGCCTTCGCCGACCCGTCGGGACGGCCGCTGGGCCGGGTGAAGTTCGGCGAGATCGCGTGGGGCAGGCCGCTTCCGCGGGCCGCCGCGCTGCCGCTGCCGGACCCCGGTGCGACGGCGCCGCGCGTCGATGTGGTGATGCATCACGTCGACGCCGACCCGGTCCTCTTCGACGCCGCGCTGCAGGCCGGCGCGAGGGGCATCGTGCTGGTGGGCACCGGCGCCGGCAACGCCACCCCGGAGTTCACCGAGGCCGTGCGCCGGGCGGTGGACGCGGGCGTGCTGGTCGCGGTGAGCACCCGGGTCGCGGCGGGCCCGGTGGCGCCGATGTACACCGGCGGGGGCGCCGTGGACCTCGCGGCGGCCGGCGCCGTACTGGCCGGCACGCTGCGCGCGGGGCAGGCCAGGATCGCCGTGCTGAGCGCCCTGCTGTCGGCGACGGACCCCGCGGGGCGCACCGAAGCGTTGCGGCGCATCGTCGGGACCGCTCAGGAGCGCACACCCGCGGCCGTCTGAGCCCGGGTCAGCACCCCATCCCGTCGAACACCGCCCGCCGCCCGCCGGACGGCCCGCACCATCAGAGGTTGATCTGGTTGATGGTGTCGGCCAGCGAGTCGAGGAACTTGTTGATCGCGGGCGCCATGCCCGTGGAAGCCAGGAAGAAGCCGAACAGCGCGGCGATGATCGCCGGTCCCACTTTGAGCGATTTGCCCCTGATGAGTACGACCATAATGATCGCCAACAAGAGCACCACGGACAGGGAGATGGCCACAGGGGATCACATCCTCGGTCTGACGCCTCATCGTTCCGGGGGAGCCGCGGCCGCCGCGCCCCCGCGACGTCCATCGTGCCACCTGCCACCGACACCGAGACCCCGCAGGGCTCACCTTCCCCGCCGGCCGGGGGCGCACACCTGTGACGCGGGACACCGCGTTCGCCGGACGATCACCAGGAGATCACTTCCCGATCGCTTTCCGGCGGCGAATCCGGCAATTGCGTGACGCGTTCGAACCGAATATCCACCAAATCGTTGCCGTGCACACCCGGTTGAGCGCAAAGGATCACCAGGGACGCCGGACGGTTGCCACTTCGTCCTGTTCAACCGTTATTTGGCTGTACATAACCGGACGGACAGGACATGGGAGTGGGATGCCAACTCCGGGGTAGCAGCGGTGTTATCCGTATTCCAGCACGAATTTACTCGACAGGGTTCAACTCGCTATGGTGCCTCAAATGTTCCCGCCCCCGCAGACGAACACCCTGCCCCCGCAGACATTTGAAGGCGCTCTCCAGCCGGCCCGGACGGGGGGCGCGACGCAGACCGCGACGCCCGTGCCGGCGCCCCGGAAGGAGGCGTCCGGCAGTCCGCGCGAGGCGGCCGGGTCCGGTCGCGGCGGCTCCGCCGGCACCCGCGACGCGTTCTTCGACAACGCCAAGTACCTCGCCATCGTCCTGGTCGCGATGGCCCACGCCTGGGAGCCGCTCTCCGGCCGCAGCCGCCCCACCGAGGCGCTGTACATGCTCGTGTACGCCTTCCACATGCCGGCGTTCATCGTCATCTCCGGCTACTTCTCCCGGAACTTCGACGCCCGCCCGAACCAGCTCAAGCGTCTGATCACCGGCGTCGTCGTGCCGTACGTGATCTTCGAGACGGCGTACACCCTCTTCAAGCGCTGGGGAGACCACACCCCCTCGACGCCGATCAGCATCTTCGACCCCTGGTACCTGACCTGGTTCCTGGTCGCCCTGTTCATCTGGCGGATGACCGCCCCGATCTGGCGGATCGTGCGCTATCCCGTCGCCGTGTCCCTGGTGATCGCCGCGGTCGCCACGTCCTCGGCCGGCATCGGCGAGACCCTGGACCTCCAGCGCGTCCTGCAGTTCCTGCCGTTCTTCGTGGTGGGCCTGTGCGCGAAGCCGGAGTGGTTCCACATCATGCGCGGGCGCTGGATGCGCGTCCTGACGGTGCCGGTCTTCGCCGCCGCGCTGGCCGTCACCTACTGGGCGGCGCCGCGCACGACGTCGGTGTGGCTCTACCACCGGACGGACGTGGGCGAGCTGGGCATCCCCCAGTGGGCCGGCGTCGTGACGACCGTCGGCCTCTTCGGATGCTCGCTCCTGCTGACCGCGTGCTTCTTCGCCTGGGTGCCGCGCCGCCGCATGTGGTTCACGGCACTGGGCGCCGGGACGCTCTACGGCTACCTGCTGCACGGCTTCCTGGTGAAGGGCGTCCTGTTCTGGAACCTGTACGACCAGCACTGGGTGAACACCCTGCCGGGCAAGGCGGCTCTCACCGTGATCGCGGCGGCCGTGGTCACCGTGCTGTGCACGCCGCCGGTGCAGCGGCTGTTCCGCTTCGCGGTGCAGCCGGAGATGGCCTGGGCGTTCCGCCGTACCGAGCCGGTCAGTCCCGGCACACGATGAGCAGGGCGCGGTCGTCGTTGACGTCCTTGGCGACCGCCTCGATCAGCTGCCAGGCCGAGCCCCGGAAGCCGTGCGCGACATAGCGGTCGGCCTCGCCGATGAGCCGGTCGATGCCCTCGGCGAGATCGCGGCCGGCGGCCTCCACCAGGCCGTCGGTGAACAGCAGCAGGACGTCGCCGGAGCGCAGCGTGCCCTTGACGCCGTGGAACTCGGCACCGTCGTAGACGCCCAGCAGCGGGCCCTCGGCCGCCTTCTCCTCCCAGCGGCCGGTGCCGGCGCTGAGCTGCATACCGGGCAGGTGCCCCGCGGAGAGCAGTTCGTAGTCGCCGGTCTCCAGGTCCAGCACCAGGTGGACGGAGGTGGCGAAGCCCTCGTCCCAGTTCTGCCGCAGCAGATAGCCGTTGGCGGCGGTGAGGAAGGCGTGCGGCGGGAGCGAGCCCAGCAGCCCGCCGAACGCGCCGGACAGCAGCAGGGCGCGTGAGCCGGCGTCCATGCCCTTGCCGGAGACGTCGGTGAGGACGGCTTCCAGGATCCGCCCGCCGGTGGTGCGGGTGGCCACCACGAAGTCGCCGGAGAACGACTGGCCGCCGGCCGGGCGCAGCGCCATCTCCGCGTGCCAGCCGTCCGGCAGCCGCGGGATACGGCTCTGCACCCGGATGCGCTCGCGCAGGTCGAAGAGCATGGTGCCGCCGCGCATCCAGGGCACGCCGACCCGGGCACGGAACTGGGCGACGACCAGCCCCGCGAGGGCGACCGCCGCCACGACCAGCACGGTCCCCGGGGTGACCCGGCCCACACCCTCCCGGTACGGGCCCAGCACCGCGGACTCCACGACCAGCGCCACGGCCGAACCGCCGTACAGCAGCAGCAGGCTCGACGGCCGCAGCAGCAGACCGCCGATGAGGACGGGGAGCACCAGCGTGGTGGGCGGGCACCACTGCGGGGCGAGCACGGTGCCCCACGCGATCACGGGGATGCAGAGCAGCAGGACGACCAGCGCCAGCCAGTCGGCGGCGTCGCCGCGGAAGTAGTCGACCGCGGATTTGCGCAGGACGACGCGAGCCCGGTGGACCGTCCTCCCCCACCTGGCCCTCAAGCCGTCTCCTACCGGGCGTTGTGCCATGTTCCCGGCGACCCTATCCACTGTCACCCGTTCTCCGCAGCGCAGGTCCCCCCGGCGGTTCGCCGGACCGGGACGGCGGACGGCGAAAATCGCTCGCCGGGACGGGGGACCGCTGGTAGGCAGGGGACATGACGGTGGACTTGCGGGTTCTGGAACCCGGGCAGTGGGACACGTGGTTCGGCAGGCTGGAGCGGGCCTTCGGCAGCGCGGCCTGGCCGGCGGAGGAGCGGGACTTCGACCGCTCCGTCACGGAGACCGGGCGGTCGCTGGCCGCCTGGGACGGCGACGAGATCGTCGGCACGGCGGGGGCCTTCTCCTTCCGGCTGGCGGTGCCGGGCGGCGCGGCGGTGCCCGCGGCCGGCGTGACGATGGTGAGCGTCGCCGCGACGCACCGGCGCCAGGGGATGCTGACCGCGATGATGCGGCGGCAGCTGGACGAGGTGCGCGCGCTCGGCGAGCCGCTGGCGGTGCTGACCGCCTCGGAACCGGCGATTTACGGCCGCTTCGGCTACGCGGTGGCCACCGACCAGATGAGCGTGGACATCGACACCGTGCGCGCGGGCCTGACGGTGCCGGACGGCGCCGATGACGTGCGGCTGCGCTTCGCGGACCTCGAGGCGTCGGTGCCGGCGTGCGAGGCGGTCTACGCACAGCTGGTGCCGGGCCGTCCGGGCATGCTGGAGCGGCGGCCCGGCTGGGAGCGCAAGGGGGTGCTGGACCCGGAGGCGCACCGCGGCGGCGCGTCGGACCTGCAGTGCGTGCTCGCCGAGCGCGACGGCGAGGTGGTCGGCTATGTGCGCTACGCGGTCAAGAGCTCCTGGAACGCCCACGGACCCGACGGCACGGTCGTGCTGCGCGAACTGGAGGCGCTGGACCCGGCCGCCCAAGGCGCGCTGTGGCGCTACCTGTTCGGCATCGACCTGACGTGCCGGGTGACCTCCCGCAACCGTCCGGCCGACGACGCGATCCTGCACATGGTGGCCGACGTGCGCCGCTGCGCCGTGCGTTTCAAGGAGGGCATGATGCTGCGCCCGGTCGAGGTGGGCGCCGCCCTCGCGGCCCGTACGTATGCCGCGCCGGTGGACGTCGTGCTGGAGGTCACGGACCCCTTCTGCCCCTGGAACGAGGGCCGTTGGCGGCTCTGCGGCGACGCCAAGGGCGCCTCGTGCGAGCGCACGACCGACCCGGCGGACCTCGCACTGTCGGCGCGGGAGCTCGGCGCGGCCTACCTCGGCGGCACCTCGCTCACCGCGCTGGAGCGGGCCGGGCGGGTCCGGGAACTGCGCCGCGGAGCGCTGAAGGAGGCGGCGGTCGCCTTCGGCGGCGATGTCGCCCCCTGGCTGCCGCACGGCTTCTAGGCCGGTCCTAGCCCCGGCCTCCCGCGGCGGGCTGACAGCCCGGGCACCAGAAGAGGTTCCGCGCCGCGAGGGTGGCGGTGCGGACCTCGGTGCCGCAGACCAGGCAGGGCATGGCGGCGCGGCGGTAGACATAGACCTCGCCGCCGTGGTCGTCGACGCGCGGCGGCCGGCCCATGGCCTCGGGGGTGTGCTCCGGCCGGACGGTGTCGATCCGGTTGTTGCGCACCCCCTCGCGCATGAGGGCCACCAGGTCGTCCCAGACCGCCCGCCACCGCGCCGGACCGAGGTCGCGCCCCGCCGTGTACGGGTCGATGCCGTGCCGGAAGAGGACCTCGGCGCGGTAGACGTTGCCGACGCCCGCGACGACCTTCTGGTCCATGAGCAGGGCGGCGACGCTGGTGCGGCTGCGCTCGACGCGGGACCAGGCGCGGTCGCCGGTGTCCGCGGGACGCAGCGGATCGGGGCCGAGGCGGTCGTGTATCGCCTGCTTCTCCCCGCCGGTGATCAGCTCGCAGGCCGTGGGGCCGCGCAGGTCCATGTGGTGGTCGCCGGTGGCCAGCCGGAGCCGGACCTGGCCGACGGGCGCGCCACCCGGCCCGGTGCCGAAGCCGCACTTGCCGTACAGACCCAGGTGCACATGGACCCAGCCGAGCGGCCCGAAGCCGAGGAAGAGGTGCTTGCCGTGGGCCTCGGCGGTCTCCAGCACCTGGCCGTCCAGGAGTGCGGCGCCGTCGGAGAACTTGCCCTGCGGACTGCTCGCCCGGACCACGCGGCCGCCGAAGCGCTCCTCGTGGTCCGCGGCGAGGCGGTGGATCGTATGCCCTTCGGGCATGCCCGGATCAGCTCTCCTGGGGGTGGGCCGGGACGGCAGGCAGTTCGCCCGTGGCCTCGTACGCGGTGAGCATGGCGATGCGGCGGGCGTGACGCTCCGCGCCCGAGTACGGCGTGCTCAGGAAGACCTCGATGAACCGGGTCGCGTCCTCGCGGGAGTGCATGCGGGCGCCGACACTGATCACATTGGCGTTGTTGTGCTCGCGGCCCAGGGTCGCGGTCTCCTCGCTCCAGGCGAGCACGGCGCGGACGCCCTTGACCTTGTTGGCCGCGATGGCCTCGCCGTTGCCGGAGCCGCCGATGACGATGCCGAGGGCGTCGGGGTCGCCGGCGGCGCCCTCCGCGGCGCGCAGGCAGAACGGCGGGTAGTCGTCCTGGGCGTCGTAGACGTGCGGTCCGCAGTCGACGGGCTCGTGGCCGTTGGCCTGGAGCCACTCGACGAGGTGGTTCTTCAGTTCAAAGCCGGCATGGTCGGAGCCGAGGTACACGCGCATGGCCCCGAGTGTGGCACGACTGCCCCTGAGGGTGCCGACCCGGGTGCTCCGAGTGAGGGTCGTGCAGGTCGTGTGCGGTGTCCGCGAGGGAAACTTGAGATGGATTTGAGGGTAAGACAACAAAACGGAATCAAGGGTTCCCGCAGCGGCCGCGGCGGTGTTTCATGCCACCCCATGAGTACACGTCCCCCCACACCAGTGGCCGATTCCCCCGCGAAGGCCCGTGAGGCCGCGCCGGAGTCCGGCTCCGGCCTGCAGGCCGGGCTCAAGAACCGCCATCTGTCGATGATCGCGATCGGCGGCGTGATCGGCGCGGGCCTGTTCGTCGGCTCCGGCTCCGGCATCGCCGCCGCGGGCCCCGGCATCCTCGTGTCCTACGCCCTCGTCGGCACCATGGTCGTCTTCGTGATGCGCATGCTCGGCGAGATGGCCGCCGCCAACCCGACCTCGGGCTCCTTCTCCGCCTACGCGGACCGCGCGCTCGGCCGGTGGGCCGGCTTCTCGATCGGCTGGCTGTACTGGTTCTTCTGGGTCGTGGTGCTGGCGGTCGAGGCGACCGCCGGTGCCAGGATCCTGGAGGGCTGGGTGCCCGCCGTGCCGCAGTGGGCCTGGGCGCTGATCGTGATGACGGTGCTGACCGCGACCAATCTGGCCTCGGTCGCCTCGTACGGCGAGTTCGAGTTCTGGTTCGCCGGCATCAAGGTCGTCGCCATCGCCGGCTTCATCGTGCTGGGCGCGCTCGCCGTCTTCGGCGTCCTCCCCGGCGCGCACAACGACGCCGTGGGACTGGCCCATCTGACCGACCACGGCGGGTTCCTGCCGAACGGACCGGGCAAGATCCTCACCGGTGTGCTGCTGGTCGTCTTCTCCTTCATGGGCAGTGAGATCGTCACCCTGGCCGCCGGCGAGTCGGCGGATCCCGAGCGCGCCGTGAGCAAGGCCACCAACAGCGTGATCTGGCGGATCGGCGTCTTCTACCTGGGCTCGATCCTCATCGTCGTCGCGCTGCTGCCGTGGAACGACCCGGCGATCGCCAAGGACGGCTCCTATGTCGCGGCGCTGAACACCATCGGCATCCCGCACGCCGGCCAGGTCATGAACGTGATCGTGCTGACCGCCGTGCTGTCCTGCCTGAACTCCGGCCTCTACACGGCCTCCCGCATGGCGTTCTCCCTCGGCCGGCGCGGCGACGCGCCCAAGGCGTTCGGCCGCACCAGTGCGCGCGGCGTCCCGCGGGCGGCGATCCTCGGCTCGGTGGTCTTCGGCTTCGTCGCCGTCTTCTTCAACTACAAGTACCCGGACACCGTCTTCCTCTTCCTGCTCAACGCCTCCGGCGCCATCGCGCTGTTCGTGTGGCTGGTGATCTGCTTCTCCCAGCTGCGCATGCGCAGGATCATCCTGCGCGAGGCACCGGAGCGACTGCGGGTGCGGATGTGGCTGTTCCCGTACCTGACCTGGGCGACGATCGCGATGATCGTGTTCGTGCTGGGCTACATGCTCACCGACGGCACCGACGGCGGCGGTCGCGACCAGGTGGTCGTCTCGGTCCTGGTGGCGCTGGGCGTGATCGGCGTGGCGGTGGTCCGCCAACTGCTCTACAGGGGCCGGAAGGACGCGGTCACCGCCTCGTAGACGGAGAGCGCGGCGGGCTCGCCGGCCGCCGCGTACCAGATGTTGAGCTGGTACGACTTACCTCCCTCGGCGAATCCGAGCTGCCGCGCCTTCCACGGCGCGCCCGCCTGGGTGAAGGAGTACTCCCACACGACGGCCGGACGGCCGCGGAACGTCGTCCGCTGCAGCCGGATCTTCTGGTAGTCGGGCACGTCGTGGGAGCCCGCCTCGAAGGCCTGCCACTGCTTCAGGAGATCGCCGCCCCGTGCGAGTGCGTACGAGGCGGCGATCTCCTGCTGTCCGTCCGGGGCGTGGTAGTGGACGTTGGACGGGCTCTTGGCGGTACGGGTCCAGCCGTGCGGGGGCTGCCAGGCGAAACCGGTCTCGTTGCGGCCGGGGGGCTGGGCCGCCGTGGGGGGTGGTGTGGCGGGCGACGCCGAGGCGGTCGCCGGGGGGCGGCTGGTGCCGGCGACGACGGGGCCCTCGCGATGGCCGGTGCGGGACGCGGTGAGCACGACCACGGTCGCGGCGACGGCGGCGGCGACCAGGCCCGCGCCGGCGAGCAGGGCGGCACGGCGGAGCCGGGAGCGCGCGGAGGGCGGGGCGGGCAGGGCTGCGGGTACGGGCGCGGGGCCGGCTTCGGCTTCGGGCGCGGCTTCTGCTTCGGGCGCGGGGTCCGGCACTGGCGGGGGTGCGGGCGCGGGTTCAGGCGTGGGCTGCCCGGTCCGCGCGGCCGCGTAGGCCTCCCAGCCGGGCGGGACCGCGTCCTCCGGCTCGGGGGCCGGTGGCGCGGGTTCCGGCGCCGGAAGCGGTGCGGCCCCGCCCACCGCGAGCGTGGGGACGTATCCCTCCTCGGCGGGCGGCGGTGCCTGCCGGGTCACGACGGTGCGCCCGCCCGGCGGGTCGGCGAGGGCGGCCAGCGCCTCTTCGAGCAGGTCCAGGGTCGGCCGCTCCTCCGGGTCCTTGCGCAGCAGCGCCGCCAGCGTCTCGCGCAGCGGGCCCGCCTCCGAGGGCAGTTGGGGCTCCTCGTACAGCACGGCGTGCAGCGTGGCCAGGGTGGTGGGACGGGCGAAGGGCGACTGCCCGGCCAGCGCGGCGCACAAGGTGGCGCCCAGCGACCACAGGTCGGACGAGGGCCCCTGCTGCCGGCCCTCGATGCGCTCCGGGGCCATGTAGTCCGGGGAGCCGATGAGCATCCCGGCCATGGTGAGCGCGGCGGAGTCCTGGATCGCGGCGATCCCGAAGTCGGTGAGCACCACCCGCCCGCGGGTGTCGATCAGGACGTTGCCGGGTTTGATGTCGCGGTGCAGCACGCCGACCGCGTGGACCTCGCGCAGCGCCCGTGCCAGGCCGGTCGCGATCCGTACCGCCTCGGCCCGGCCGACCGGGCCGTCCTGCACCAGGACCTGCTCCAGGGACCGGCAGTCGACCAGTTCCATGACGATCCAGAGCCGGTCCGCCTCCTGGACGACGTCGTAGACGCGCACCACGTTGGGGTGGTCGATGCGGGCGGTGGCGCGCGCCTCGCGCAGGGTCCGCTCGCGCCGGACGCGGGCGTCCTCGGCCGCCATGTCGTCCAGCCGCATCTCCTTGACCGCGACCTGGCGGTCGAGCACCTCGTCGACGGCCCGCCACACCCGCCCCATCCCACCCTGGCCGATCGGCTCCGCCAGCCGGTAGCGGCCCACCACCAGCCGGCCCCGCACGTCGCCGCTCGCGTTTCCCACCATGCCCGGACTCCCCACTGCGGGAGGAATTCCCCCTGCCCCTCAATTCCTGTCCGGTATCGCATCATTCACGACGGGTCCGGGACAGAAGTATGAACTTGCCACCATCACAGCATAGATGCCCCGAATCTTGTGGTACCTCTTCAGATACCGCTGATGCGGAGGCAAGAAGGGGGAAGAGCAATGCGCCTTTTCGATCGGCGAATTCACGTTCGGGAGACGGCCGCGGTGGCGGCCGTGCTGGCCCTGGCGTTCGCAGGGCCCGCGTACGGGGCCGATCCCGTACCCGGCAGCGGCCAGGGGGGCACCCCGGGGCCGAGCGTGCCCGCGGGTGTCAAGGTGGGCACCGAGCTGCCGTCCCGGATCTCCGTCGACAACAAGACGGAGAAGACCTCGATCACCGCGACGGTCGTCAACAAGGGGAAGCAGAAGTCCCCCGAACTCACCTTGCTGGTCGTCGGTTTCGACGCGCTGAAGGTCACCGGCGTGAAGGGCTGCGACCCGATCCCCAAGGGCGAACTGCCCAAGGGGTCCAACAGCGGGTTCAGTTGCGACGTCGGCACCCTGGCCGCGGGCAAGAGCCGCAGCTACCCGGTGTCCGCGACCTACGACCTGCAGGGCAAGGGCAAGATCTGCCTGCCCGTCACGGGCGACGGCGGCACGCTGCTGTGGCAGCAGGGCCCCGTGCCCTTCGGCACCGCCAAGCCGACACCCAACGCACCCGACACCCCGCTGCTGCTGGGCACCGACAACGTGCCCTTCGGCCCCGACTCGTCCACCCGTCCGAGCCCGGGCGCCTCGGGCACCCTTCCGAGCACCGGCGCCCCCGACCGCACGACCGTCCTCGCCCTGGGCGGCGGCCTGCTGCTGGCCGCGGGCGGCGCGGGGCTGTGGCTGACCCGGCGGCCGCGGTCGGCGCGGCACTGACCGGCCGCGACGGCACGACTGAGGGGGCGGCCGGCGGCCGCCCCCTCAGTCGTCGCACACGGGCCGTACGGTCAGCCGCGGCGGCCGACGAGCTTCCAGGCAGCCGGCAGCGCGCCCATGGCCAGGGCGGCCTTGAGGGCGTCGCCGATCAGGTAGGGCGTGAGGCCCAGGGAGACGGCCTGGGACGCCGACAGGTGCGCGGCCAGCGCGAGGTAGGGCACGCCGACGGCGTAGACGACGGCGCTGCCGAGCACCATCGTGCCGGCCGTGCGCCACACGCTGCGGTCCGCGCCGCGGCGGGCCAGGGCGCCCACGACGCCGGCGGCGAGCGCCATGCCCAGGATGTAGCCGAAGCTGGGCGCGCCCGCGCCCGACGAGCCGTCCGCGAACCACGGCATCCCGGCGACGCCGGCCACCGCGTACAGCGCGAGCGCCAGCAGGCCGCGGCGGGCGCCGAGGGCGGTGCCGACCAGCAGCGCCGCGAAGGTCTGCCCCGTCACCGGCACCGGCGAGCCGGGCACCGGCACCGACAACTGCGCGGCCAGGCCGGTGAGTACGGCGCCGCCCAGCACGAGGGTGGCGTCCCGCAGCCGCGACGCGGGGATCAGGTCGGCGAGGACCGGGTGGGTGCGTACGGCGGAAGCGGCGGGAACTGCGGTGGCCATCGGTACTCCGCGGGTGAGGGTCTGTTCGGTCACCGCGACGTTAACCCGGCCCCCGCGTCCCGATCATCGTCGGCCGGGCACAAAGCCCTGATCACCTTGGTGGTGACATCCCTACAAGGTGCGCGGGCACCACGTGAGTTTCGTCACGGTGGACTGGACGGACCGCTGTGGGATCTCTCCAATCGGTTCCACCGAAGGGATCGGGCCGCGACAGCGGCGCGGTCCGGCCCCGCGCAGGCGGCCCCGGGGCGTCGCTCTTATCCTTCTGCGACGGCGCCTCGCTCCGGATGCCGCCCGATCGCACCGAACTGGAGGCGTACCCGTCCCGATGAGTGCTCCGTCCCCGACCGCGTCCTCGTCGGCGTCCTCGTCCTCGTCCTCGTCGGCGGCGTCGTCCTCCTCCCCTTCCCGGGTCACCGTGGTCGGCGAGGTCCTCGTCGACCTGCTGTGGCGTTCCGGGGAGCGCGGGGTCACCCCGCTGCCCGGCGGCAGCCCGGCCAACGTGGCGGTCGGTCTGCGGCGGCTCGGCCGGCCCACCACGCTGGTCACGACCTGGGGCGAGGACCCGCCCGGGGAGCTCGTCCGGGACCACCTGGCAGCGACCGGGATCGACGTCGTCCGCGCCGCGAGCCCGGCCGGGCGGACGACGCTGGCGATGGCGTACGTGGACCGGGAGGGCTCCGCCTCGTACGACTTCCTGGCCTCCTGGGATCCCGAGCACCTGGCGGTGCCGCCCGACACCTCGGTGCTGCACACCGGTTCGCTGGCCACCGTCATCGAGCCGGGGGCGAGCCGGGTGCTGGAGCTGTGCCGGGACCTGCACGCGCTCCCCGGGCGCACCGTGGTCGCCGATCTCAACGTTCGCCCCGCGGTGCAGCCGGACCGGCTCGCCTACCGCAAGGCGTGCCTGCGGCTGGCCGGGGTCACCGACGTCGTCAAGGCCAGTGATGTCGATCTGAGCTGGCTCTTCCCCCGCCTGGACCCCGCCGAGGCGGCCCGGGTCCTGCTCGCCGAAGGACCGCGGCTGGCCGTCGTCACCCTGGGCGCCGAGGGCGCGATGGCGATCACCCGGGACACGGTCGTGCGCGTGGCGGCGCCGAGGGTGGCGGTGGCCGACACCATCGGGGCGGGCGACGCCTTCCAGGCGGCTTTGCTGGACAGCGTCGCCGCGTCGGGCGTGCCCGCCGCCTCGGAGCGGCTGTCCGAGGTGCTGACCCGCTGCGTCACCGCCGCCGCGATCAACTGCACCCGGGTGGGCGCCGATCCGCCCACGCGTGCCGAACTCGACGCGGCCTGCCCCGCCCGATAATCACGGGCCCCGGCGCCCGCGCGCTGGTTAGGCTCCCGCCATGGGTGACGCGAGGCTGACCGGGCAAGTGCTGATCTTCGACGCGGACGACACGCTCTGGGAGAACAACGTCGTCTTCGAACGGGTGATAGAGGACTTCCTCGACTGGGTCGACCACCCGGTGCTGGACCGGGACCGGATCAGGGCGCTGCTCAACGAGATCGAGGCGGCGAACGCGGTCGCCCACGGATACGGCAGCAAGGTGTTCCTGCGCAGCCTCGGCGAGTGCCTGGAGCGGCTGCGGGAGCGTCCGGCGACGCGGGAGGAGGCCCGGCGCATCGACGAGCTGGCGCTGGCCTTCGCCGAGCACCGCGTGGAGCTGATGCCCGGGGTCGCGCACACCCTCGACGAGCTGGGCGGCCGCCATGAGCTGCTGCTGCTCACCAAGGGCGACGCCGAGGAGCAGTCCCGCAAGGTCGAGGCGTCGGGGCTCGCCGGCCGGTTCCGCGGTGTGCACATCGTCCCGGAGAAGGCCGTGGACACCTACCGGGGGCTGATCGCGCACTACGGCTTCGCGCCGGAGGCGGCCTGGATGATCGGCAACTCCCCCAAGTCGGACATCATCCCCGCCCGGGAGGCGGGGATGAGCGCCGTCTTCATCCCCAACGACAACACCTGGGTGCTGGAGCAGTCCGAGATCGACCCGGCCGACGAGCGTGTGCTGCGGCTGACGGCCTTCCCCGAACTGCTCCGGCACTTCTAGTGAGGGGAGATCAGTCGAAGACCGGTCCCTGGTCGCGGGTGCGCTTGATCTCGTAGAAGCCGGGGGTCGACGCGACGAGCAGCGTGCCGTCCCACAGGCGGGCCGCGGCCTCGCCCTTGGGGGCCGGGGTGACGACCGGGCCGAAGAAGGCGATCTGCTCGCCGTCGGCGCCGGGGACCGCGATGACCGGGGTGCCGACGTCCTGGCCGACCTTGGAGATGCCCTCCTGGTGGGAGGCGCGCAGCTCCGTGTCGTAGGCGTCGCTGTCGGCGAAGTCGGCGAGGTCCGCGGGCAGGCCGGCCTCCTCCAGGGCGGCGACGATGACCTCGCGGTCCTTGTGGCCCAGACCCTGGTTGTGGATGCGGGTGCCCAGGGCGGTGTAGAGGGGGCCGAGCACCTTGCTGCCGTACTTCTGCTCGGCGGCGATGCAGACGCGGACCGGGCCCCAGGCCGTGGTCAGGAACTCGCGGTACTCCTCGGGGAGCTCGCGGCCGTCGTTGAGGACCGCCAGGCTCATCACGTGCCAGCGCACCTCGACGGGGCGCACCTTCTCGACCTCCAGCATCCATCGGGAGGTCATCCACGCCCAGGGGCAGGCGGGGTCGAACCAGAAGTCCACCGGGGTCGGGGTGGGGTTCGCTGTGGTCTCGGTCACGGTTGTCTCCTCGGGGCATGACACATCGACACGTGGTGCGGAACAGGGAACACCCCCGGCCGCATCCCCATTCCCGTGCGGTGCCCTCCGGTGCCACGTGCGAAGATGCCTGGCGTCCACAAGACACTCCCCACGACGACGTGCGAACGGATGGAGACCCCGTGCCCGGTGAGAACCTCACGCGTGACGAGGCCCGCGAGCGGGCCCGGCTGCTCGCCGTGGAGGGCTACGAGGTCGCGCTCGACCTTCGGTCGGCGGTCCGGGCGGAGGAGCCCGCCTACCGTTCGGTGACCACGATCCGCTTCCGCTGCGCCGAGCCCGGCGCCGCGAGCTTCGCCGACCTGGTGGCGCCCTCGGTCACCTCCGTGCTGCTCAACGGCCGGGAGCTGGACCCCGCGGAGGTCTTCGACGGGGCGCGGATCGCGCTGACGGACCTGGCCGCCGACAACGTGCTGGTCGTCGACGCGCAGTGCGCCTACAGCCGCACCGGCGAGGGCCTGCACCGCTTCGTCGACCCCGAGGACGGCGAGGTCTACCTCTACACGCAGTACGAGCCGGCCGACGCCCGCCGGGTCTTCGCCAACTTCGAGCAGCCCGACTTGAAGGCGCCCTTCACCTTCTCGGTGACCGCTCCGGAGTCATGGGTTGTGCTGGGCAACGAGCGGGTCACCGGCGTCTCGGACGGCGGGCAGACCCGGCACTTCGCGCCGACCCGGCCGATCTCCACGTACATCACGGCGGTCGTCGCCGGGCCGTACCACATGGTGCACGACAGCTACCGGCGCACCCTTGCGGACGGCACGGAGCTGGAGATCCCGCTGGGCGCGCTGTGCCGCAAGGGCCTGGCCCGGCACTTCGAGGCCGAGGAGATCTTCACCGTCACCCGGCAGGGCCTGGACTTCTTCCACGACCACTTCGACTACCCGTACCCCTTCGGGAAGTACGACCAGGCCTTCGTGCCGGAGTACAACATCGGCGCGATGGAGAACCCCGGTCTGGTCACCTTCCGCGAGGAGTACGTCTTCCGCGGCAAGGTCACCCGGGCGTCGTACGAGGGGCGGGCCAACGTCATCCTGCACGAGATGGCGCACATGTGGTTCGGCGACCTGGTCACCATGAAGTGGTGGGACGACCTGTGGCTCAAGGAGTCCTTCGCCGACTTCATGGGCGCGTTCTCGCTCGTGGAGGCGACCCGCTACAAGGACGGCTGGATCACTTTCGCCAACCGGCGCAAGGCGTGGGCCTACCGCGCCGACCAGCTGCCGTCCACGCACCCGGTCACGGCCGACATCCGCGACCTGGAGGACGCCAAGCTCAACTTCGACGGCATCACGTACGCCAAGGGCGCCTCGGTGCTCAAGCAACTGGTCGCCTACGTGGGCCGGGACGCGTTCCTGGAGGGCGCGCGGCGCTACTTCAAGCGGCACGCGTACGGCAACACCGAGCTCGGCGACCTGCTGTCGGTGCTGGCGGAGACCTCGGGGCGCGACATGGCCGAGTGGTCCCGGGCCTGGCTGCAGACCGCGGGCGTCAACTCGCTGACGCCGCAGGTGACGTACGACGGCGAGGGGCGCGTCGCGGAGCTCGCCGTGGTGCAGGAGGCCGCGGCCTCGCACCCGCAGCTGCGGCCGCACCGCGTGGCGGTCGGGCTCTACCGCCGCACGCCCGGGGGCGCCCTGGAGCGGTACGCGCGTGCCGAGACCGACGTCGCCGGGCCGCGCAGCGTCGTGGCCGAGCTGGCCGGGGCCGAGCGCCCCGACCTCGTCCTGGTCAACGACGAGGACCTGACGTACTGCAAGATCCGCTTCGACGAGGACTCCCTGGCCACCGTCCGGGAGCACCTGGGCGAGCTCGCCGACCCCATGGCGCGGGCGCTGGCCTGGTCCGCGGTGTGGAACATGACGCGCGACGGGCTCATGCCCGCCCGCGACTACCTCGGCCTGGTCCTGCGCTTCGCGGGCGCCGAGACCGACATCGGCGTCCTGCAGGGCCTGCACCTGCAGGCCCGTACCGCCCTCAACGACTACGCCGCGCCCGGCCGGCGCGAGGAGGGGCTGCGCGCACTGGAGCAGGGCGCCCTGCGCGAGCTGCGCGCGGCCGAGCCCGGCAGCGGGCACCAGCTCGCCTGGGCCCGCTTCCACGCCTCGGTCGCCTCGGGCGAGACCGGGACGGCGTTCCTGCGTTCGCTCCTGGACGGCACGGAGAAGATCGACGGGCTGGAGGTGGACCAGGAACTGCGCTGGACGTTCCTGGAGTCCCTGGCCGCGGACGGTTCCGCCGACGAGGCCGTCATCGCCGCCGAGCTCGCCCGCGACGACACCGCCTCCGGCAGGCGGCACCAGGTGCGGTGCCTGGCGGCGCGCCCCTCGGCGGCGGTCAAGGCGCAGGCCTGGGCGGCGGTCGTGGAGTCCGACGCGCTGTCCAACGCCCTGGTCGAGGCGACCATCGCGGGCTTCGATCAGGCGGGTCAGCGCGAGCTGCTGGCGCCGTACGCCGAGAAGTACTTCGCCGTCATCGAGCGGATCTGGGCGGAGCGGTCGATCGAGATCGGCATGGCCGTGGTCCGTGGGCTCTTCCCGCATCTGCAGGACCGCGCGGAGACGGTCGACGACGCCGCCGCCTGGCTGGACGCGCACACCGATGCCGCCCCCGCCCTGCGGCGGCTGGTCGCCGAGTGCCGCGACGACCTCGCGCGCGCGCTGCGCGCCCAGGCACGCGACGCGGCGGCCGGCGCGGGCGTCTGATCCCGGCGTGTGCGGGGGTGCGCCGCCCGGCGTGCGGCGCTCCCCCGTACCCCCGTGAACACACGTCCGGTCACCCCAACGGCGTACCGTGCGGGGTCCGGGCACCCCGTGCCGCCCCGGCTGGCGCGGTGACGAATGCGCAGGCAGGGCGAGTCGGTACACCCGGATAGGTGAAATCGGCCCTTCGGCAACCGAACGTCTGAACTTTAGTGCGGGGATGTCCGCATTTGTCGACGGAACGGTAACAGCGGTTAGCCCGCCCCCGGGGAGCGGGAATTGACCCGACATGAACCACAACACCCCCCTCAGCCCCCGCCCCCTCGACCACCCCTCCCGCAAGCGGCCCGCCGTACTGACCGCCCGCCAGTTGCGCGAGCACGGCGTCACCCCCGGCACGCTCTCGGAGCGCTGCGGCCCGGACGGCCCGTGGCAGGAGGTGCTGCCCAAGGTCTACGTGCTGCACCCCGGGCCGCCCACGAGCGAGGAGCGGCTGCAGGCGGCGCTGCTCTACGCGGACGGCGACGCGATGGTGACCGGCCTGGCCGCGCTCGCCCTGCACCGCTTCTCCTCCGTACCGCCGCTGCTCGGGCTGGAGCGGATCGACCTGCTGGTGGCCCGTCAGCGCAAGGTGCGCGCCGCGGGGGACGTCGGCTTCGTGCGGACGCAGACCCCGCCGCGCCCGCACCTGGTGGGCGGCATCCCGTGCGCCCCGGTGCCGCGGGCGCTGGCCGACGCGGTGGCGGAGCTCGCGGACGCGGAGACGGTGCGCCTGGTGTTGACCGAGGCGGTGCGCGGCGGGCACTGCGAGGCCACGTCCATCGTCCGGGAGCTGAGCAACGCCCGGCTCCTGTCGCGGCCGCACGTCGTCGAGGCGGTGGACGCGCTGCTGGCCGAGGGCAGGGCGATCGCCGAGAGCCGGCTGTACGACATGGTGCGCTGCTTCGGTCTGCCGGACCCGGTGTGGAACGTGGACCTGCGTCTGCCCGGCGGCCCGCACCTGGGCGGCGTGGACGCGTACTGGCCGGAGCACGCGGTCGCCGTGGAGATCGACGCGCGCGCACCGCGCCAGGACGAGGACGCGCTGTGGTCGGAGTACGCCCGCAAGCGCGAGCACCTGGAGCGGCTCGGCATCACGGTGGTGCACATCACGCCGAGGAAGCTGCGCGAGGCCCTGGAGCAGCAGGCGGCCGTCGTCCGCACCGCGCTGATGGCCTCGGTGGACCGCAACCCCGCCTCGTACGTGGTGGTGCTCCCCCGCTGAACCGGCCGGCCTCGCCGGCCTGGATCAGCGCTTCTTCAGCAGCAGCTCCACGTTGCGGTCGCCGGCGGCACCGGACAGATCGGAGCGGGAGCCGGGGGCGTTGAAGGACAACTCGCGGTAGAGCGCGGCCAGACCGGTCTGGGACAGGTCGGAGAAGTCGGTGCGGTGGGGGGCGGCGGACTCCACCAGCGTGCAGTGCAGGGACAGCGTGCCGTCGTGGTTGTCGGTGAGTTCGACGACCCGGGCGAGCTGCGGGTAGTCGACGTGGGAGGCGGTGGAGACCTCCCAGAAGGAGCCGTGGGGGACGATCTTGTTCATGTGGCTGTGGCCGTTGATCCACGCCGCGACGTTGCGGTGCCGCTTGAGCAGCGCGACGAGTTCCTCGCCGCCGTGCCGCTTCTCGGTGGGCCGGGCGGGGTCGCGAACCATGTTCGTCATGGCCCAGCTGGGGTGGTGGCTGAAGACCAGGACGGTCTCGCCGAGGTGGGCGGTGAGCATCCGTTCCAGCCACTGCAACTGCGCGGTGCCGAGCGAGCCGCGGTAGTCGCCGCCGGCGTCGGTGGTGTCCAGGCTGATGCCGAGCACGTCGTCGGAGATGCGGAAGGTGTAGTAGAGACGCTCCGTCAGCAGGTTGCCGCGCGTGTAGCCGTGGCCGACCGGGCCCGCGCCGGTGTGTGCGGGGTCGAGGTGGGCGGCGATGTACTGGTGCCGGGTGAAGGGGGCGCGGCGCTCGTCGGGGGTGACGGTGCGGGCGGTGCCCTTGTAGCGGTCCCAGGCCTGGCGGAAGCGGGCGCCCTTGGGGTCGGGTCCCTGGCGGATGGCCTTGTTGACGGCGGCCGCCTCGGCCGCGGGCAGGGAGAACAGCTTCCGCGAGCCGGTGGCCAGGTCGCGGAAGAACGGCGAGGACGCGAAGGCGCCGGTGAAGAGCTGGTCGTGGTTGCCGACGGTGGCGTACCACGGGACGTTCAGACCGGGGCTGTTCACCTGGCGGATCGCGGCGTCGAGGTAGCCGTGCAGGCGGGGGAAGCCGAGCGCCTTGTCGGCGTCGCGCAGGGCCGCGTCGGGCTGCCAGTAGAGCTTCAGGCCGGAGTCCTGGACGCCCTCGTAGCGTTGCGGGTCGCCGGAGTTGGGGGTGATGCGGCCGCCGCTCATGGCGGTCAGGAACCACTCCAGTTCCAGCTGTGAGTTGTTGTCGGTGTTGTCGCCGGTGGTCATGACGAAGCTGATCGGTGTGCCGGTGGCGGGCCCGTTGCGCAGGGCGTTGACCCGCTCGACCAGCGAGACCACGCCGGCGTTGGTCAGCGCCTCCTGCGGGCGCCAGCCGCCGGCGGAGTCCGCCCGCAGGAACTCGTAGCGCTGGGGGTTCTGCACGTCCGTCAGGTGCAGGTCGGTGAACTGGACGAAGCAGCTCAGCGTGGTGCGGCGGTCGGCGCGGCCGCTCTGTGCGGCGGCGAGCTCGGTGCGCGTCACACGCTTCCAGCCGGGGCCGTCGGCCAGCCGGCGGTAGCCGCCGCTGCCGCGCGGCGCGGCCACCGTCTCCAGCGTCGTGCCGGCCGCCGTGGGGGCGGCGGGCGAGGCGGGCGAGGCGGGCGCGACCACGCCTGACGCCGTCTGCGCCGCCGGAGGAGCGGCCTTGGCGTCACCGGAGCCGGGAACCAGTGCGATGCCGAGTCCCGCGCCGAGCGCGGTGGTCCCCGAAGCGATCAGGAAGTTGCGGCGGTTGAGGGCGACAGCGGGCACGGGACCAGGCATGGCGGGTTCCCCCGGTGGGCGACGGTAGGGCGTCTACACCGGGATCGTTGGCAGCCGGAGTGACCGGCGGTCCAACACAAGCGGAACGGCCGGCGCCGATCTCCGGACATCGGCCGGCCGTATTCGCGCCGGTCATCCGGGACGAGGCGGCCGGTGGCGAACCGCTCATCAGCTGTTCATCAACCGCCCCGCATGACAAGGACGATCAAGGATCGGGCCGCGCGGGCGGGGGCGGCCGCATGGGATGGATTGGGCGGTTGTGCGGCATCCATGACCGTCGGCAGCTTGACGCATTCGCGTCATGGCATGCCTGCGCCATCTCCGGCACTCCCCAACAACCCGGCACATGGACCACTGTGTCCGTCAACTGGCGCCCAAATCTTGAACAAGGATGCCCATGTCTCTTGAACACATACGCGGGAAGAGACGCGTCCGCATCGCGCTCGCGGCGGGTCTCGTGGCCGCGCTGACCGCGACCGGAATATCCGCCTCCACCGCTTTCGCCGACCAGGGGGGCGACCCCGCCGACGCGGCGGTGAAGACCTCCGGTGACAAGCTCGGATCCGCCGACGCGGAACTCCTCGCCAAGGCCAAGGCCGCAGGCGACAAGAACGTCACGATGATGATCGCCACCAAGGCGGGTTCCACCGAGCAGATCTCGGGCGAGATCGACGCCCTCAAGGGCGCCTCGGTGGACCGGACGTACGACAAGCTCGGCTACGTCCGTGCCACCGTACCGACCGGCAAGGCCGACGCCGCCATCGCGGCGGCGCAGCAGCTCTCCTCCGTACAGGCCGTCGACCTGAAGCAGGAGATCAAGCTCGACGACCCGACCCCGTCGGCCGACCGTGCCCAGGGCGCCGCGAAGAAGACCACGGCCGCCACCTACCCGGGCCCGGACGCCAACACCCCGGCGGTCAACCCGTACCAGCCCGCCTGGGAGACCGGCGCGGTCGACTTCGTCCGCAAGAACCCCGAGTCCGACGGCCGTGGCGTCACCATCGGCATCCTCGACTCGGGTGTCGACCTCGGCCACCCGGCGCTGCAGAAGACCACCACCGGCGAGCGCAAGATCGTCGACTGGGTCACGGCGACCGACCCGATCCTGGACGGCGACGCCACCTGGCGCCGGATGACCAACGGGCCGACCGTCACCGTGGGCACCAGGACCTGGACCGCCCCCGACCCCTCGCAGCAGGTCACGGTGTTCCGCGAGTCGGCCACCGTCGGCGGCGACATGGCCGGCGACCTCAACCGGGACGGCGACACCACCGACCTGTGGGGCGTGCTCTACGACCCGGCGGCCGGCACCGTCCGGGTGGACCTCAACGACAACGGCAACTTCGGTGACGACACCCCGATGAAGCCGTACAAGGACGGCTTCCAGGTCGGGTACTTCGGCACCGACAACCCCGCCACGGCCATCTCCGAGCGGATCCCCTTCGTGGTGGAGATCCGCAAGGACGTCCCGACGGACCCGTACGGCGGCGAGTGGATCGGCAAGAAGGCCGACTTCGTCAACATCGGCGTCATCCAGTCCGAGCACGGCACGCACGTCGCGGGCATCACCTCCGCCAACGGCCTGTTCGGCGGCAAGATGATCGGTGCCGCACCGGGCGCGAAGATCGTCTCCTCCCGCGCCTGCACCTGGTCCGGCGGCTGCACCAACATCGCGCTGACCGAGGGCATGATCGACCTCGTCGTCAACCGCGGTGTGGACATCGTCAACATGTCCATCGGCGGCCTGCCCGCGCTGAACGACGGCAACAACGCCCGCGCCCAGATCTACACCCAGCTGATCGACGACTTCGGCGTCCAGCTGGTCATCTCGGCGGGCAACAGCGGCCCCGGCCTCAACACCATCGGCGACCCCGGCCTGGCCGACAAGGTCATCAGCGTCGGCGCGACGATCTCCAAGGAGACCTGGGCGGCCAACTACGGCTCGCAGGTCACCAAGGACTACGACATGATGCCGTTCTCCTCGCGCGGCCCGCGTGAGGACGGCGGCATCGCGCCGGTCATCTCGGCCCCCGGTGCCTCCATCAACACCATCCCGACCTGGGAGGCCGGCGGCCCCGTCGCCGAGGCGGGCTACAGCCTGCCGCCCGGCTACGCGATGCTCCAGGGCACCTCGATGGCCTCCCCGCAGGCCGCCGGCGCCTCCGCGCTGCTGCTGTCCGCCGCCAAGCACGCCCACATCGATCTGACTCCGCTGAAGCTGCGCACCGCGCTGACCAGCACCGCGAGGAAGATCAAGGACGTCCAGGCCTTCGCCCAGGGCGCCGGCCTGCTGGACGTGGACCGCGCCTGGCACCTGATCAAGACCGGCGCCGACGCCAACACCTACACGGTCAAGGCACCGGTCGCCACCTCCCTGTCGCAGTTCCTGGCGACCCCGGGCTACGGCACCGGCGTCTACGACCGTGAGACCGGCCTGAAGGCGGGCCAGAGCAAGACGTACAACGTCACGCTCACCCGCACCTCCGGCCCGGACCGCACGATCCGCCACGACCTGGACTGGCTGAACGACGACAGCACCTGGCGGTTCCCCGGTGACGACACCGTCGACCTGCCGCTGAACAAGCCGGTCACCGTGCAGATCACCGCCAAGCCGCACACCGCCGGCGCGCACAGCGCGATCCTCGAGGTCGACGACCCGTCGACGCGCGGTGTCGACCAGCAGATCCTCAACACGGTCGTGGTCGCCACGCCGCAGGCCAAGCCGGGCTACACGTTCACCGCGTCCGGCACGGTCCAGCGCAACAGCACCACCTCGTACTTCGTGACCGTGCCCGAAGGCGCCAAGTCGCTCGAGGTCAAGATGAGCGGTCTCGCGGCGGGCAGCCAGACCCGCTTCATCGCCATCAACCCGTGGGGCGTCCCGGTGGACGACACCTCCACGCCGTCCTGCTACCCGAACTACAACAACCCCGCCAACACCTGCCGTCCCGACCTGCGCTCCTACGCGGAGCCGCTGCCGGGCGTCTGGGAGTTCGAGGTCGAGGCCCGGCGCACCTCGCCGCTGCTGGACAACCCGTACGCGCTCACCGCGACCGCGCTCGGCGTCTCGTTCGACCCCGAGGTGCAGACCGTCGCGGAGGCCACCGTCGGTACCCCGGCCCCGGTCTCCTGGAAGGTCACCAACGGCTTCGCCCCCGTTCAGGGCAAGCTGAAGGGCGGCGCGCTCGGCTCGGCGGAGGCCAGCCGTCCGTCCGTCGCCGAGGGCGTGGTCAACACCACGCAGGTCGTCGTGCCCGCGGGCGCCACCCGTCTCGACGTGGCGATCGGCGGCACCTCGGACACCGGCGCCGACCTGGACCTGTACGTCTACCGGAACGGCGTCGAGGTCGGCCGCTCCGCGGACGGCGACTCCGAGGAGGCGGTCAGCATCGCCAACCCGGCGGCCGGCACCTACACCGTCCAGGTGGAGGGCTTCTCCGTCCCGTCCGGCAGCACCGCGTACGACTACCGTGACGTCTTCTACTCGGCGTCGCTCGGCTCGGTCGTCGTCGACGAGGCGGCGAACGTGCCGCTGGCCAACGGCGCCTCGGCGAACGTCACCGCGAACGTGCTGGTGGCCGCCCCCGCGCCCGAGGGACGCCAGTTCTTCGGCGAGGTCCAGCTGCTCAACGCCAACGGCACCGCCGCGGGCACCGGCAGCGTCATCATCGGCAAGGTGAACGCGGGCTAGTCCGCGCGACCTTGCGCACGATCCGGGGCGGGTGCTGGAACGAGCACCCGCCCCGGCCTTTTGCCTAGGCTGGGCCGGGTGACCGCACCCCATGAACTGACGATGCTGGAGCAGGCCGCCGCGGTGCGACGCGGGGAGATCTCGCCGGTCGAGCTGACGGCCCACCACCTGGAGCGGATCGAGCGGATCGATCCCGCCCTCGGGGCCTATCTGACGGTCACCCCCGAACGGGCGCTGGAGGACGCGCGGCGCGCCGAACGGCTGCTGCTCGCCGGCGGGGACCTGCCGCCCCTGCTCGGCGTCCCGGTCCCGGTGAAGGACCTCACCCCGGTGGCCGGGATCCGCTTCACCTCCGGCTCCGCGGTCTTCGCCGACCGCGTCGCCGAGCGGGACGCCCACCTGGTGACCCTGCTGCGGGAGGCCGGCACGGTGCTGACCGGCAAGACCAACACCCCGGAGTTCGGGCTCCCCGCCTATACCGAGGGCCGGGCCGGACCGCCCGCCCGCACCCCGTACGACCTCACGCGCGGCGCGGGCGGCAGCAGCGGCGGCGCGGCGGCCGCCGTGGCCGCGGGCCTCGCGGCGGCGGCGCACGGCAGCGACGGCGGCGGCTCCATCCGCATCCCCGCGAGCTGCTGCGGCGTCGTCGGGCTCAAGCCGAGCCGCGGCCGCGTGAGCCCCGCGCCCTGGGGCGACGTCAGCGGACTGGCCGTGCACGGCCCGATCGCGCGCACGGTGCGCGACGCCGCCGCGCTCCTGGACGTGCTGTCCGTCCCCGCCCCCGGCGACCCCTTCCCCCTGCCGGTGCCCGAGCGGACCTTCCTCCAGTGGTGCGACCACGAACCGCGCCGGCTGCGCATCGCCCGCTGGGCCCTGCCGGACGTCGCCGGGGTCACGGTCGACCCGGAGGTGCTGGCGGCGTACGAGCGGACCTCGGCACTGCTGGAGGACCTGGGGCACGAGGTCCTCGACGTGCCCCAGCCGCTGGCACCCGGCGACCGGGACGCGTTCACCCCGGTGTGGGCGGTACTGGCGGCGCTCACGCCCGTGCCGGTGGAACACGAGGGCGAACTGCTCCCGCTCACCCGGTGGTTGCGTGCGCAGGGGCAACGCGTCGGCGGCCTCGGCTACGCGCGTGCCCTCGGGGCGATGCAGGCCGTGGGCCGCGAACTGGCGCGGGCGGTCCACCCGTACGACGCCGTCCTCACCCCGACCCTGGCCCAGCTCCCCGCGCGGGTCGGTGCCCTGCGCGACGACGCCGACCCCGAGGCCGACTTCGCCGCGCAGCTGGCGTTCACGCCGTTCACCGCGCCCTGGAACATCGCCGGGCTGCCGGCGGTGTCGCTCCCGCTGGGGTGGAGTGACGGGGGGTTGCCCATCGGCATGATGCTTGGCGCGCCTCACGGCGCGGAGGGGCGGCTGCTCGCGCTTGCGGCGCAGCTTGAGGCGGCGGCCCCTTGGCGCGAGTGCGCTGCGCGCGCGTTTGCGGTCCTCCCCTGACGGTCCGGGTGGGTTTTTCCCCCGCCCTCCCGCCCGTGTGCCCTGTGAAGTCCGGGCGGCCCGGCGCGCGTGCGGGGTGGGCCGGGGTCGGGGCCTCCGGGGCTGGCCATTCTGGACTGGGATATTTACGTGCGTGACGGGCACTTGCCCATCCCATCCTGTCCCGGATGCTGCACACAAATATCCCGCAGCGTCCAGAACATCCACCCCTCCGACCCCGCCCCCTCGGTTTCGTCATGCGCCTGATCCCCAGTGGGGGGGTTGAAGGCGGCCATGGCACAGCCCCATGGTTGGTCCAGCGGCACATCGGCCGCCCAGGCGTCACCGCCCACACACACCGGTGGGGTGGATCCAGGCAACCGCGGTCCCCCCGGACTGCCTCCATACCCCCACTGGGGATCAGGCGCGAACACTACGGAGGGGGCGGGGTCGTAGGGGTGGGCGTTCTGGACTGTGGAGCATATTTGGGTGCACAACCCGGGGTGCCCAGCGGAGAGTGCCCGAGGCACCAAAATGTGCTGTCCAGAATGGCCAGCCCCGGAGGCCCCGAACCCGGCACCCAACGAAACGCGCGCCGGGGTCACTAACTTCACAGGGCACCCGGGAGGGCGGGCGGGGGAAAACCCACCCGGAACGCACGCGCAGCGCGGCGTACACACACGGAGGGCGACTGTGCCGCCACGCAGTGGGTATGGCTGAGGCTGTCGCCCTGTTCCGCCGACGCCCGGGAGGGCACCCCGATGACCGATTCCGCCGAGAGGGACAGACTTGCCGTGCTGCACGGCGTGGCCCCGACGTACCGCCCCTCGGCCGACCGGGAGGTGCGGGTGCCGGACGAGACGGTGATCGAGGTGCTGGCCGCGCTCGGGGTGGACGCCTCGACGCCCGCGGCGGTGCGGGACGCGCTGGCGGAGCACGAGCAGCGGGCGGGGCAGCGGCTGCTGCCCCGGAACGTGGTGGTGCGGGCCGGGCGCGCGGCGGGGCTGGTGCTGCCGGACGGCACCGCGCTGCGGGTGGAGACCGAGGACGGCGTCGAGACCGAGTGGGACGGACAGGCACCGCTGCCCGTCGGCCGGCACGCGCTGCGCGCGCGTACCCCGGACGGCCGCACGGCGTCCGCGCAGCTGGTCGTGGCACCGGACCGGCTGCCGGGGCCGCCGGAGCGGGTGTACGGCTTCATGGCGCAGCTCTACTCCGTGCTGTCGTCGCGTTCGTGGGGCATGGGCGACCTGGGTGATCTGGCCGACCTCGCGGCGTGGACGGGGCGCGCGCTGCACGCGGGTTTCCTCCAGGTCAACCCGTTGCACGTGGCGGTGCCGGGCAAGCCCACCGATCCGTCGCCGTACCGGCCGTCCTCGCGCCGCTTCCCGGACCCGGTGTACCTGCGGGTGGAGGAGATCCCGGAGTACGCGCATCTGGACGCCGAGGACCGCGAGCGCGCCGCGGACCTGCTGCGCAGGGCGGCCGTGCTGCGTGACTCGGTGCTGCTCAAGGACGCCCTCATCGACCGTGACGCGGTGTGGGAGCTCAAGCGCGAGGCGCTGGCGCTGGTCCGCAAGGTGCCGCTGTCGCCGGGCCGCCGGGCCGCGTACGGGGACTTCCTGGCCGAGCAGGGACAGGCGCTGGACGACCACGCCACCTGGTCGATGCTGGCCGAGCTGCACGGCCCCGACTGGCGGTCCTGGCCGGCCGGGCTGCGCGATCCGCGATCGGGGCAGGTCGCCCGGCAGCGCGGGCAGCGGCTGGACCAGGTGGACTTCCACTGCTGGCTGGCCTGGCTGACCGACAGTCAGCTGGGGGCGGCCCAGCGGGCCGCGCGCGACGCGGGGATGGCCGTGGGTGTCGTGCACGACCTCGCGGTGGGCGTGCACCCCTCCGGCTCCGACGCCTGGGCGTTGCAGGACGCACTCGCCCGCGGCATGTCGGTGGGCGCGCCGCCGGACGCCTTCAACGCCCGCGGCCAGGACTGGGGGCTTCCCCCGTGGCGCCCGGACGCGCTGGCGGCCACGGGGTACGCGCCGTACCGCGATCTGCTGCGCGGCGTCCTGCGGCACGCGGGCGGACTGCGCATCGACCATGTGATGGGCCTGTTCCGCCTGTGGTGGGTGCCGGAGGGCAGGCCCCCGACCGAGGGGGTCTACGTCCGGTACGACGCCGGGGCCATGCTCGGCATCCTCGCCCTGGAGGCGCACCGCGCGGGCGCGGTCGTCATAGGGGAGGACCTCGGCACGGTGGAGCCCGGCGTACGGGAGGAGCTCGCGGACCGGGGCATCCTCGGCACGTCGGTGCTCTGGTTCGAGCGGGACTGGGAGGGGGCGGCCGCCGCGGGCGCGCACGGGCACGCCCGGCCGCTGCCCCCGGCGGAGTGGCGGGCCGACGTGCTGGCCACCGTGACCACGCACGACCTGCCGACGACGGCCGCACGGCTGACCGGCGAGCACGTGGACTTGCGGCACCGGCTGGGGCTGCTGACGCGGTCGCTGGAGGAGGAGCAGGCCGCCGACGCGGTCGACGTCGCGGAGTGGCTGGCGCTGCTCGGGCGGCTCGGGCTGCTGCCGGAGGGCACGCGGGACGAGGAGTCCGTGGTCAAGGCCGTGCACCGCTTCCTGGCCAGGACGCCGGCCCGGATGGTCGGGGTGTGGCTCCCCGACGGCGTCGGCGACCGCCGCCCGCAGAATCTGCCCGGCACCTGGGACGAGTACCCCAACTGGCGGCTGCCCATCGCCGACGCCGAGGGCCGCCCCTTCACCCTGGAACAGCTGGCCGCCTCGCCGCGGTTGCACGCCCTCGCCCATGAGGTGCGCACCGCGATGGAGGCGACGGACGTCCCGTAGCGGCCGCGAAGGCCACCCCGGGCGCGCGGGGTGCGGGAGCGTTCGCTAGTTTGAGAGCGTGGACAAGCTCAACAAGAACGCCCTGCGCGCCGGTGCCGTCTCGGCCACCACGGCGCTGATGCTGCTCGTGTCGTCCCCCGCGTTCGCCAACACCGTGGACGACGGCTCCGACCCGGGGCCGGGGCTGAGCGTGATCGAGACGCTGGGGCTGTTCCTCGGCATCCCGGTCCTGGCCTTCCTCGTCATCGCGGGCCTGGTCACCATGACCGACAAGTCCCGCAAGCCGCAGGCCTGACGGGTCCTTCTCCCGACCGACCGCACGGGCCGGGCCGCGGTGCCGCCGCGGCCCGTTCCGGCATGCCCGGACTCAGTCGTCCTCGGCTCCCCCGCACGGCGGAGCGTCGCCGGGGCCCGGGGACGTGATGTCCCCGGGCCCCGGCGCGGTCACGCCGCCGCCGCGTCCACGGCCTGGGCCTTGAGGGCCCGCTCGACGCCCGCACGGCTCTCGGTGACCATGCGGCGCAGCGCGGGCGCCCGGTCGGCCGCCGCGAGCCACGCGTCGGTGGCGTCCAGCGTGGCCTGCGAGACCTGCAACGCCGGGTAGAGCCCGATGATGATCTGCTGGCCCATCTCGTGCGAGCGGGACTCGAAGATGCCCGCGATCGCCTCGAAGTACCGCTGCGTGTACGGCTCCAGCAGCTCGCGCTGGTCCGGCTCGGAGAAGCCGCCGATGACCGCCTCCTGAACGGCGTTGGTCAGCGTCTCGGCCTCGACGACCGCGGCCCAGGCCTCGGCCTTGGCCTCGGCGGTCGGCCGGGCGGCGCGCGCGGTCGCCGCGTGCCGCTCACCGGCGGCGGTGGCGTCCCGCTCCAGCTCCGCGGCGATGGCGGCCTCGTCGGCGCGGCCGGTGGCGGCCAGCCGCTGCAGCAGGCTCCAGCGCAGCTCGGTGTCGACCTCCAGGCCCTCGACGACCTCGGAGCCGTCGAGCAGCGCGCCCAGCAGGTCCAGCTGGTCCTTGGTCCGCGCGGCGTTCGCGAAGGCACGCGCCCAGGCCAGCTGGTGGTCGCTGCCCGGGGCGGCCGCGCGCAGGTGCTCCAGCGTGGCCTCCGTCCAGCGGGCCAGCCCGGTCTCGCGCCACTCGGGGGCGGCGTACAGCTCCAGTGCCGTCTTCACCTGCCGGTGCAGCGACTGCACGACGCCGATATCGGACTCCTTGCCGATGCCGGACAGCACCAGCTCCAGGTAGTCACGGGTGGCCAGTTCGCCGTCGCGGGTCATGTCCCAGGCCGAGGCCCACACCAGTGCGCGCGGCAGCGACTCGGTGAAGTCGCCGAGGTGCTCGCGCACGGTGGCCAGCGAGACCTCGTCGAGCCGCACCTTGGCGTACGACAGGTCGTCGTCGTTGAGCAGCACGACCGCCGGGCGCTGGGCGCCCACCAGCTCGGGCACCGCCGTCAGCTCGCCGTCGATGTCCAGCTCCACGCGCTGGACGCGCACCAGCTTGCCGTCGCGCAGGTCGTACGCGCCGACCGCGATGCGGTGCGGCCGCAGGATGGACTCGCCCTTGGCGCCGGCCGGCAGCGCCGGAGCCTCCTGGCGTACGGCGAAGGAGGTGATGGTGCCGTCGGCGGCGGTGGTGATCTCCGGGCGGAGGATGTTGATGCCGGCGGTCTCCAGCCACTTCTTCGACCAGGTCTTCAGGTCGCGGCCGGAGGTCTCCTCCAGGGCGGACAGCAGGTCGGTCAGGCGGGTGTTCTTCCAGGCGTGGCGCTTGAAGTACGCCTGGACGCCGGTGAAGAACTCGTCCATGCCGACGTAGGCCACCAGCTGCTTCAGGACGGAGGCGCCCTTGGCGTAGGTGATGCCGTCGAAGTTGACCTGGACGTCCTGCAGGTCGTTGATCTCCGCCATGATCGGGTGGGTGGACGGCAGCTGGTCCTGCCGGTACGCCCAGGTCTTCATGGAGTTGGCGAAGGTGGTCCACGAGTGCGGCCACTTGCTGCCGGGCGCGTAGGCCAGGCAGGCGATGGAGGTGTAGGTGGCGAACGACTCGTTCAGCCACAGGTCGTTCCACCACTCCATGGTGACGAGGTCGCCGAACCACATGTGGGCGAGCTCGTGCAGGATGGTCTCGGCCCGCACCTCGTAGGCCGCGTCCGTCACCTTGGAGCGGAAGACGTACTGGTCGCGGATGGTGACCGCGCCCGCGTTCTCCATGGCGCCCGCGTTGAACTCCGGCACGAAGAGCTGGTCGTACTTCGCGAAGGGGTACGCGAAGTCGAACTTCTCCTCGAACCAGTCGAAGCCCTGCCGGGTGACCGCGAAGATCGCGTCCGCGTCGAGGAACTCGGCCAGCGACGGGCGGCAGTACAGGCCGAGCGGCACGCTGCGCCCGCCCTCGCCCTCCCAGGTGCTGTGCACGGCGTAGTAGGGGCCGGCGATCAGCGCGGTGATGTAGGTGGAGATGCGCGGGGTCGGCGCGAAGCTCCACACGTTGTCGGCCGGCTCGGGGGTCGGGGAGTTGGAGATGACCGTCCAGCCCGCCGGGGCCTTCACGGTGAAGGCGAAGGTCGCCTTGAGGTCGGGCTGCTCGAAGTTGGCGAAGACGCGGCGCGCGTCGGGCACCTCGAACTGGGTGTAGAGGTAGGCCTGCTTGTCGACCGGGTCGACGAAGCGGTGCAGGCCCTCGCCGGTGTTGGTGTACGCCGCGTCGGCGACGACCCGCAGTTCGTTGGGGCCGGCCTCCAGCGAGGGCAGCGCGATGCGGCTGTCCGCGAAGACCTCCGCCGGGTCGAGCGCCCTGCCGTTGAGGACCACCTCGCGGACGGCCGGCGCGACCAGGTCGATGAAGGTCGAGGCACCCGCCTCGGCGGACTCGAAGCGCACCGTGGTCACCGACCGGAAGGTGCCGCCCTCCTGGGCCCCGCTCAGGTCGAGCTCGATTTCGTATGCGTCCACGGTCAGCAGGCGCGCACGCTGGCGCGCCTCCTCACGTGTGAGGTTCGTGCCGGGCACGTTTCCGTCTCCTTCGTCGGTTTTTCGGCCATCCTCGCACGCGAGGGGGGTCGCGCCGCCAGGGGTTTACCCTCGACCGGCGGAGCGTTCCCCTTATGGGCGGCGGCTACCGGCGGTACGGGACCGCACGCCACGGGGGCGGGAGGGGAAGGAGGGGCTCCCGTATGCGTTGACACGCCCGCGGGCGGGTGATGGGCTGGCGCGGACATGACCCGGGGCAGAAGAACCGCCGCAGCGAGAACGGCCGCGATCGTCGCCGCCGTGGTCGGCGGCATGCTGGGCGCGTCCCCCGGCGTGCTCGCCGCGCCGGCCACCGCTCCGAGCACGCCCGCGACCCCCGCCACCCTGCCGGACGCGCCGAGCACCGTACTGGCCGATGGGTTTCCCACGGTCCACCCCAGGCCCCAAGTGCTGCGCAAGCGGGGCGGCTTCACCGCCGTTCCGGCCACGGTGACGCTGGTCGCCGGGCCGGGCGCCGACCCCTTCGCCCTCGACGTGCTCCGCGAGGTCCTGCGCGTCGCGGGCGCGACGGATCTGCGCGAGGCCGCGGACGCCCCCGTCGGCGGCCTGGTGGTGTACGCCGACGGCCACGGCGCGGACTCCGCGCTCCGTGCCCTGGGCGCCGCGCCCGTGGGCGACCTGCCCTCCGGGGGCTACCGGCTGGCCGTGGGCCGCGCCCTCGGCCACGACACCGTGGCACTGGCCGGCACGGGCGAGGACGGGCTGTTCCACGCCGTACAGACGCTGCGTCAGCTGGTGACGGCGCACGGCCTGCCCGGCGTCGTCGTGCGCGACTGGCCGGTGGCCCCCTCCCGCGGCATCGCCGAGAGCTTCTACGGCGAGCCGTGGACGCGTGAGCAGCGCCTGTCGCAGATCGACTTCCTGGGCCGCACCAAGCAGAACCGCTATCTCTACGCCCCCGGCGACGACCCCTACCGCCAGGAGCGGTGGCGCGAGCCCTACCCGGCCGCGCGCCGGGCGGACTTCCGCGCCCTGACGGAGCGCGCCCGGGCCAATCACGTCACGTTGATCTGGGCCGTGGCCCCCGGTCAGGCGCTGTGCTTCTCCTCGCCCGACGACCGCAGGGCGCTGCTGCGCAAGATCGACGCGATGTGGGCACTGGGCGTGCGCGGCTTCCAGCTCCAGTTCCAGGACGTCAGCTACACCGAATGGCACTGCGGGGCGGACGCCGACGTCTACGGCGACGGCCCGCGGGCGGCCGCCCGCGCCCAGGCGGAGGTCGCAAGCGCCGTCGCGCGCCATCTGGAGGGCAGGCAGGGCGACGGCGGCGTCCCGCTGTCACTGCTGCCGACGGAGTTCTACCAGGACGGCGACACCGACTTCCGCCGTGAACTCGCACAAACGCTGGACAGCTCCGTCGAGGTGGCCTGGACGGGCGTCGGGGTCGTACCGGCGACGATCACGGGCGCGCAGGTCGCCGACGCGCGGGACGCGCTCCGCCACCCGCTGCTGACGATGGACAACTACCCGGTCAACGACTGGGCGGACGACCGCGTCTTCCTCGGCCCGTACACCGGGCGCGAGCCGGCCGTCGCGGCCGCCACGGCCGGACTGCTGTCGGCCGCGATGCGGCAGCCGGTGGCGTCCCGGATCGCGCTGTTCACGGCCGCGGACTACGCCTGGAACCCGCACGGCTACGACCGGGCGTCCTCCTGGCAGGCCGCCGTCGACGACCTGGCGGGCACCGACCCGGCCGCCCGCGGCGCGCTGCGCGCACTGGCCGGCAACGAGGCCTCCTCCGTGCTGGACGACAGCGAGTCGGCCTATCTGCGGCCGCTGCTGAAGGAGTTCCTGGACGCGTACGAGAACGGGAGCGACAAGCGGCTGCGTCGCGCGGCACAGCGGCTGCGGGCGGACTTCACCACGATGAGCCGCGCCCCGGAACGGCTCGACGGCCTGGCCGGCGGTTCCTTCGGCAGCGAAGTACGGCCGTGGCTGAGTCAGTTGGCGCGTTATGGCTCCGCGGGAGAACACGCGGTGGACATGCTGCTGGGGCTGCGCGAGGGCGACGGCACCGGCGCGTGGAAGGACCGGCTCGCGCTGGAGCGGGCACGGCGCCGGATAGCGCAGAGCCCGGTAACCGTCGGCGACGGGGTGCTCGACCCGTTCCTGGCCAAGGCCCTGGCCACGGCGGACGCCTGGACCGGGGTGCGGGGCGAGGGCGGCACCGCCACCGCGACCCTCGGCTCGGCGCGTGCCACCGAACCGTCCCTCATGACCGACGGCAAGGACTCCACCGCCTGGGCCAGCGACGCCCCGCCGCAGCAGGGCGACACCTTCGGGGTGGACCTCGGCGGCACCCGCGAGATCCGCGAGGTGCGGATCGCCATGGGCTCCGCGCGTCCCGGCCCGGAGCAGGACGACTATCTGCGCAGTGCGGTGCTGGAGTACTCGGCGGGCGACGACGCCGGCTGGCGGCCCGTCACCGGCGTCGCGGGCGGGCGCACCGTCACCGCGACCCTGCCGGAGGGCACCCGCGCCCGCTATGTGCGGCTGCGGGCCACCGCCGCGCAGGAGAACGCCGTCACCGTGCGGGAGTTCACCGTGACCACCGGGGACGGGCACGAACCCGCCGTCGCCGAGGGCGACCCGGCGGCCCGCGCCGCCGCCGACGGAGACGCGACCACGGCGTACCGCGTGCCGCCGGAGGGGCTGACCCTGGAGTACGGCACCGCCCGCCCCCTGGAGGCGCTGACCGTGCTGACCGGCCCCGAGGGCGGTACGGGCGGCTCCGTCGAGGCGCGTGTGCCCGGGCAGGGCTGGCGCCGGCTCGGCGCGCTGGGCAGCGGCTGGACCGAACTCCGCGCGAACGGCCTGCGGGTGGACGCGGTACGGGTCACCCCGGCGCCCGGGGCGCCGGCGCCGGTCGTCCACGAGATCGTGCCCTGGTACGCGGACCGGCCGGCCGCCCGGATGACCCTGGACCGTACCGAGGCCGACGTCGAGGCCGGTGGCGCACCGGCGACGGTCACCGCCGAACTGACCGACGCCTCCCCGGGCGCCGCCCGCGTCACCCTCACGGCCAAGGCCCCGCCCGGGGTGCGGGCGGTGGCCCCCGGGACCGTGGAACTGCCGCGCGGTGGCAAGGTCTCGGTGCCGGTGAGGCTGTCGCTGCCCGAGGACGGCGTGCCGGGCGTCTACGAGGTGCCGCTGGAGTTCCGCGCCGAGGGCCGCACGGTCCGGCAGACCGTGACCGTGCACGCCTATCCGCGCACCGGCGGCCCGGACGTCGCACAGGGCGCCACCGCCACCTCCTCCGGCGACGAGACCGCGGACTTCCCCGCCTCCGCGGCCACCGACGGCGACCCCGCCACCCGCTGGTCCTCCCCCGCGCAGGACGACGCGTGGGTGCAGGCGGAGTTGCCGCGGCCGGCCTGGATCGGCCGGGTGACGCTGCGCTGGCAGGACGCGTACGCCTCCCGCTACACGATCCTGACCTCGGCCGACGGGCTGAGCTGGCACACGGCGGCCGTCGTCGACGACGGCCGCGGCGGCACCGAGTCGGTGCGCCTGGACGCACCCGCCGACACGCGCTTCATCCGTGTGCAGGGTGTGGAGCGCGGCACGAGGTACGGCTACTCGCTGTACTCGCTCCAGGCCTTCGCCGTCACGGGCTGAGCCCGCGCCCCACGGGCACATTCCGGCGAACCGCTTGCCCGGTGGTCACGCGCCTGCCACTATTCACTCAGTACATGTAGTCAGTGAATAGATTACCGACACAGCACGGAACAGGGGGTGAGGCCCGGTGAGCACCGGCGACACGCTGCTGGGACTGCTCGCCGCGGGGCCCGGACACGGGTACGACCTGAAGCGGCGGCACGACGAACGCTTCCCGCAGGCCCGTCCGCTCGCCTACGGCCAGGTCTACACGACCCTGCAGCGCCTGGTCCGCGACGGCCTGGCCGAGGTCGACGCCACCGAGAGCGAGGGCGGCCCCGAGCGGACCACGTACCGGCTCACCGAGCAGGGCACCACCGCGCTGCTCGACTGGCTCGCCGACCCCGTACCGCCCGCGCCGGTCACCGCGGCGAACGAGATCTTCGCCAAGGTCACGGCGATCATCGCCTCCGGCCAGGGCGACCCGGCGGACTTCCTGCGCGCCCAGCGCGCCGCCCACCTCGCCCGGATGCGCGAGCTCACCGCCGTCAAGACCGCGCCCGGCGCACCCCTGTCGGCCGTGCTCTCCGCCGACTACGCCCTCACCCATCTCGACGCCGACCTGCGCTGGATGGACAACGCCGCGCAGCGTCTCGGCGCACTGGCCGAGGAGGTCACCTCCGCATGACCCCACCCCTGATCGAGGCCCGCGGCCTGGTCAAGCGCTACGGCACGATGGACGCCCTGCGCGGTGCGTCGCTGCGCCTGCACCCCGGCGAGATCCTGGCCGTCAGCGGCCCGAGCGGCAGCGGCAAGTCCACGCTGCTGCACTGCCTGTCGGGCATCGTCCGGCCGGACGAGGGCGAGGTGCTGTACGGCGACGAACGCCTCGACCAGGCGGGCGAGACCCGCCGCACGACGCTGCGCCGCACCGACTTCGGCATCGTCTTCCAGTTCGGGCAACTGGTCGGCGAGCTGACCGCCCTCGACAACGTGGCGCTGCCGCTGCTGCTGGCCGGCACCTCCCGCGCGGCCGCCCACGCCGGCGCCAGGGAATGGCTGGAGCGCTTCGGCGTGGCCGGGCACGCCGCCCTGCGTCCCGGCGAGCTGTCCGGCGGCCAGGCCCAGCGCGTCGCCCTGGCCCGCGCCATGGTCACCGGCCCCAGGGCCGTCTTCGCCGACGAGCCGACCGGGGCCCTGGACTCCCTCGCCGGCGAGCAGGTCATGACCGCCCTCGTGCACGCCGCCCGCGAGGCGGGCACCGCCGTGCTGCTCGTCACGCACGACGCCCAGGTCGCGGCCTACGCCGACCGCGAGGCCACCGTCCGCGACGGCGCCGTGGAGGGCGAACCCGCGCAGGTGCTCCGGTGACCGCGCTGCGCGCCGACGCCCGGCTGGCCTGGTCGCTGCTGCGCGGCTCCCCGCGCGGCGAGTGGTGGCGGCTCGGCCTGACGGCGGCGGGCACGGCGCTGGGCACGGTCTTCGCGCTGGCGGCCACGGTCGTCGCGGTGATCGGCACCCGGTTCGGCGGCGGGGCGCACTGGTACACCCATCGGCTGTTCAACGACCCGACCACCCGGTACGGGCTGGTCATGGGGCTGTTGCTGCTGATCCTTCCGCTGCTGGCGTTCCTCGGACAGTGCACCCGGATCGGCGCCGTGCATCTGGAGCAGCGACTCGCCGCGCTGCGGCTGGCCGGGGCGACCCCGCGCCAGGTGCGCCGCGTCCAGGCGCTGGAGACCGGTGCGGCCTGCGGGATCGGGGCGCTCGCGGGGCTGGCCGCCTTCCTGGTGCTGCGGGCGGTGCTCGCCGCGGCGCAGCCGGTCGTGGTCACCGACGGCTGGACGTGGCGGCCGACGGCCTGGCCCACGGACGTACCGGTGCCGTGGCTCGCGGCCGCGGCCGTGGTGCTCGGGATGCCGCTGCTGGCGACGCTGGAGGCCCGGTTCACGCTGCGCCGCGCGGCGGCCGATCCGCTGGGGGTCGCGTCGGGAGGCCGCAGGCCGCACCCCCGGCCGGGACGGGGACGCCTGGCGCTGTGGGCGCTGGCGCCACTGGCGCTCGTCGCGGCGACCGCTCTCCAGCTGGCGAACATGTTCGTGCTCGACGGGCGGGCCACGGTCCACGGGATCTACGGGGTCGCCGCGTCGGCCGGTCTGGCCACCGTCGTGCTGTCCGTGGTCGGCGTGCTGTACGGCAGCGCCGGGCTCGCCCTCCTCACCGGGCGCCTCGCAGCCCGGTCCGGACGCCCGGCACTGCTGATTGCGGGGGAACGCCTGCAGGCCGACCCCTGGGCGGGCGCCCGCGCGCACGGGGCGGTGCTGCTGGCCGTGCTGGCGGGGGCCGGCTTCATGGGCGTACGGCGTCTGTTGATCGAGTACCTGACCGCTCCGCGCCGCTTTCCCTACAGCGCGTCGGACCTGGCCTTCTACTTCGACGGGCTCCGCCTGGTCGGCGCCGGCATCGTGATCGCCTTCGCGGTGGCCGTCGGCGGCCTGGTGGTCGGGGCAGTCGAATCGGTGGTCACCCGCCGCCGGACACTGGCCGCCCTGGCCGCCGGCGGGGTGCCCCGCGGCGTCCTGAACCGGGCGGCACTGCTGGAGACCGCTCTGCCGCTGGTGCCGGCGGTCGTGCTGGCCACGGGGTGCGGTCTGCTCGCCGTCGCCGGCTGGTGGAAGGCGGTGGGACTCGACAGCTCGTACGCGTTCCCGCTGGCGGAACCCCTGCTCGCCGCCGTCGCCCTGCCGGCCGCCGCCCTCCTGGCCACCGCCGCCTCGCTCCCGCTGCTGCGGCGCACCGTGCACCCGGCACAGCTGCGCTACGAGTAGGACGCACGCCGGCGCGGGCCCACGGGCCCCGGGACCCGCCACGAGGGCGGCCCGGGGCCCGTGGGCCCGCGCCGGGCAACACAAAGGCCCGGTCTCAGGCGGATATGCCGTCGATCCGGGCCATGGCGTCGTCCGCGCCGAATGGCTGCAGGTATGGCAGCCAGCGCGGGTCCCTATGCCCCGTCCCGATGATCCGCCAGGCGAGGCCGGACGGCGGGGCGGGCTGATGGCGCATGCGCCAGCCGAGCTCGGCGACATGCCGGTCGGCCTTGAGATGGTTGCACCGGCGGCAGGCAGCGACCACGTTCTCCCACGTGTGCTGGCCTCCGCGGCTGCGCGGGATCACGTGGTCGACGCTGGTTGCGACGGCTCCGCAGTACGCGCACCGGCCGCCGTCCCGGGCGAAGAGCGCCCGCCGGGTCAGGGGCACGGGGCCGCGAAAGGGGACTCGCACGAACTTGGTGAGCTTGACAACACTGGGTGCGGGGACAGAACAGGTCGCGCTGTGCATATAAGCGCCGGATTCCTCGAGGCACACGGCCTTCTTGTTCAGCACGAGGATCAGTGCGCGGCGGAGCGGTACGACGCCGAGCGGCTCGTACGACGCATTGAGGACCAGGACATGCGGCACGGGTGCCTCCTTTTACGCCGGCGGCGCGTGGCTCGCGCCGGGACGATCTGCCCACAGTCTCTCCGGAAGCCTGGTCGCGGCGCCACCATGACCGGGTAACGGACCGAGGGTGTTTTCGACCACACCCCTTTACATGCCCTGAATCAGCGCACGTCGCTCTCGAACGGGACAACGAGACACATCGTTTACCCCGTTAGTGTGGGAAGCCTGCCCAACCGGAGGTTTCCGCCTGTGTCCGCACCGCTCGCCACCGCCTCGACCATCGACGACGCCCACAAGTCCGCCAACGGCGCGGCCGACTACATCGGCCAGAACTGGGCCGACTGGCTCGGCGCCGGCCTGCGGATCGTGCTGATCCTGGTCATCGCGCTGGTGCTGCGCGTGATCGTGCGCCGGATGCTGACCAAGGTGATCGAGCGGATGAACCGCGGCGCCGAGGCCGCCGCGTCCGGCGCGCTGAGCGGGCTGCTGGTCAACGCCGAGCGACGGCGGCAGCGCAGCGAGGCGATCGGCTCGGTGCTGCGCAGCGTGGCGTCGTTCGTGATCATGGGAACGGCCGCGCTGACCGTGCTGTCAGTACTGCGGATCAATCTGGCCCCGCTGCTGGCCAGCGCCGGCGTGGCCGGTGTGGCCATCGGTTTCGGCGCGCGCAACCTGGTGACCGACTTCCTCTCCGGGGTCTTCATGATCCTGGAGGACCAGTACGGCGTGGGCGACGTCATCGACGCGGGCGTGGCCAACGGCACGGTGATCGAGGTCGGGTTGCGGGTCACGAAGCTGCGCGGCGACAACGGCGAGATCTGGTACATCCGCAACGGCGAGGTGAAGCGCATCGGCAACCTCAGCCAGGGCTGGGCGACGGCGACGGTGGACGTGCAGATCGGCTACCACGAGGACTTGGACCGGGCCCGTGCCCTGATCCTGCGGGCGGCCGAGGAGATGGCCAAGACCCAGCCGTGGGACGAGGTGCTCTGGGAGCCGGTCGAGGTGCTGGGACTGGAGTCGGTGACCGCTTACTCGATGGTCCTGCAGGCGCAGGCCAGGACGATGCCCGGCAAGGCGCTGTCGGCAGCCCGCGAACTGCGCTGGCGCATCAAGCGGATCTTCGACGAGGAGGGGATCGCGATCGTCGGCGGCCTGCCGGCAGCGGTGGACGAGGAGGGGGCGGTGGACCCGACGGCCGGCATCGCCGCGCCGTCGGCACTGGCCAACCCCGTGTCGCCGCAGGCCCTCGCGGCGCAGCCGCTGCCGACCGGCATCACGAAGTGATCTGACACGGCGGGCGCACGCGCCCGGGATCGGAAGGGGGCGCCGGGCAGTTGCCCGGCGCCCCCTTTTCATGCCTTGACGCCCCTGATAACACTTTGACGCCGTCCCTGATCCACCCTTGACGCTCCCGTCGCCGGGCGCCTACCTTGCCTTTCACCAACAGGAAAGTTTACTAACTACCAACCCGCCACATCCCGCGCACGAACCCCATCCAGCCCGTCCGCCGTGCCGTAGCGTGCGGCGCGAGCCGTCGACACGAGGGAGGACGAGACAGTGGCCGGTACCCCCGGAGCCCCCGGCACCCCAGGTACACCGGGTACGCCGCGCGTCCTGCGCGCCATGAACGACCGCGCCGCACTCGACCTGCTCCTCGAACACGGGACCCTGTCCCGCACCCGTATCGGCAAGCTCACCGGCCTGTCGAAGCCGACCGCCTCACAACTGCTGGCCCGGCTGGAGTCCGCCGGACTGGTGGTCGCCACCGGCACCACCGCGGGCCGGCCGGGCCCCAACGCCCAGCTGTACTCGGTCAACCCCGCCGCCGCGCACGTCGCTGGGCTCGACGTGACCACCGAGCACATCCGTGCCGCGGTCGCCGACATCACCGGCACCGTCACCGGCGAGTTCGAGCTGCCGACCCCGGGGCGCAGCCGGCGCTCCCACGGCGTCGTCGAGCAGGTGGTCCAGGCGGTGGACGGCGCGGTGAAGGCCGCCGGACTGCACCTGACCGACCTGCACCGGATCGTCGTCGGCACCCCCGGCGCCTTCGACCCCAGCACCGGACGGCTGCGCTACGCCAGCCACCTCCCCGGCTGGCACTCCCCCACCCTGCTGGAGGAACTGGCCGCGGCCCTGCCCGTACCCCTGGAGTACGACAACGACGTGAACCTCGCCGCCGTCGCCGAGCAGCGGCTCGGCGCGGCATACGGCCACGACGACTTCGTCCTGCTGTGGAACGAGGAGGGCATCGGCGCCGCCATCGTCATCGGCGGCCGGCTGCACCGCGGCCGGACCGGTGGCGCGGGCGAGGTCGGCTTCATGCCGGTGCCGGGCACACCCCTGGTCCGGCACGTGGCCAAGGCCAACGCCGGAGGCTTCCAGGAACTGGCGGGCTGCAACGCCGTGTTGCGGATCGCCCGCGAGCTGCGGCTGCCCGTGCCCCGGGGCACCCAGGCCCAGGCGGCCTCGGCACTGCTGTCCTCGGCGGCCGCGGCCACCCGCAACGGCACGGACGGCGGCAGCGACGGCGACGACGGGCCGCAGGCAGAACTGCTGCGGCACTTCGCCACCGGGCTCGCCATCGGACTCGCCTCGCTGGTGACCGTGCTCGACCCCGAACTGATCGTCCTGGCCGGTGGAGTGATCGCCGCCGGCGGGGAACCCCTGCGCGCGCTCGTCCAGGCGGAACTCGCCGAACTCGCCGTGCCCCGGCCCCGGCTGGTGCTCGGCGGGGTACCGGAACACCCCGTTCTGAGCGGGGCACTGCAAAGCGCCCTCGCCACCACCCGCGACGAGGTGTTCGACACCTCCCGCTGAACCCCGCCGAATACCGCCGAGTCCCGCCGAACCGAACCACCGCCCGCCCACCACCCGCACACGCAGCGGGGGCCACCCGTCGCCGGCACCGCCCGGCAGGGCCCTCCGCAGGCATCGCACACCCTCGAACCGCCCCCGAAGTCCCCGGAGGAAGCGAAGTGTCCGGTTCCACCAAGAAGGCCGCGGCCGCCATCGCCGCCGCCGCCGCGATATCCCTGTTGACGAGCGCGTGTACGGGCTCCAGCAACAACACCGCGAGCGACGACCCCAACAAGGACGTCACCATCACCTTCTGGCACGGCTGGTCCGCGCCGAGCGAGGTGAAGGCGATCAGCGCCAACGTCGAGGCGTTCGAGAAGGCGCACCCCAACATCCACGTCAAGGTGCAGGGCAACATCACCGACGACAAGATCAACCAGGCACTGCGGGCCGGCGGCCCGAACGCCCCGGACGTCGTCTCCTCCTTCACCACCGACAACGTCGGCAAGTTCTGCTCGTCCAACGCCTTCGCCGACCTGGCCCCCTTCCTGAAGAAGTCCGGCATCGACCCGGCGACGACCTTCCCCAAGCCGATGCTGGAGTACACCCAGTTCGAGGGGAAGCGCTGCACGCTGCCGCTGCTCGGCGACGCCTACGGCCTGTACTACAACAAGGACGCCTTCAAGGCCGCCGGGATCTCCGCCCCGCCCAAGACGCTGTCGGAGTTCAAGGCCGACGCGGTCAAGCTCACCAAGTCCAAGGGCGACTCCTACTCCCAGCTCGGCTTCATGCCGAACTTCCACGGCTACGAGTCGACCACCACGCACCTGGCCGCGCAGTGGGGCGCGAAGTACTTCGACGCCGACGGCAAGTCCAACGTCGCCAAGGACCCCGGCTTCGCGGCCATGTTCACCTGGCAGCAGGACATGGTGAAGGCGCTCGGCGGCTTCAAGAAGCTGGAGAAGTACCGGTCCACCTTCGGTGACGAGTGGGGCGCCAAGAACCCCTTCCACACCGGCCAGGTGGCCATGGCGATCGACGGCGAATGGCGGGCCGGCATGGCCAAGGAGGCCGGCGCGAAATCCGACATCGGCGTCGCCCCCTTCCCGGTGCCGGACGACCAGGCCGACACCTACGGCAAGGGCTACCTGTCGGGGACGATCATCGGCGTCGCCAACACCAGCGCCAAGAAGAACGCCGCCTGGGAACTGGTGAAGTACATGGCCACCGACACCGACGCGGTCGTCGGCTTCGCCAACGCCATCCACAACGTGCCCTCCACGCTCGCCGCGCTCAAGGCGCCGAAGCTGGACGCCGATCCCCTCTTCCGCACCTTCGTGGACATCGCGCAGAACCCCAACAGCACCACCACCCCCGCCAGCGTCAACGGTGGCACCTACCAGCTGACGCTGCAGGACTTCGGCTACGCCTACGAGTCCGGCAAGCAGTCCGACCTGACCGCCGGCCTCAAGGGCGTCGACACGCAGGTCGACAAGGACATCGCGCAGGCCCAGTGATGAGTGCGAGCGTCCACCCCCTGCTGAGGGCGAAGCGCCGCCGCGAGGCGCTTCGCACCCTCGCCTTCCTCTCCCCGTGGCTGATCGGCTTCAGCGTCTTCTTCGCCTACCCGTTGATCTCGACCGTCTACTTCTCCTTCATGAAGTACGACGGCTTCACCGCCCCGACCTGGAACGGCCTCAAGAACTGGTCGTACGTCTTCAACGACTACCCCTTCTTCTGGCCCGCGCTGCGCAACACCCTGTGGCTGGTCGTGGTCATGGTCAGCCTGCGGGTGGTCTTCGGCCTGGGCATCGGCCTGCTGATCACCAAGATCAAGACGGGCGCGGGGCTCTTCCGGACCGCCTTCTACCTGCCCTACCTGGCCCCACCGGTCGCCGCGACGATGGCCTTCGCCTTCCTGCTCAACCCTGGCACCGGGCCGGTGAACCACCTGCTGGGCAGCATCGGCCTGCCGCAGCCCGGCTGGTTCAACGACCCGTCCTGGGCCAAACCGGCCCTGACGCTGCTGGCGCTGTGGGGCATCGGCGACCTGATGGTGATCTTCATGGCCGCGCTGCTCGACGTGCCCAAGGAGCAGTACGAGGCCGCCGAACTGGACGGCGCCGGCGCCTGGTCCCGGTTCCGCTACGTCACCCTGCCGAACATCTCGCCCATCGTGATGTTCGCCGTGGTGACCGGGGTCATCCAGACCATGCAGTACTACACACAGCCCCTGGTCGCCGGAAAGGTCGCCAGCGGCATCATCGGCGGGTCCGGCCAGCAGTTCGAGCCCGGCTATCCGGAGAAGTCCACCCTGACGCTGCCGCAGTTGGTCTACAACCTCGGCTTCCAGCGCTTCGACACCGGCGCGGCCTGCGTGATCGCCCTGGTGCTGTTCGCGCTCGCCATGGCCTTCACCGCACTCCTGATGCGCCGCCGCAGCGGCTTCCTGTCGGCGGAGGACTGATACCGATGACCCACGCGACACTCGCCCCGCCCACCACCACCCCGGCGACCGGTCTGTCGGACCGGTCCCGGCGGGCCGCGACCCGCAGGGCGGCGCTGCACTGGATCGCGGTCCACGCCCTCGGCATCGCCGCCGCCCTCTTCTTCGTCCTCCCGTTCGTCTTCGTCTTCCTCACCGCGGTGATGAGCGACAACCAGGCCCTGACCCGCGACCTGTGGCCCAGAACCTGGGAATGGGGCAACTTCGGCACCGTCTGGGACACCCCCGGCTTCCTCACCTGGTGGCGCAACACCCTGCTGTACGCCGGCCTCGGCACCGTGCTGACGGTCGTCTCCAGCACACCGGTCGCCTACGCGCTGGCCAAGTTCCGCTTCCGCGGGCGGAATCTGTCGATGATGCTCGTGATCTCCACGATGATGCTCCCCCCACAGGTCGTCATCGTCCCCATGTATCTCTTCTGGGCCAAGCAACTGCACCTGTCGGGCACCCTGTGGCCGCTGATCATCCCGATGGCCTTCGGTGACGCGTTCACCATCTTCCTGCTGCGGCAATTCCTGCTCACCATCCCCAAGGAGTACACGGACGCGGCGAGGGTCGACGGCTGCGGCGAGCTGCGCACGATGCTGCGCGTCGTCCTGCCCATGGCGAAGCCCGCCATCGCCGCCGTGGCGCTGTTCCAGTTCTTCTACTGCTGGAACGACTACTTCGGGCCGCAGATCTACGCGAGCGAGAACCCGGCGGCCTGGACACTGAGTTACGGCCTGGAATCCTTCAAGGGCGCCCATCACACGAACTGGAACCTGACGATGGCCGCCACCGTGCTGGTCATGGCACCGGTGATCGTCGTCTTCTTCTTCGCGCAAAAGGCCTTCATCGAGGGCGTGACATTGACGGGAGTCAAAGGATGAAGCTGGCTGTCGTGGGCGGCGGGTCCACGTACACCCCCGAACTCATCGACGGGTTCGCGCGGTTGCGCGAGACCCTGCCGATCGAGGAGCTGGTCCTCGTCGACCCGGCCGAGGACCGGCTGCGGCTGGTCGGCGGCCTGGCCCGGCGGATCTTCGCCAGGCAGGGCCACTCCGGCATCGTCACCACCACGTCCGATCTGGACGCGGGCGTGGCGGGCGCCGACGCCGTGCTGCTGCAGCTGCGAGTGGGCGGTCAGGCCGCCCGCGCGCAGGACGAGACCTGGCCGCTGGAGTGCGGCTGCGTCGGCCAGGAGACCACCGGCGCCGGCGGGCTGGCCAAGGCGCTGCGCACCGTGCCGGTGGTGCTGGACATCGCCGAACGGGTGCGCCGGGCCGCGCCCGATGCCTGGATCATCGACTTCACCAACCCCGTGGGCATCGTCACCCGGGCCCTGCTGCAGGCCGGGCACAAGGCCGTCGGCCTGTGCAACGTGGCGATCGGCTTCCAGCGGAAGTTCGCCTCCTTCCTGGGGGTGACCCCCGAGCAGGTCCACCTGGACCATGTGGGCCTGAACCACCTCACCTGGGAGCGGGGGGTGCGGATCGGCGGACCCGAGGGCGAGGACGTGCTGCCCAAGCTGCTCGCCGCGCACGGCGACGCCATCGCCGGCGACCTGCATCTGCCCCGGACCCTGCTGGACCGGCTCGGCGTCGTGCCCTCCTATTACCTGCGCTACTTCTACGCGCACGACGAGGTCGTGCGGGAACTGCGGGAAAAGCCGTCCCGGGCGGCCGAGGTGGCCGCGATCGAGGCCGAACTGCTGGAGATGTACGGGGACGAGACCCTCGACGAGAAGCCTGAGCTGCTGTCCCGCCGCGGTGGCGCGTACTACTCCGAGGCCGCCGTGGCCCTCGCCTCCTCGCTGCTGCGGGACACCGGCGACGTCCAGGTCGTCAACACCCTCAACAACGGCACCCTGCCCTTCCTCCCGGACGACGCCGTCATCGAGGTGCCCGCCACCGTCGACGCGAGCGGGACGCACCCGCTGCCCGTCGCGCCGCTGGACCCGCTCTACAGCGGCCTGATCGCGAACGTCACCGCCTATGAGGACCTGGCCCTGACGGCCGCCGTGCACGGCGGCCGGGACCGCGTCTTCAAGGCGCTGCTGTCCCACCCCCTGATCGGCCAGCACGAGTACGCCGACGCCCTGACCGACCGTCTGATCGCGCACAACCGGGAGCACCTCGCGTGGATCTGAACCATCCCCTCGACGGGGGGGTCCTCGCGATCGACGCGGGCAACAGCAAGACGGACGTCGCCCTCGTCGCCGCCGACGGGTCGGTGCTCGGCACCGCCCGCGGCGGGGGCTTCCAGCCGCAGATCACCGGCGTGGAGGCGGCGGTCGAGGTGGTCGCCCGTATCGTCGAGCGGGCGGCCGACGCGGCCGGTGTCGCCGTGCGCCCCGGCGAGCCGCTGGTGGGGCATGTCTCGGCCTGTCTGGCCAACGCCGATCTGCCCGTGGAGGAGCAGCAGCTCGAACTCGCCGTGCAGGCACGGGGGTGGGGTGTCTCCGCCCGCGTCGCCAACGACACGTTCGCGCTGCTGCGCGCGGGCGTGGACGAACCGCGCGGGGTCGCCGTCGTCTGCGGCGCCGGCATCAACTGCGCGGGCATGCTGCCCGACGGCCGCACGGCCCGCTTCCCCGCCGTCGGCCACCTCTCCGGTGACTGGGGCGGCGGATCGGGCCTGGCCGACGAGGCGTTGTGGTGGGCGGCCCGCGCCGAGGACGGGCGCGGCGGCCCCACCGCGCTGGCCACCACTCTGCCCGCGCACTTCGGGCTGATCTCGATGTACGCGCTGATCGAAGCACTGCACCTGGGACGCATTGATCTCTCCCGGAAACACGAATTGACCCCTGTACTCTTCAAAACCGCAGAAACGGGCGATTCGGTTGCACGGGCCATCGTGGAACGTCAGGCGGAGGAGATCGTGGTCATGGCCGCGGTGGCGCTCGGCCGGCTCGGTCTGCTGGACGAGGAGACCGACGTGGTGCTCGGTGGCGGTGTGCTGGCCGCCCGGCACCCGTTGCTGATGGACTCGGTGACGGCCCTGCTGGCCGCCCGCGCCCCCCGGGCCGTCCCGCGGGTCGTCACCGCCCCGCCCGTCCTCGGCGCGGCTCTGCTCGGCCTGGACCACTGCGGAGCCGGGCCCGAGGCGCAGGCCAGGGTCCGGGCGCACTACGAGCCGGTGGCGCCGGTGCCGTAACCCGCGCGTACGCCGGGAACCGAACACGTACCCGCGTGCGTGGTGAGCTGCGAGGGGGAGCGCGCGAACGGACCGGGCGGGGGGCATCGACCGGGGCGGAGCGGGCGGTGCCGGCGACAAGATCCACCCAATTCGGGGGTGGATGTCGGCGCCGGCGGCCATACTGCTGGTCATGGGCTCGGCGCGCGTGCGCGGGGATCGAGTCGGGGGGAGGGCTGGCGGATGCGGACGCCGACGAACACGGAGCCGCCGACCGTGCGAATGCCCGGCGACACACCGGGGGACGACTCCGGCGCGCCCGGGGAGGCGCGGTCGTGGGCCTGGGTCGACCAGTTGCGCGCCTGGCGTGCGGCCGCGACCACCGAGCCGGGCCGTCTGCGGGTGATCGGGGCCCTGCTCGTGGTGCTCGTCGTGGCGTTCGGCGCGGTGACGGCCTGGCAGATCACCGAGCGAGCGGCCGCGGCCGACGACGTGATCCACCACAGCGAGCCGCTGAGTGCGCGCGCGGCGGACATCTACCGGTCGCTGGCCGACGCCGGCGCCACCGCCTCCGGCGGCTTCCTCGCCGGCGGTGTGGAGCCCAAGAACGTCAGCGACCGCTACGACAAGGACATCGACGTCGCCTCGCGGAGCATCACGCAGGCGGCGGCGAGCTCGGAGGGCTCGCCCGGTTCGCGCGACCGGCTGGAGCGGCTCAGCCAGGGGCTGTCCGAGTACACCGGCCTGGTCGAGCGGGCCCGGTCCAACAACCGGCAGGGCTTCCCGGTCGGCGGGGCGTATCTGCGGCGTGCCAACGACCTGATGAACGAGCAGATCCTGCCCGACGCCAAGGAACTGTGGACGATCGAGACGGCCCGGCTCGGCCGGGACTACGACGACGCCCAGGCCCTGCCGTGGGGTGCCTGGGCGCTCGGCGCCGTCGCGCTGGTGGCCCTGTTCTGGGCGCAGCGGCGCTCGTACAAGCGCACCCACCGGGTCTTCAACGTCGGCCTGCTGGCGGGGACCGCCGCCACCGTCGCCGTGCTGTTGTGGCTGGTCGCAGGGCACGGCGTGGCGCGTGCCCGGCTGGACGACTCGTACGCGCACGGGGCCCGGTCCCTTCAGGTGCTCAACGAGGCGCGCATCGAGTCCCTGCAGGCCCGCAGCAACGAGAATCTGACGCTGGTGGCCCGTGGCGGCGGGGACGCGTACAACACCGCCTATCTCAAGCAGATCCAGGACATGGCCGGCACCAAGGCCGACGGGAAGACCGGCCTGCTCGCCCAGGCGCTGCGTCTGGCGGACGACGCCGAGAGCCGCGAGAGCATCACCACCGCGATGAAGGACGCCAAGGCCTGGTGGCGGCTGAATCTCCAGGCCCGCGCGAAGGACGACGCGGGCAGTTACCTCGACGCGGTGGCCCAGACGATCGGCGGGCGGTACGAGAACGGCGAGCAGGCCAAGGAGTATTCGGGCGTCTGTTTCGACGGGGTCGACAGCAGCCTGGCCAAGGCCGTCGCCCATGAGCAGGACGAGTTCGAGCAGGCGGCCGAGGACGGCCGCGGCGCGCTGAACGGACTGGGCGCCGGCGCGGCGCTACTGGCGGTGTTCGGCGCGGCGGGTGCGGTGCTCGGCATCGGGCGCCGGTTGTCGGAGTACCGATGAGCGGCGGAGGGAGGCCGCGGATGACACGCGGGGGGCAAGGCATGCGGGGCTGGGGAGGCGTGGCCGCGATGGCCGGGCTGTGCGTGCTGGCGGTCGCCGGCACGGCGCTGCCGCTGCACCTGCGGGCGACCGAGCGGGCGGAGGCGGAGCGCGCGGTGGCCACCACGCACACCGCGACGCCGGCCGCCGCGGAGCAGGCAGGACAGCAGGCCGCCGACGACTGCGGCGGTCACCCGGAGGCGAGCCTGCGGCCGTCCGGGGAGAGCGGCCCGGCCATCGAACGGATCAGGGAGCGCGGCAAGCTCGTCGTCGGCGTGGACCAGAACGGCTACCGCTGGAGTTACCGCGACCCCGTCAGCCGCAAGATCATCGGCTTCGACATCGACCTGGCCAAGGCGATCGCCGAGGACATCCTCGGCGACGAGAACGCGATCGTGTACAAGACGGTGCCGACGGCCAAGCGCTTCGAGGCCGTCAACCACGGTGACGTGGACCTGCTGGTGCGCACCGTCAGCATCACCTGCGAGCGGATCAAGGAGAAGCACATCGCCTTCTCCACGGCCTACTTCGAGGCGGGGCAGCAACTGCTCGTCCCCCGGCAGGGTTCCGGGATCCAGGGCTTCGACGGCTCCATCACCGGCAAGCGGATCTGCACCGCGCAGGGAACCACCGGTGAGGCGAAGCTGGAGGAGGAGAAGGAGCGGCTGCGGCCGCGGATCGTCCTCGTGCCCAACCAGCTTGACTGCCTGGTGAAGCTCCAACTGAACGAGGCCGACGCCGTGTTCACCGACAACGCGCTCGCCGCGGGGCAGGCCGCCCAGGACCCGGCGGTGCGCCTGGTCGGGAAGCCCGTCACGACGGAGTACTACGGCGTGGCCATGAACGAGAAGGACACCGACCTGGTGCGCCGGGTCAACAAAGTGCTGGAGGACTACCGCGGTGGCGGCCCGGACAGCAGGTGGATGCAGGCGTACCGTACCTGGCTGGAGGCGGATCTCCCCGGCATCGAGGGCCCGCCGGAACCGCTCTACCGGGACTGAAGCAGACTGGCGCCCGCGAGGGCGTCGCACGACCGACGGGGAACTGGCCGACAGCTGACGCAGACACGGGGACCGGCGGAGAAGGAAGAAGGTGCGATGGCGCTCGCGGGACCATCCGGACCGGCGATGAGCCGCGAGGACGTCGACCGTGCCCTGGCGCGGCTCGGTGACGAGCGGGACGCGATCGAGGCGTCCCTGCTCGCGCTCCAGGACCACTCCGGCCGCAGGCTGCTGGACGGGGCGGCGCTCACCGGTGCCACCAAGGAGCGCTGGGCCGGCGCCGAGCAGGCCCTTTCCTTGCTGTGGGCGCACTTCGACGCGTACACCGACGCGCTCACCAGCGCCCGGGCGCTGCGCTCGCGCCGCCGCTGGCCCACCCAGAACGAGTTGCGGGAGCTGACGGAACTGCTGCGCGGCTCCGGGGTCACGGTCTCCGGAGGGGCGGTCCCGGAGGCCGCCCGCGGGCTGACCGGGCCCGCCCGGCTGAGCGAACGGCTCAGCCTGGAACAGCTGCTGGCGCGGATGAACGAGTGGTACGCACAGGTGCTGGACGTCGTGTCGGCCGCCGACGCGGTCTGGTCCGCGCTGCCGGCACGCATCGACCTGCTCGCCGCCGAGGCCCAGCGGGTCCGTTCGCTCGCCGGATCGGTCGGGGTCCGTCCGGGCACCCACCCCTCCGGCGACGACCTGGAGGAACTGCTGACGTCCCTGGCGGCGCTGCGCGGCCAGGTCGTCTCCGACCCGCTGCTGTTCTGGACCGCCGGGCGTCCCGACACCGGCCGCTACGACCGGGCGGGCCGCGCCCTGGAGGACATACGCCGCGAGGTCGAGGCCGTCCTGCACGTGCGGGACGACGCCGACCACCGGATGATGCGGCTGCGGGACGTGCTGTCGCGCGCCGACCGGACGCTCACCGAGGCGCGCAGCGCCCGCGTCGAGGTGCTCTCCAAGATCGCCGCGTCGGAGGTGCCCGCGGTGAGCGGCGCCCCGTTCGCGCTGCAGGACCAGTTGACCTCTGCCGTGGAATTCCGCAGGACGGGCCAGTGGCACCGGCTGTCCCCGCTGCTGGACGGCCTGGAGCAGCGCGCCGACGACGAGTTGCTGCGCGCCCGTGAGTCGCTGACCGCGGTCACCGCGCCACTGGCGGTCCGCGCGGAGCTGCGCGGGCGGCTGGACGCCTACCGGGCGAAGGTGGCACGTCACGGTTTGGCGGAGGATCCGCTGCTGATGGAGCGGTACGACCAGGCACGGCGTCTTCTGTGGAGTGCGCCGTGCGATTTGCGTGCCGCCGAGAGCGCGGTGCTGCGCTATCAGCGGGCGGTGTCCGACATGCTGGTACCGGGGCAGGCGGGACCTGCCGATCACAAGGGGGATGGGCGATGAAGTGCCAGCGTCCGGGCTGCGACGGGACGATCGAGGACGTCGGCGGCGGAGAGCTGTTCTGTGACACCTGCGGCCTCGCGCCGGTGACGGCGGGCGGCGGAGCGGGCAAGGGCCCGGCGAGCGCCTCGGGAACGGGGGCCGGTGCCGGGGCCGGTCCCGGCACGGGTTCGGGTGCGGGACCGGGACCGGGACCGGGATCGGCATCGAGCGCCTCTTCGGGGTCCGCTCCCTCCTCGCGTTCCTCCCGCTCGTCGGGGACCTCCCGCTCCTCCCGCCGCTCGGTGTCCGGACGGCTGTCCCGCTCCCTCAGCGGCAGCACGATCGGCGGCACCCCGGTCTCGGTGCGCAGTTCGCGCTCCGGCTCCAGCGGCCCGACCCGCAGCAAGCTCGGCGCGGGACTGGTGGCCGTTCCGCCGATCCCGCGGCCCGACCCCGCCGCGTCGGTGCTGCAGGACCCGCAGGTGCCCGAGCGGAAGCGGTTCTGCAGCAAGGGCGACTGCGGTGCGCCGGTCGGACGCAGCCGCGGCGACCGCCCGGGGCGCACGGACGGTTTCTGCACCAAGTGCGGCCACCCGTACTCGTTCACGCCCAAGCTCCAGGCGGGCGACGTGGTGCACGGCCAGTACGAGGTGGTGGGCTGCCTCGCCCACGGCGGACTGGGCTGGATCTACCTGGCGGTGGACCGGGCGGTCAGCGACCGCTGGGTGGTGCTCAAGGGCCTGCTGGACACGGGCGACGAGGACGCTTTGGCGGCCGCGGTCTCCGAACGGCGCTTCCTGGCCGAGATCGAGCACCCCAACATCGTGCGGATCTACAACTTCGTCGAGCACCTCGACCCGCGCACCGGCAGCCTCGACGGCTACATCGTGATGGAGTACGTCGGCGGCAAGTCCCTCAAGGAGATCGCCAACGAGCGCCGCTCCGCCGACGGCAGGCGCGAGCCGCTGCCCGTCGACCAGGCGATCGCCTACGCCATAGAGGCGCTGGACGCGCTCGGCCACCTGCACAGCCGCAATCTGCTCTACTGCGACTTCAAGGTCGACAACGCCATCCAGACCGAGGACCGGCTCGAACTCATCGACATGGGCGCGGTCCGCCGCATGGACGACAGTGACAGCGCGATCTACGGCACCGTCGGCTACCAGGCCCCCGAGGTGGCAGAGGTCGGCCCCTCCGTGGCCTCCGACCTCTACACGGTCGCGCGCACCCTGGCGGTGCTCACCTTCGACTTCCAGGGCTACACGAACGTCTTCGTCGACAGCCTCCCCGACCCCGGCAACATCGAGGTCTTCTCGCGCTACGAGTCCTTCTACCGGCTGCTCGTGCGGGCCACCGACCCCGACCCGGGGCGCCGCTTCGCCTCTGCGGAGGAGATGGGCGACCAGCTGCTGGGCGTGCTGCGCGAGGTCGTCGCGATGGACACCGGCACGCCGCGGCCCGCGCTGTCGACCCTGTTCGGGCCCGAGCTGCGCGTGGTGGACACCGAGTTGCTGGCGCCCGCGAACGGCGACGCCTCCTCGCTCGGCGGCGGCCGCCGGACCAACGGCCGGGCCGCCGGCAAGGCAGCGGTGGCCGCCCCCGCTCTGGCAGCCGCGCCCCCGCCGCCCGCCCTGCCGCCGGCGAACGGCACCTACAGCCCGACGGTGGCAGGCGCCGCCTACACCGTCCCGGCGCAGCGGACCGGGTCCGCCCCGGCGCCCGTGGCCGGTCATGCCGGGCCTGCCGGTCCGGCGGTCACACGGCTCGACGTACGGGCCGCCGCCCTCGCGCTGCCGGTGCCGCACGTCGACTCGGCAGATCCCAACGCCGGCTTCCTCGCGGGCATGGCTGCCGCCGCGCCCGCGGAGCTGGTGGCGGCCCTGCAGGCGGCGCCGACCGAGTCCACGGAGCTGAGGCTGCGCCTGGTGCGCGCCTGGCTCGACACCGCGGACGTGCGCTCGGCCACCGAGGCGCTGGACGCGCTCCAGGGCGAACACGGCGACGACTGGCGGGTGGTGTGGCACCGCGGCCTCGCCGCGCTCGCCACCGGCGACCACGAGACCGCCGCCCTCGCCTTCGACGCGGTCTACGACGCCTTCCCCGGCGAGCCGGCACCGAAGCTGGCGCTCGGCATCTGCGCCGAGGTGCTGGGGCAACTGGACAACGCCGCCGAGTACTACCGCCTGGTGTGGACCACCGACCACAGCTACGTCAGCGCCGCCTTCGGCCTCGCCCGGGTCCAACTCGCCTCGGGGAACCGCGCGGGGGCCGTCGCGGCGCTTGAGTCGGTGCCCGAGGCGTCCATCCACTACACGGCGGCGCGCGTCGCGGCGGTACGGGCGCGGTTGCGCGACCGCCCGCCGCAGGAGGCCCTGCTCGGCGACCTGCGGGCCGCCGCGCGGCAGGTCGAGGATCTGCAGCGGCTGGGCCTGGACACCCGGTTGCGCGAGCAGTTGTCCACGGAGGTGCTGGGCACCGCCTTGGACTGGGTGCTCGCCGGGCAGCAGGGCGGCTCGCCGGCCGGTGCCCCAGTCGAGGCAGGATCGCCGGCGCTGCTGGGCCGGGATCTCGACGAACGCGGCCTGCGCTTCGGCCTGGAGCAGTCCTACCGGGTGCTGGCCCGCCTTGCCGACCAGGGCCGGACGAGGATCGAACTGGTGGAGCGGGCCAACCGCTTCCGCCCCCGGACGTGGGTGTAACGCCATGCCCCAGACGACCGTTTGCCCGGAGTGCGCCGAGCCTCTGGAGCCCGCCGACAAGTTCTGCGACGCCTGCGGCGCCGATCTGACCGCCCCGCGGCGGCCTGACGGCTACGCGCTCGCGCCGCCCGAGGAGCCGGAGGCGTACGAACTCGCCCCGCCCGCCGGGGAGTCCGACACCCTCGCCTTCGGCCTCGGCACCTCGGGGCTCACCCAGGCCCGCATCGCCGACCCCCGTGTCGAGCAGCCGGGCGCCGCGCCGGCCCCCCGGCCGCACTGCGTGGCCTGCGAGGTGGGCACCATCGACGCCGACGGCTACTGCGAGCGCTGCGGCCACGCCCAGCCGCGTCCGCGCGACCACCAGGAAGTGGAGCTCGGCGGGGTGGCCGCGGTCACCGACCGGGGCCTGCGGCACCACCGCAACGAGGACGCCTTCGCGCTGTCGACCACCACGTTGCCGGACGGCACTCCGTCGGTCGTCGCCGTCGTGTGCGACGGCGTCTCGTCGGCGTACCGTCCCGACGACGCCTCGGAGACCGCGGCGGAGGCGGCGGTGAAGGCGCTGGTGCCCTCGCTGTCGCGCGGCGTGCGGCCCGAGGAGGCGATGCGCGAGGCCCTGCTGGTCGCCGCGCAGGCCGTCGCCGACCTGGCCGCCGAGACCCCCGAGGAGGAGAGCCGGCGGCACCAGAACGCGCCCGCCTGCACGTGCGTCAGCGCGGTCACCTCGGGCAAGACCTTCACCGTCGGCTGGATCGGCGACAGCCGCGCCTACTGGATCCCCGACGACCGCTCGGTCCCCGCCGCCCGGCTGACCGAGGACGACTCCTGGGCCGAGCGCATGGTCTCGCTCGGCCTGATGACGCAGGCCGAGGCGTACGCGGACGAGCGGGCCCACGCCATCACCGGGTGGCTCGGGGCGGACGCGGTCGAACTGGACCCGCACACCGCTTCCTTCGAGCCGGACGGACCGGGTGTAGTGGTGGTGTGCACCGACGGACTGTGGAACTACGCGGAATCGGCCGCGGAGCTCGCCTCGGTGATGCCCGAGGACGCCCGCGCCCGGCCGCTGCACTGCGCCCGCACCCTGGTGGGCGTCGCCATCGACGGCGGAGGACACGACAACATCACCGTGGCCGTGCTGCCCTTCCCGGTGGCCTGACCTCGACTCCACCACTCCTCAACTCGTTGACTCGTTGATCCTTCTTCTTGGTTGACAAGCGCAAGGAGCGCACCCGATGGCCAACTTCTCCAAGTCGAACGTGCCGCAGTTCTCCGTCGACATCTACCAGAACGAGTTCCTCCCGGAAGGCGGCCGCGAGGTCAACGCGATCGTCACCGTGACCTCGACGGGCGGCGGCACCTCGGGCGGGCTGCCGCTGGCCAGCCAGACCCCCACCGACCTGCCCGGCACACGCCCCGGCGCGGCGGTTGTGATCATGGTGGACTGCTCGGGCTCCATGGACTACCCGCCGACCAAGATGCGCAGTGCCCGCGACGCGACGGCCACGGCCATCGACACCATCCGCGACGGGGTCGCCTTCGCGGTGGTGGCCGGCACGCACCAGGCCAAGGAGGTCTACCCGGCCGACGGGGGCCTGGCCGTGGCCGACCCCACCACCCGCCACCAGGCCAAGCAGGCGCTGCGCCGGCTCAGCGCGGGCGGCGGCACCGCGATCGGCACCTGGCTGCGGCTGGCCGACCGGCTGCTGTCCACCGCCGACGTGTCGATACGCCACGGCATCCTGCTGACCGACGGCCGCAACGAGCACGAGAAGCCGGAGGACCTGCGGGCCGCCCTCGACGCCTGCGCGGGCCGCTTCACCTGCGACGCGCGCGGCGTCGGCACCGACTGGGAGGTCAAGGAGCTGACCGGCATCGCCTCGGCGCTGCTCGGTTCCGTCGACATCGTCGCCGACCCGTCCGGCCTGGAGGCCGACTTCCGGCAGATGATGGAGACGGCCATGGGCAAGGAGGTCGCGGACGTGGCCCTGCGCGTGTGGACTCCGCAGGGTGCGGAGATCCAGTACGTGAAGCAGGTGGCGCCCACCGTCGAGGACCTCACCGCCCGGCGCGCCGAGGCCGGTCCCCGGGCCGGCGACTACCCGACCGGTTCCTGGGGCGACGAGTCCCGCGACTACCACGTCAACGTGGTCGTGCCGACGGCCGGAGTGGGCCAGGAGATGCTGGCGGCCCGGATCTCGCTCGTCCAGCCGCAGCCGGACGGCACGCCGCAGGTGCTCGGGCAGGGCCTGGTACGGGCCGTGTGGACCGACGACATGGTCGCCTCCACCCGGATCAACCCCCAGGTCGCCCACTACACCGGCCAGGCGGAGCTGGCCCAGGTCATCCAGCAGGGCCTGGAGGCCCGCAAGCAGGGCGACTTCGACTCCGCGACCGCCAAACTCGGCCGCGCGGTGCAGCTGGCCAGCGCCTCGGGCAACGAGGACACCGCGAAACTGCTGGCCAAGGTGGTGGACGTGGTCGACGCGGCGACGGGTACTGTGCGGCTGAAGGCCAGGGTCGCGGACGCCGACGAGATGACCCTGGAGACGCGTTCGACGAAGACTGTCCGCGTCAAGAAGTAGCGTGGTGGGGTAAAACGGGGCGGAGGGGGAGAGAAAACGACATGTCGACTTGCCCGAACGGTCATGAGTCCGCGACGGACGACTGGTGCGAGGTGTGCGGGATGCGCATGACCTCACCGGCGGCCACCTCCGCCCCACCCGCCTCCTCCTACCCGCCGCCACCGCCCCCACCGCCGTACTCGGGCGGCTACGACCCCGGGTACAACCCCGGTTATGACCCCGGCTACGACCCCGGCCGCGGCTACGGCGGCGGCCGGGCCTACGACCCGGACGCCACGGCGGCCGCGGAGCCGTGCCCCCACTGCGGGACTCCCCGCGAGGGCTACGCGCAGTTCTGCGAGGAGTGCCGCTACAACTTCGTCACGCACGTGGGCACGACCTTCGTCCCGCAGGCACCGGCCGGCGGGACGGCCGCGCCGCCGTTCCCGGCCGCCCAGCCCGGCATGCCGCCGTACCAGCGCTACGAGTCGTCGTCCCTGACCCGCCCGTCGCAGGTGAACCGGCCCGCCGAGCCGCTGGAGCCGGAGTCGGTCACGGCCGGCTCCGGCGACTTCCTGCTCACCCCGCCCGCCGCGCACGAGCCCGGGGCGGCGCCGGCGGGCCCCGGCACCTGGACCGCCGTGATCGCCGCCGACCGGGAGTACTTCACCGCGATGATGGGCCGCAGCGGCCCCGAGGCGCAGGGCCTGTACTACCCCTCCTACTCCCCCGAGCAGCGTCTGCCGCTCACGGGCCCGCAGATCACCATCGGCCGTCGCCGGCACAGCACCGGCGAGGCACCCGACATCGATCTGGCGCGGGCGCCCGAGGACCCGGGCGTCTCCCACAAGCACGCCGTGCTCGTGCAGCAGCCGGACGGCAGCTGGTCGGTGGTCGACCAGAGCTCCACCAACGGCACCACGGTCAACGACGGCGAGGACCCGATCGCGCCCTTCGTGCCCGTACCGCTCACGGACGGGGACCGCGTACACGTGGGCGCCTGGACGACGATCACGATCGTGCGCGACTGACTCCCGGCTCCGCCGGGCCGTCTGAGACCATGGGACACGTGACTGAGATCCCGCGGGGCACACTCGACCAGCAGACGTTCTACGAGGCGGTGGGCGGCGAGCCGACCTTCCGGCGGCTCGTCCACCGCTTCTACGAGGGCGTCGCGCAGGACCCGGTCCTGCGGCCGATGTACCCCGAGGAGGACCTGGGCCCCGCGGAGGAGCGCCTGGTGCTCTTCCTCATGCAGTACTGGGGCGGCCCGCGCACCTACAGCGAGAATCGCGGCCACCCGCGGCTGCGGATGCGGCACGCGCCCTTCCAGGTCGACCAGGAGGCGCACGACGCGTGGCTGCGCCACATGCGCGACGCCGTGGACGAACTGGGCCTGGAGCCCGACCACGAGCGGCAGCTCTGGGACTACCTGGTGTACGCGGCCGCGTCGATGGTGAACTCAACCGGCTGACAGAGCTCGCGCTGGACGGACCTCGCGCCGGGCGCCGCGCCGGATCGCCCGGCCCGGCTGCCCGGCGGTCAGACGGGGCTGACCGTGAGCCCCAGGCCGCTGCCGCGGCGCACCGCGACCGAGCCGTACGACGTGCGGAGCCGCAGCCACGACCCCGCCGCCAGCAGGTCCATCGCGAGCTCCCCGTCCCCGCCCGCCGTGCGCGGGGCCGGGACGGTGGCGCGCACCGGGCGCAGGAAGCCGAGGGCGTGGGCGGCGTGCACCGCCCGCAGCGGCAGGCCGGTCGTGCCGAGCTGCCGGGACCAGATGTCCTCCGCCAGCGCGTCGAGTTCCGCCCGGGTGCGGTGCTCGGGCACCAGGGCCTCGCTGCGGGTGCGGAACTCCGTCACCACCGCGGCGGCCACCGCCCGCACGTCGTCCGGGGAGGGCAGCCCCTCCACGCGCCGCCAGCCGCCGCGCGGCGGCAGCATCCCGGCCCAGGCGGGGCCGGTGACGGCGGCCGGCACGGCGACCGTGCCGGTCTCCTCGTCGAGGCCGTCGAGCAGTTGCCCGGCGGCGACGGTGGCGTCGAACTCGTACGCCTCGGCGAGTTCCGCCGTGTGCACGGCCAGCACCCCGCCCCCGAAGGGCGGCTGCCCGAAGACCGCGAGCACATTTCCGAACGCCTGCAGCCGGACGGCCGCGGCCTTGTCCCAGCGCAGCAGCCGCGCCAGGAAGGCGGCGAGACCCTCCGCCTCCCTGGCCTCGGCGAGCCGCAGCGACGCTGTCATGCGGCCGCTGCCTCCTCCTTGCCGGCGCCCGCGTCGGCGGAGGCACTGGCGGAGGCGCTGTCGTCGTAATACTCCTCCAGGAACGCGCGCTCCTCGGCGGTGATCCGCCGCGGCCTCCCCTGCTCGAGGTTGTACGGGACGACGATCGTGGAGGCCCGCACGTAGACGGTCTCCCCGTCCTTGATCTCGTACGCGACGGTCATCGAGGCCGCCCCCACCTTGGTCACCCACGTCTCGACGGTCACCGGCTCGTGCCGGTGGACCAGCGGGCGCAGGTAGTCGATCTCGTGGCGGGCGATGACCGAACCGCCGGTGAACGACGCGCTGCCCTCCCCGGGCGCCAGCCGGAACATGAAGTCGACACGCGCCTCCTCCAAGTAGCGGAGGAAGACGACGTTGTTGACGTGCCCGAAGGCGTCCATGTCCGACCAGCGCATCGGGCAGGGGTAGATGTGACGGGCCATCAGATGATCAGCCCCGGGTGAGCTTCTTGTACGTGGCGCGGTGCGGACGGGCCGCGTCCGGGCCGAGCCGCTCGACCTTGTTCTTCTCGTAGGACTCGTAGTTGCCCTCGAACCAGAACCACTTGGACTCGCCCTCGTAGGCGAGGATGTGGGTGGCCACCCGGTCCAGGAACCAGCGGTCGTGGGAGACGACCACGGCGCAGCCGGGGAAGTCCAGCAGCGCGTTCTCCAGCGAGGACAGGGTCTCGACGTCGAGGTCGTTGGTCGGCTCGTCGAGGAGCAGCAGGTTGCCGCCCTGCTTGAGGGTGAGCGCCAGGTTGAGGCGGTTGCGCTCACCGCCGGAGAGCACGCCGGCCGGCTTCTGCTGGTCCGGGCCCTTGAAGCCGAAGGCGCTGACGTAGGCGCGGGACGGCATCTCGACCTGGCCGACGTTGATGTAGTCCAGCTCGTCCGACACGACCGCCCAGAGGGTCTTCTTGGGGTCGATGTTGGCGCGGGTCTGGTCGACGTACGAGATCTTGACCGTCTCGCCGACCTTGATCGTGCCGGAGTCCGGGGCCTCCAGGCCCTGGATCATCTTGAACAGCGTGGTCTTGCCGGCGCCGTTGGGGCCGATGACACCCACGATGCCGTTGCGCGGCAGGGTGAAGGAGAGGTCGTCGATGAGGACCTTCTCGCCGAACGCCTTGGAGAGGTTGCTGACCTCGACCACGATGCTGCCCAGGCGCGGGCCCGGCGGGATCTGGATCTCCTCGAAGTCGAGCTTGCGCATCTTCTCGGCTTCGGCGGCCATCTCCTCGTAGCGGGCCAGACGCGCCTTGGACTTGGCCTGCCGGCCCTTGGCGTTGGAGCGGACCCACTCCAGCTCTTCCTTGAGCCGCTTGGCGCGCTTGGCGTCCTTCGCGCCCTCGACCTTGAGACGGGACTGCTTGGTCTCCAGGTACGTGGAGTAGTTGCCCTGGTAGGGGTAGGCGCGACCGCGGTCGAGCTCGAGGATCCACTCGGCCACGTTGTCCAGGAAGTACCGGTCGTGGGTGATCGCCACGACGGTGCCCGCGTACTTGGCCAGGTGCTGCTCCAGCCACTGGACGGACTCGGCGTCCAGGTGGTTGGTGGGCTCGTCGAGCAGCAGCAGGTCGGGGGCCTCCAGCAGCAGCTTGCAGAGCGCGACGCGGCGCTTCTCACCACCGGAGAGGTTGGTCACCGCCCAGTCGCCGGGCGGGCAGCCGAGGGCGTCCATCGCCTGCTCCAGCTGGGCGTCCAGGTCCCAGGCGTTGGCGTGGTCCAGCTCCTCCTGCAGCTTGCCCATCTCGTCGAGCAGCGCGTCGGAGTAGTCGGTCGCCATCAGCTCGGCGATCTCGTTGAAGCGGTCCAGCTTGCGCTTGATCGGGCCCACGCCGTCCTGGACGTTCTCCAGCACGGTCTTGGACTCGTCCAGCGGGGGCTCCTGCAGCAGGATGCCGACGCTGTAACCGGGTGAAAGGAACGCGTCACCGTTGGACGGCTGCTCCAGACCCGCCATGATCTTGAGCACCGTGGACTTACCGGCGCCGTTCGGCCCCACGACACCGATCTTCGCTCCGGGGAGGAAGCTCAGGGTGACGTCGTCGAGGATCACCTTGTCGCCGTGCGCCTTGCGCGTCTTGCGCATGGTGTAGATGAACTCAGCCAAGAGAAACCGTCCGGCAATCGATGTGTGGGCAGATACACCCCATCTTGCCTGACCGCCACCCCTCGGCGGAAACCAGTAAGTCGGGAGCCCTGTGACCTGCGAACTCTCAAGCGGCACAGGTAGTCGATCTGTCACCACCGGTCGCCGGCGGTCGTCCGGGCGGCTGGGCCCGGCCCGGGCAGGCACGGGCAGTTACAGGTCAGCCCAGCGGGTCGGGCCACTCGTGGACGGGCAGCAGGTCACGGAGTCTGGCCGTCCTGGTGCGTCCGAGGACCACTTCTGTATCCAGGTTCGCCGGGGTGATCTGGCGCATGAACTCCCGGCAGCGGCCGCACGGCGGCAGGACGTGCAACGCGCCCTCGTCGTTGCGCCATACGGCGACGACCTTGGCGATCCGGTACTCGCGGGCGGTGACCATGGCGGCGATGGCCGCGTGCTCCGCACAGAATCCGGTGCCCGACCCGGTGTCGATGCACACGCCCGAGTACAGGTTGCCGGCCTCGGTGACCAGCGTGCAGCCCACGTCGCCGAACAGCCGGTCACCCACCCGGTGCGGGTGGAGCACGGCCTGCGCGGCGGCGATCAGTTCGTCGTTCGACACGGTGATCACACCGTCGAAGGTACCGGGTCGTCAGCGCGGGGCGCCGCTCGCGGACAGGCCGAACGCGGCGCGGGCCTTGGCCTCCGGGTCGGTCAGGTTGGCGGTGGCATCGCCGGTGAGGCGTTCGGCCTCGGCGGCGCCTCCGGGGGAGAAGTGTGCCGCCGCCCAGGCGGAGGAGTCGCCGTCGGGCTCCCACGAGACGTCGCTCACCCGGGCGGGCGCCGAGGCCGGAGACACGGTCAACACCCCTGCCGAGATTCCGGCGTCGAGCGCCGTCATCCGGGAGCCGTGCCGTGCGAAGTGCCCGCACCAGGCCACCAGTCCCACTCGCAGACCGGCTCCGGCGGGCCGGATCTCGACGACTCGCTCCGTGCAGAAACCGCGCGAGGCGGCTCCGTTCTCCTCGGGGAAACCGTCACCGGCGAAAGGGCTCAGGGAGTCCGTGAGCAGGTAGCGGTCCACCACGGGGAGCACCGCCCGTTCGAGCGCCGGGTCGACGCGTGGCGCCGCCGGAACCGCTTCATTGGCGTACAGGACCGTCCCGGCCAGGACCACGGCCCCCACGATCCCGGCCGTGGCCCACCTTGCGCGCATCTCCCGCCCCTCTCACCGCTGTACCGAAGGCTACGGACGCCGGCGCCGGGAAGAGGGTTCCTGGGAAGAGCCGGGAAAGCGCCCAGGGGGCGGAGGTCGGTGACCTCCGCCCCCTGGGGCTGGACTACGGCCGGAGCCGGTCAGTCAGTTCACTCGGCAGGAGCGGCCGGCTTCTTCTTCCGCAGGAAGAAGACCGCGCCGCCACCGATGAGGACCAGCACGATCGCGATGCCGGCGATCACCGGGGTGGCGCTGCTGGAGCCGGTCTCGGCGAGGTCGCCGCTGGTGGTGGAGCCGGTGTCAGTGGTGCCCTCGCTGGAGCCGCCGGCCGAGGCCGGGCTGGGCGAGGAGGAGGGGGTGCTGCCGCCGCCGGAGCCGGCGGTGTCGCAGTCGAGGACACCCTCGAAGGTCTTCTCGAAGCCGTTCGGACCCGTGATGGTGATCTTGTACGACTGGTCCTCGTCCACCGGGACGGTCACGGTCTCGGACTTGCCGGCCTCGATCGTGTAGTCCTTGCCGGACAGCGAGAACGTGAAGGGCTGGTCACCCTCGTTGGTGGCGGTGACGTCGACGCCGTTCTTGTCGCAGTCGACCTGGGCGGAGACCGCCGGGATCGGGCCCTTGGCGGCCCAGGTGCCGGTGGCCGACGCGGTGACGGTGCTGTCGCTGGAGCCGGCCAGGATCTGCACCTGCGTGGTGGTGTCGATGCCGGTGAAGGCACGGCCGACCGGGAGCTTGGTGTTGGCGGAGGCCGTCAGGGACGTGGTGCCGTCCGGGGTGCCGGCCGCGATGTCGAAGTACAGCGCGTCGCCGTCCTTGGCGGTGCTGACCTCTTGGCCGTCCTTGTCGGTGATCTTCACGCCCTCGGGGGTGCTCGGCGCGGGGCTCACCGTGACGCTGGCGGCGTTGGTGTGGACGGTGATCGGGCCGAGCAGGTCACCGGCCTTGCCGGAGACGGCCGGCGGGTCGAGGGTCAGCGAGGCCGCCGGCTCCTCGAGGTTCTCCGCGTTCTTGCCCAGGTACTCGGCGAGTTCCTCCGCGACGGGGTTCACCGCGTCCACGTCGGCGTTGTCCGAGAAGCGCCAGATGGCGACCTGCGTGCCGGCGGCGGCGAGCTGCGGGGTGAGGTCACCGCTGAGCTTGGCCGCGGACTTGAGCGCCGCCAGGTCGTTCACCTGCGGGTACGAGTGCTGCAGGATCCAGTTGATCTTGCCCGCGTTCGAGTTGTTGTGCAGGCTCGACTGGTCCCAGGAGACTTCCTTGTAGCCGGCCTTGCCCTGGGTGGGGTTGTGGATGTCGATGCAGTACGTCTGGATGGTGCCGCCACCATCGACGGTCATCTCGAAGAGACCGGCAGAGACCTTCTCGTCCTTGCCGTTGTCGTGGATGACGGCCTTGTCGAAGGTCTTGAGACCGCCGAGAGTGGCCTTGGCGCCCGCGGTGGGGGTCGCGTCGTCCGCCGCAGCGGACCCGGCGCCGGCCATGGAACCGACCGCGATGAGGCCGGAGGCCACTATCGCGGCGGCAAGACGGGCAGCTCCCCGCCTCCGTACAGTGAACATGAAATTCCCCTCCGGGCGAGGCCGGTCGTGGGGCACGTGCCTCGCCGACAGCTGTGGATCCCCGTGGAACGCCGGGGTACCCGCAGAATCCTAGGAAGCACACGTATCAAAGCCATCAGGATTCACGGTGGCCCGGGAATTCGAATCGCAATCGTTACCGGCGCGTACGTGTGAACGCGAGATTGTCGATAAATCCTCGCGCGTTCGCGTGGTGCGAAATACCCGCTGTCCGGATTATCCGGACAGGACTGCCGCCGGGTCCGCCGGCATGGATTCCCCGCCCCCCGGCGCCTGCTGCGGAACCGTCAACTCCGTTCGGGGCAGGGCCACACGGCGGAACGCCGACGTCCCCCGGGTCAGGTCGTGGCCCGCGGCGACCGCGTCGATGTCGGCCGAGATCCAGCGCTTGCCGTCCCGCTCTTCCTCACGCACCCTCAGCCGCCCCTGGACCAGCAGGGGTTCTCCCACCCCCACCGAGGCCACCACGTGCTCCCCGAGTGACCGCCAGGCCCACACCGTGTAGAAACTGGTGTGACCGTCCGACCAGCCGCCGCGCTCCCGGTCAAAACGACGCGCGGTGGCGGCCAGACGGAATCGGGCCACCGGCACACCCGTCGGCGTCTTCCTGAATTCCGGCCGAGTCGCGACATTTCCGACGACCGTGACCAGCGTCTCGCTCACAACCGATTCCCCCTTGTTTTCGTGCCACCGCCGGCGGCCCTTTCGCCGCCGTCCGCGCGACAAGGACATCGTGCCCCGCCGACGGCAGCCATGGAGAAATCGGATTCAACCTGTGGATTACTACCCGGTTGTGGACAACTCCGTCACCCGGAAGTGGCGACCGGCCAGAACCCCGTACTGCTCCCGCACTTCCCGGTAGCGCAGCAGCTCCGCCGCGACCGGCTCCAGCACTCGGGCCCGGCCGCAGTCGGCCGCCGCGTCCGCCAGCCGGCGCTCCGCCGCCTGCCCGTGCCGCCTGGCCGGACCGCGCGCCGCGAAGTGGCCGGCCCGGGCCAGCGCGGGCCCGCCGCCCGCCCCGGCACCCAGCAGCACCAGCGACAGCCACCACGGCGCGCCCACCGCACCCGCCGCGGCCGCGGCGCCGCACAGGGTGCCCGCCATCACCAGCAGCGCCAGCAGCCACTGCGCCGTGCCCACCGCGGACCACCAGCCCGGCCGCCCCGGCTCGCCAGGCTCGGCGCGATCCGCCGCGGCGTCCAGCGCCTCCGGCAGAGCGTCACCGCCGCGCCGGGCCGCCTCGCGGACCGCCTGCGCCCAGGGGGCGGGCAGTCCCACGGCCGCGTCCGCCGCGACCATGCGCACCGCGTCCTCCACAGCCGCCCGCGACGCGGCGAGTGCGGGACGCCGCCCGCCCGGCGTCACGTCGTGCGGCCCGTCCCCGGCCGAGGCCCGTGCACCCCCGCGGCCGAGGCCCGGCAGCCGTCTCCACGGTGTCCCGCACGCCTCGTCGGCGGCCCGGAGCCACTCCCGTTCGGCGGTCCGCCCGGCGGCCCCGGCGCCGACCGCCTGTGCGAGCCGGACCGCGAAGTCCTCGCGTGCCGCGTCCGTCAGGCCTGTGGCGCCCTCCGCGACGTACAGCGGGCGCAGTCGTTCGGCGAGCCCGTCCACGTCCGCCGACAGCCGCCGGCCCGCCGCGGCGCGCTCCGCCACGATCTGCCCGATCGCCGACCGCAGTTCGGGCACGCCGTCACCGCTCAGCGCGGAGGTGGCCAGCACCATGGCGCCGTCCTCGCCGTGCTCGCCGACCGCGAGGCCGTCCTCGTCCAGGAGGCGGCGCAGATCGTCCAGGACGAGTTCCGCGGAGTCGCCCGGCAGCCGGTCGGTCTGGTTCAGGACGACGAGGGTGACGTCGGCGTGCCCGGCGAGCGGCCGCAGATAGCGTTCGTGCACGGACGCGTCCGCGTACTTCTCCGGGTCCAGCACCCACACGACGACATCGACCAGGGTGAGCAGCCGGTCCACCTGGTCGCGGTGGGTCAGCGCCGCCGAGTCGTGGTCGGGGAGGTCGAGCAGAACGAGCCCGCCGAGGCCGCCGGATCCGAAGGTCCCGACGGTCCCGTCGTGTTCCGTGCCCCCCTCCCCCGCCGGGTGCGCGCCGTCGAGCACGCTGTGCCGGGCGTGCCGGTGCCGCGGCGGGATGCCGAGCCGGTCCAGCAGCCCGGCCGCGCCCCGGGGGTCCCAGGCGCAGGCCACCGGCTCGGACGTCGTGGGCCGGCGCACGCCGACGCGCGCGAGATCCAGCCCGGTCAGGGCGTTGAACAGCGACGACTTCCCGCTGCCCGTCGCTCCGGCGAGCGCCACCACGGTGTGGTCCGCCGACAGCCTGCGCCGGTCGCCGACCCGTTCCAGGAGCTCCCCGGCCCCGTCCAGCGCCTCAGGGCTCACCCGCGTGCGCGACAGCCCCAGCAGTTCCGACAGCGCGTCCACCCGTTCCGCGAGCACCCGCTCACCTCTCCCAGTGTCCGTACGACTTCTGCATCACGGAGAGCTCCGCGATCAGGGATGCCTGCTGGCCCGCCGTGACGTCCAGGGCGTCCACCGGCCGCATGCGGCGCTCGCGTTCGGCGTCCAGCAGTTCCCCGACGATCCGGTCCAGCGCCTCGCGCGCCCGGTCGCCGGCCCGCAGCGCGGCCAAGGCCCCGCCCAGCGTGGCGAGCCGTTCACCGGCGGGGGTGCCCGCGCGGCCACCGAGCAGGACGACACCGAGCAGCGCGGCCGCGTCCTCGGGGTCCACGTCCTCGGGCGCGGAACTCACGGCCTCGTACGCGATCCTGCTCAGGTTCCAGCTCCAGTCGGCGACGGCCTCCTCGATGCGGTCCTCGAGGCCCTCGTCGGCGGGCATCCCGATGGCCGCCTCCAGAGGGGCACTGCCCGCGCGGTCGCGCCGCCAGCCGTCCAGGATGCGTTCGTCGGCGGCGGTGATCCGCGTGCGCAGGAGTACCGCCAGGCCGTCGGCGAGCGCGCTCTGCAGGGCCACGGAGCCGCAGTCCGGGTAGCCGCGCCAGCACGCCAGCGCCTCGCCGGCGAGCGCCGCCCCCGAGGTCACGGCCTCGTCGAAGGCGTCCTGCGCCGCGTCGTACGCGTCGTCCACGTACCGTGCCAGGCGCGTCGCCGCCGCGTGCTGGGCGGCGGACGCGCCCGCGAGTTCCGGCAGCCGGCTGTCGAGCGAGCCGAGCACGCCGGACGCGGTGCGCCGGGCCGCCTGGTGCCGCGCTGCCGGGTCCTCCGCGCAGTGGGCGAGCCAGCTGCCGAGCGCGGCCACGGCGGTGTGCGGCAACAGCCCGCCGCCGCCCGCCGACTCCGGCAGCTCCGGCACGGTGAAGCGCGGTACGTCCCCGAGTCCGGCCCGGTCCAGCAGCGCGGCGTAGTGGTCGGAGACGTCGTCGAGGATCTGGTGCGGCACCCGGTCCAGCACGGTGGCCAGGGTGACGTCGTACTCCTTGGCGGTGCGCAGCAGATGCCACGGCACCGCGTCGGCGTACCGGGCCGCGGTGGTCACCAGGATCCAGATGTCGGCGGCGCAGAGCAGCTCGGCGGCGAGTTCGCGGTTGCGCACGACGAGGGAGTCGATGTCGGGCGCGTCGAGCAGCGCCAGCCCGCGCGGCAAGGTGTCGTCGGTCTCCAGCCGGAGCCACAGCGGGCCGTCGGAGGCGGCATTGTCGTCGTCCGCCTCACGGCCCCCGTCGTCCGCGTCGCTCGCGGCGCGCGGCCGCGGTGCCCAGGCTCGCGCCAGCCCCGGCAGCACCCGCGGATCGGCGAACCACGCCCGGTCCTCCGGATGGCACACCAGCACCGGTGTTCGCGTCGTCGGCCGCAGCACCCCCGCGTCGCTCACCCGCCGCCCGATCAGCGAGTTGACCAGCGTCGACTTCCCCGCGCCCGTCGACCCGCCGACCACCGCCAGCAACGGCGCCTCCGGCGCCCGCAACCGGGGCACCAGATAGTCGTCGAGCTGCGCCAGCAGCTCCCGGCGCGTGCGGCAGGCCCGCTCCGCGCCGGGAATCGGGAGAGGAAAGCGCGCGGCGTCAACGCGGTCGCGCATCGCGGAGAGCACGTCCAGCAGCTCGGGCCTCGTGTCCAAGATCGCCACAGACGCAGAATGCCCCATTTTGGTGGGTTTTTGAAGTGTATTTCGCGTACTTCACGCCTTTCGGCCCGCAAGAGGGTCCCAACGGGGCGGATGGGCCGCGAGAGACAGCGGCATAACGAGTACACAACAGCCGCCGACTGGGGCGTCAAAACTGGTGCGACATTCGCACCTGCCTGCGATTATCAGACCGCTTCACCGAACCTACACAACGTGTCATGAAGGCGAAGCAACCGGCCGCACATCAGCCGCGCCCTATCCTTGTCCCCGGCAAGGTCACGGATACCGTCGACACCAAGGGGCGGGTTCGGTCGCGGCCATCGTCCGGCCCCCGTAGCTCAGTGGATAGAGCAGGCGCCTTCTAAGCGCTTGGCCGCAGGTTCGAGTCCTGCCGGGGGCACGTCTTGCGCCCCTCCCCCAGGGAGGGGCTTTTTGCTGGTCGCACGCCTGCCGGAGCGAGCGCCGCAGCGCCGGAACTCCCCCGGGTGATCATGAGAACGGTCCGACGCTGTCCGGCTGTCACCGGGTGTTCGCGGGTGGCTCTGTCGAATACGCGCCGAAGTTTTCGCAGCCGTTCAGCGATCTTCGTCCGGATCGGGGAGGTCTCCCCCGGCCTCGATCCGCCTCTGATGATCTCCGAGCCGACCGGAGATACAACGCGCGTAGGTGGCAAGCAGGACGGGGACGCCGTTGCCCGCCCACTTGGCCACCTGCGCCGGCGGAATCCCCGCGTTCAGCCACGTCGTCAAGCAGGTATGCGCAGGTCATACACACGCGCTTTCCGAGCGGCGAGGCGAACTCCGCCGGGGCGAGCACCTGCTGCCGGGCGGAGCGTCAGGCCCGGCGGAAAACCGACCCCACGAGGACGTCTTCGTCGTCCCCTGCCGGCAGCCGGACGTTCAGGACGCGCATGGCCACCGCTGCCTCCGGGACGGGGCCCCGCGTAGTAGAGCGTGGCGAAGAAGGCGTGCAGCCGTCGGCCGCCGCGGGGACGGCGGCGGATCCAGCCCAGGAGAGGCCTCGCCGCGGCAAGTGGCGGACACCGGTTCCGCGCGGAAGGAGGCCGCCGGAGCCGAAGTCGGGAACGGCTCGCGATACGGCTTGCCGGCGAGAACCCAGCGCACGGGGACAGTTCAGTGCCCGGGGAGCACCAAGTCGGCCCGTTCCTGAAGGCGGGTCACAGCCAGGTAGTGCTCTTCGGCCAGGCGCCGGCGGGACTCCCAGTCGATCGGGCCGTGATCGTGACCGCGCTCGCGGAGCCGGCGCAGGGATTCCTCGCGCGGGGTGTCCACATGGACCACCAGGTCGTAGTGGTCGGCAAGTTCGGGCCGGGCGGTGCACACGCCCTCGACCACGACCAAGCCCGAGCGGGAGACGGTGTGGATCTCGTCCGGCGCCAGGGCCCCGGTACTCCAGTCGTAGCGCCGGTAGGCGGCCTCGCAGCCACCGGCAAGGGGGGCGAGCACCTCCTCGCGCAGTCGCTGCCAGTCGAAGTAACGGTGGTAGCCCTGCACAGGATCCAGCCTGGCGCGCTCCTCCGCGTCCATGGGGCGGTAGAAGTCGTCACCATGCACAACCACGGCGCCGCCCAACTCGGCAAGAGCCCCCGCCAGGGTCGATTTCCCGGAACCCCCCATGCCATCGAGCGCAATCAGGGCGAACCCCTCACAGCTCCGGGCGTCGACTGCAGCGGCGACCTGCTCAGCACCAATCGAGATCACCGTCATGCCGGCATTCTGTTCGAGAAGAAGTACTCGTCCGCACGTGATCCGGCCTCTCAGGGCGGAGCCATCCGTAGGCGGCAACGGGCTCCCCGCAAAGCGGAGCCTCAGTGAACCGGCGAAGGCCATCGAGTACGCCCGAGGATCTCTGCGGCAATCTCGTTTGCGGGCCGGTCGTCGGTGCCCACTTGCAGATCACCAAACCCGTCCAAGGCGTCGAGGTTCCGTGCCGCCTGATCGGAGATCTCGCGTAGTCGTGCCTGCGGTTGGCCGATCAGTTGGTCGCCGGCGAGCCCCGGGGCCGGAGTGATGCCTCGGCCCCGGCGCATGGCTCGGTCGGCCAGTGTTCCCTGGCCGGCGCGCAGTTGGCACAGGGTGATCGTGGCGGCGGGCAGCGCTGCGGTGTACGCCCTCATGTCCTCGGGCCGGCCGAGTGGGCCGACGGCGATCAGACATTCCGCTCCGTTGGCCCGAAACGTGCCCCAGACCGCGGCCAGGTTGGCGGCCTTGAGCCGGTGGTTGCCCGGGTCGTCGGTCGGGATGGGGCGGTGGAAGCCGATCTGGTCGAGGTCAACGAATGCGGCGTGCACACCGGCCCGGCGAACCTGCTGGTACACCTCCCAGCCGACCGTGGACTTGCCGATGGCGGCCGGCCCGCACAGCCAGAGGATGCTGCCCGGCGTGCGGTCCGGTTCCCGTCGCATCGTGCTCGGGTTTTCCACCCGTTCCCGCGGACAGGGCCAGCCGGTGCGCGTGCGGACGCGGTCGGCGACCTCGGCGACGGTCAGACCGGTCGTGTCGATGCACAGGCCGGTCGGGAAGGCACGGTCAAGGGCGTCGGCGTACGCGAGCTGCTCTGTGAAATCGTCGTTCGGGCGACCGCGGGCAGCCAGTCGCCGGCGCAGCTCCGCCGGCTCTGCTCGCAGTCGGCAGGCCGTCACCGTAGCGTGCGGCACGAGGTCGGCTTCCACTCCGCGATCAGGGTCGGTGACGCCCGGAACGACCAAGAACCTCGCACCCGCGTCGCGGAAGTTGGCCACTACCGCGTCGAGAGTGCGCGCTTTGAGCCGATGGCGGCCCGGATCCGTGTCCGGCTCGGGCGCCCAGTGTCGTGGCGTCGGCGGCGCGTAGCACATCCCGATCTGGTCGATGTCCACATATCCGGTGGGCGCGCCCACCCTGGCGAGCTGGACGAACACCTCCCAGGCCACGGTGGTCTTCCCGACCCCGGACGCCCCGTACAGCCACAGCACAGGCAGCGCGATCACGATGGTGAGTATCGGGACCGGCGAGCGCCCGGTCCAGCGATATTCGTCGCTTGGCAGCGGAAACCGCGGGCACCCTTCATCGAACTGTGAGCACGCATGCGGATCGCCCGTAGAAGGCGAGGCGTCTCCAACGGCGCGTACTCACGGCTCTGTCGAATGTGTGTCGCAGTGCGCCTCGATTGGTTCACCGCAGCTATCTGCGGAGCAGGTCGAACGGTCGACCAGAAGCTGGCCGGACAGCCGGACGAGAGCAGGTTCGAGTCCTGCCGGCCGGCACCGGGTTTTCGCGGGTAACTCGCCGCGCTCGCCCCGGGACACTCACCTATTCCTGGGACTGAACCATCTGGCCGGAAATCGCGTCCAGATGCACAGCAGTGCCGTGAGGGCCGGATTCTCCGTCCTGGATCATGTTGATGACCCAAACCGGACGCCAGGCCCCGAAGACCTCTTGGGCGATCATGAAGGCCGGGTCCCCGGCTTTCATGCCGGACAATTGTTCGGCACGCTTCTTCGCCGCCGCCTCGCTCAGCTCTGGCTTGGGCAGGTCGGGGTCGGGGAGGAGGCGGGCGTTGATTTCCATGATGCGGCCGGACGACGTGACCGTGATGTCGAGTCGCAGGGGCATCATGACGTCGTCTTTGTAGCGACGATAGCTCAATACGTAAGGGGCCCCATTTTTTGCGAGGGGATCAAAGGTGGCCCTGCCTCCTCGGATCTCGTCCGCGTACCACTTTTCCGCGAATCGCTCACCGACCGCCCGCGCCTGCTCGGCCGTGAGAGACCCTCCATCGTCCTTGCTGTCGACGGAGAATACGCTCTGAATCTTGCGTTCGGGCCACAGAAGCATCAGATTTCCCTGGTCGGTGGTGACATCCACTTTTCCTGGAAAACCTGGTGCTGCCTCTCGCTGCTTGACCTGGACCACCTTGGTGTCGGGGCCGTACACCTGGACTGCGACGCTGCGCGCCCACCTGTCTTGTTCCGCTGTCGCCCCGACGGCTTCGGCACCCGCGTGGAGGGGCGTGACCCCGAAGCAAAGTGCCGCGGCGACCACCGCCCCGCCGGCGCCGAGACAGGAGATGGATCGTCTCGTCTCCCGCCAGGAGATAGCCGGCCCACGCCGCCTGATGGCAAGCCAGGCCAGGCCGCAGAGCACACCGGCAACCGTGCCGAGCGTGTTGGCCGCGAGGTCGGAGTAACCGCACGACCGGCCGAGTGGCAGGAGCGCCTGGAGCAGTTCGACACCGCCGGAGAGCAGCAGGCCGCCGCCGAGTACGGGCACCGGCCGCCGGAAGGCACTCACCCCGAAGGCGCTGACGGGAACGAAGAGCAGCACGTTCAACTGCCCCGGGGTCGTGGACAGCACACCCCTGAAAGACGGGCCGATGTAACAGGTGATATCTCCGCCCGAATTACCCATCCCGCCTGGCAGAAGGGTTACCGCAAGAACGCCTGCCAGCGACACGGACCAAAGGGTGACCGCTGTTGTCGGCCACTTCTTGGCCCGTGCCAGCAGCGCCACCGGTACGGCGATGAGAACCGCCACCGCCGCGAAAACGGGGATGAGGCCGGCCACAGCGCGGATCGACGCTTCAATCATGATGTCTTTCTCTCGCCGCTCGGCAAAGGAGGTCTTGCGACCCTGCATTCCGGCTTGCGCCCGCACGGCGAAGATCAATTTATAGGTCGAGGGGGTTTGCCTGCAAGGAAAGTGGCAGAGCCCGTGAACGGCTCCTGCGGCGCCGTGTGCCGGCCCGTTACGATCGCGGCCGGCCGCGGATGAGGAGAAGCCATGGAGCAGGGGCAGTCTGTCGAGCGGGGTGAGGCCGGGGCCGAGCCCTTCATGCGGGTCGCCCGTGGCTGCCTGGTTGCCTTCGTCTTCGGCTGTGCCGCGTCTGTGGTGCTGTTCGGCATCGCGGGGAGCATCGAGATGGAGACGGGTCCCGGGCTGCGGGAGAATCAGGGGCCGCTGGTCGTCTGCCTGTTGGCGTTCGGGGCCTTGGTGACCGTCGGCGGGCTGGCGCTCAGCGGATGGCGGTCGTACGGCGGATGGGCCGCTGTCGCCTGCCTCGGTGTCCTCATATCACTGCGGATGTGGACGCTGGCGCCCGCGCTTCACTGCTGGTCGTACGACAGTGTGGTGCGCGATGACGACGGCTCGTACCACTGCGTGAACCGGGGTGACGCACGCCCCTGAGGAGGGGCGCCGGCGCCTCGGGGCCGGAGTGCGTGCGGTGGCGGGCTGTTCTAGTGTCGGACGAAGGAGGGGCGGTTCTGCCGAGCCGACGGGTGCGGGGGCCCGGGTCCCCGGTCGTGCACCGATGGGGTCCGCTGCTCGGCGCCCTGAGAGCCCCGACCAGTTCCGGAGAGCAGGTGCCTCCCATGCGCACGTCAGCCCGTATCGCCGGTGTCCTCACCGGCCTGACCATCGCACTCGGCGGCGCGGCTTTCGCCGTCCCCGTCGCCCACGCGGACATCCCGTCCTGCATGAACATGGTCCAACTGACGGGCGTCGACGCGTCGGATGCCGTCAGAGCGTCGTGCACCCGTGGGGTGATCGGCGACTGGCAAGGCTGTGTGAGCGGCCTGTCCGGGGCCGGTGTGCCGGGCGGCGCAGCGAGCGGTGCCTGCCGGGCGGCGGCCAACCCTCCGTGACGGTCCCTGCCGCGGCGTGCGCCAACACGCCGCCGTTGGAAAGGCCTTGAACCGCGCCGACGCCGAACCCCGGCACCCGAGCCGCCGCGATGTTGCGTTCCGCTGCCACGGGAGGAGCATGGGGAGAGGGAGAGTGGCAGGGAACCCAGGGCATGAACGCAACAGGCTCCTACGACGCGGTCGTCATCGGCGGCGGCCACAACGGGCTCGTCGCGGCCCACCTGGCCCGCGCCGGGTGGTCGGTGGCAGTGCTGGAGCGCAACGCCGCGGTGGGCGGTGCCATCGCGAGCGGTGAGATCACCTCGCCCGGGTTCACGCACGATCTGTACTCCACCAACCAGAACCTCTTCCTCGGATCCCGGGCCTATGCCGACTTCGCTCCCGATCTGTCGCGCCACGGGCTGACCTTCGCCAGTACCGACCGCCCCTACGCCAACGTCTTCCCTGACGGACTGAGCCTGCGGGTCCATTCCGACTACCCGCGCACCCTTGGGCAGTTGGCGGCACACGACACCGGCGATGCCGACGGCTTCGCCGGCCTCTATCAGCGGTACAGGCAATTCGCCCCGTACTTGTTCGGCCTCTACGGAACCGCCGTGCCGTCGGCCCAGGCGGTTCGGCAGGTGCTGGACCTACTGCGCCGCCACGGGCTGCGCGGCGCGGGGGAACTCGTCCACACGCTGCTGATGAGTACCCGGGAGCTGGGCGAGACCTGGTTCACCACCAGGGAGGCACGGGCCATGGCGGCTTGCTGGGGCATGCACCTGGACTTCGGCCCGGACGTGGCCGGCGGCGCGATGTTCCCGCTCCTGGAGATGTTCGCCGACATGGAGAACGGCATGTCCGTCGTCGAAGGGGGCGCACAGCGACTGCCCCAAGCGCTCGCCGCGGTACTGGCGGAGCGCGGCGGCGAGATCCGCACCGGTGCGGAGGTGGATCGCGTCCTGTGCCGGAGCGGCCGGGCCGTCGGTGTGCGCTGCGCCGACGGCGGCACCCTGACGGCGCGCCGCGCCGTGATCGCGGACGTCGGGCCCGCGGCCCTGTACGAGCGGCTGCTGGAATCCGAGCAGGTGCCCGCGCACGTGCGGCGCAAAGCACGTCGCTACCGGTACGGCCCCGGCACCATGATGCTGCACCTCGCGCTTGCCGGGCCGTTGCCCTGGGCGGCAGGAGACGAACTGGCAGGTTTCGGCTACGTGCACGTGGCACCGTACGTCGACGATCTGGCCCGCACCTATACCGAGACCCAGGCCGGGCTCCTGCCCGCGGACCCGCTGCTCGTCGTGGGACAGACCTCGGCGATCGACCCGACGAGGGCCCCGGAGGGCCGCTGCGTCGTGTGGATCCAGATCCGCACGGTGCCCTCGGTGATCCGCGGGGATGCGGCCGGAGCCATTCGGCACACCGGCTGGCCCGAAGCGGTCGGGGCGATGACCGACCGCGTACTGGCCAAGCTCGAGCACTACGCGCCCGGTTGCCGGTCACGGATCATCGGCGCCACCGCTTACACCCCTCAGGACCTGGAAGCGGCCGATCCGAACCTCGTCGGGGGCGACAGCGTCGCCGGCAGCCACCACCTCTCCCAGAATTTCCTCTTCCGGCCGATGCCGGGGCACAGCGGCTACCGCACGGCGATCCCCGGTCTGTATCTGACCGGTGCGGCGACGTGGCCCGGCGCGGGCAACAACGCCACATCCGGCCGGCTCACCGCCCTCCGCGTGCTCGGCGACGTGCGTCTGCGCGGTCGGGCCCGGGCAGCGCGCAAGCCGCGGAACCCGTAACCGCACCGGCAGGGAAGCCCCTCAGGCAGGGGCTTTCCTGCTGCCTCGGTGAGCCCGCGCGTCGCCCCGGCCCCACCGCGCCTTGTCACAGATCCGGACCCTGTTCGGTCAGTCACGTAAATGGCACGAAACAGACATATCGCAGGACGCATCGCGTCTGGACCGACAACCAGGTGCACTGCCGCACGCCGCCCCACCCTGCCCGAGGAAGAAAGTGCGATGACCACGATGACCACGACCGACACGGTGACCGTCAGTGATCACACGGACGCGTCCGGGGTGTCCGACTCGGCGATCGCGCTGCTCGACGAGCGGGGGACGGTGGTCGCATGGACACTGGCCGCCGAGCGGCTGGTCGGATATGCCGCCCGCGATGTGGTGGGCCGGTCCGCCGCGGTCCTGCTCCCGTCATTCGGGGAGGCGCCGACGGTGTCGGCGTTCGTCGAGCAGTGCCGGGCCGACAACGGCTGGTCGGGTACGCCGGAGGTGCGCGACCGGCACGGTCGCACGATCGACGTCGGGCTGCGGTTCTCGATGGTTCGGGGGCCGCACGGAACGACGCGGTGGCTCGCGTCCGTGGGCGACGTCGGCGCGCAGTCCGGGGAAGCGGCGGCCGGATCGGTGCGGGGATCGCTTCTCACCCGCGCGCCGATCGGCATCGTCATTCGCGACCGGCAGCTGCGGTGCACCTGGGCGAACGAGGTGATGGAGAGCCACGACGGCATCCCCCTGGACCGCCGGCTCGGAAGCCGGTTCACCGACGCGCTGCCCGGCGCCAAGGCCGAAGCGCTCGAGGCGGTGATGCGGCAGGTGCTCCAGAGCGGTACGACCAAGGTCCACGAGTACCGGACGTGGCTGCCGACGACGCTGGGCCCGGAGCACCCGTTCGCGGCCTCGTTCCACTGCCTGCAGGGCGCCGACGGCGAACCGCTCGGGGTGTGCGTCATCAGCGTCGACGTCACCGAGAGCCGGCGGGTGCGCGAGCGCTTGGCCGTACTCGGCGAGGCCACCGCGCGCCTCGGCAGCACCTTGGACGTGATGCAGACCAGCCAGGAACTGGCCGAGCTCGCCGTGCCCCTGCTCGCCGACTACGTCGCCGTCGATCTGGAGCAGTCGGTCCCGTTCGGCGAGGGGCCCCCGGTCCGCGTCGGTCCCACGGGCGATCGCCTTCCCGTCTTCCGGCGCGCCGGGCTGGCCTCGGTCCACCGAGGGGCCCCGGAATCGCCCTGGGTGCGCGGCGAGCCGGTCCCCGTACCGCCCGACTCGCCCTTCAGTGATGTCCTGCAGACCGGGAAGCCCTATCTGGAGCCGATCCTGGACACCGCTCCGGGCATCTGGATCGACAAGATCCCGGCACTGGCGCGGAAGGTCCACGAGAACGGCATGCACTCGCTGATGATCGTGCCCATCCGGGCGCGGCGCACCGTGCTGGGCATGGTGCTGTTCATCCGTACACAGGACCCGATGCCGTTCCAGGAGGCCGACCGGCTGCTGGCCGAGGAGCTCGTCAACCGCGCAGCGGTCTCGCTGGACAACGCCCGCCAGTACGCCCGTGAGCACACGGCGGCCCTCGCGCTCCAGCGCAATCTGCTCCCCCGCCGTCTGCGGGGCGGTACGGCGGTCGAGGCGGCGTCGCGCTACCTGCCCGCCGACATGGACCACGGTGTCGGTGGCGACTGGTTCGACGTCATCCCGCTGTCCGGCGCGCGGGTGGGCCTGGTCGTGGGCGATGTGGTCGGGCACGGCCTCCACGCCGCCGCGGCCATGGGCAGGCTCCGCACGGCCGTACAGACGCTCGCGGACATGGACCTGCCGCCCGACGAACTGCTGGCCCACCTCGACGACACGGTCCAGCGCCTGGCCGACGAGGACGCCGACCTGCCCGACCAGGCCCCCGCGGCGGTGGGTGCCACCTGCTTGTACGCCGTGTACGACCCGGCCACCCGCCGCTGCACCATGGCACGGGCCGGGCATCCCCCGCCCGCGATCATCGATCCCCAGGGCCGGGTCACCTTCCCGGAACTTCCCGCCGGAACCCCGCTGGGCATCGGGCTGGGGGTCCCCTTCGAGTCCGTGGAGCTGGAACTGCCCGAGGGAAGCCTCCTCGCCCTGTACACCGACGGCCTGATCGAGGCCCGCGGCCACGACATCGACGAGGGAATGCACCGCCTCGGCGCCTCCCTCGCACAACCGGGCCGGTCCCTGGAAGACCTCTGCGACCTCGCGACGGCGTCCTTCCCGGCCCAGGCACCGTGCGACGACGTCACCCTGCTCCTGGTCCGCACCCGCTCCCTCAGCCCGGCCCAGGTCGCCTCGTGGACGCTGCCCCGTGACGAGACCGCCGTGCGCCACGCCCGTAACCTGGCGGCCTTCCAGCTGGACGAATGGGGCCTGGAAGGTCTCGGGGAGTCCACGAAGCTGATCGTCAGCGAACTGGTCACCAACGCCGTCCGCCACAGCACCGGCCCGGTCGGTCTGCGCCTGATCCAGCACACCGTTCTCACCTGCGAGGTCTTCGACACCGACGTCTGCTCCCCACGTCTGCGGCACGCCCGCACCATCGACGAGAACGGCCGCGGCCTCTTCCTGGTCGCCCAGATGTCCCGCCGGTGGGGTTCCCGTTCGGTGTCGGGCGGCAAGGTCGTCTGGGCCGAGGCGGACCTCTGCGACCACTGAAGCCGTCCGGGTGTGGCCGGGGCGCCGGAGGTAGGCGCGCCTTCCATCGGGAACTGACCGCCCAATTCCCCGAGTCGGACGCCGACGACGCGTCGCCCTGGGCATCCGTGATCAACATCTCGGACGGTCATGCGCTCATGGCGACGAGCTGGTCGCGTGCCGGGCAGGTCGCACTGCGTGTGCGCCAACTGGCCGGGCGGCACGGCCGCCCGCGTTCAGGCGGCGGTGACGCGGTCCAGCGCTTCGAGTACGGCGGCCCAGGGGAGTTCGGCCGCGGTGGGGGACGCGCGGGGCTCGGGGAGCGGGTGGGCGGGCGGGTCGTCGACGAGGTGGACGCCGGCCTCGCGGAGCGTGGCGAGGTGGCGCTGCCACGCCGGGTGCCGGGCGTGGGCGGCGTTCACCGCGGGCAGGACGACGACCGGGACGCCCGGGGTGCCGAGGGCCTCGCAGGTCTGGGTGAGGGCCTGGTTGTCGCCGATGCCGAGGGCGAGTTTGGCGACGGTGTTGGCGGTGGCGGGCGCCACGATGTGGCAGTCCGCGGCCGGGTGGGGCCGGGCCTCGGTGGGCAGCCGGGGCGCGTCGCGCACCGGCAGGCCCGTGGCGCGCTCCAGGCGGTCGATCTCGCCGAGGGGGCGCAGCCAGCGGGCCGCGGCGGGCGTGAGGGTGACGGCCACCCGCCAGCCGCGGGCGAGGGCGGGCAGCACGAGGCCGCCGCGCAGGGACTCGACGCCGTCGGCGGCCGAGCCGACGACGGCGAGGACTCCACGGACCGGTTGAGGAGGCATGGCCTTCCCTTACCCGAAGCGGCCCTCCACGTAGTCCGCGGTACGCGGATCGGTGGGCGTGGAGAACATGGTCGTGGTGAGGCCGTGCTCCACGATGCCGCCGGGGGTGCCCTGTTCGGCCAGGAAGAACGCGCACTGGTCGGAGACGCGGGCGGCCTGCTGCATGTTGTGGGTGACGATCACGATGGTGACCTCGTCGGCCAGTTCGCGGATCGTCTCCTCGATGCGCCGGGTGGACGTCGGGTCCAGCGCCGAGCAGGGCTCGTCCATCAGCAGCACCTTGGGGCGCACGGCCAGCGACCGGGCGATGCACAGCCGCTGCTGCTGGCCGCCGGACAGGGCGCCGCCGGGCTGCCGGAGCCGGGACCTGACCTCCTTCCACAGGCCCGCCTTGGTGAGGCACTCCTCGACGAGGTCGTCCTTGGCGCCGCTGCGCACGCGCAGCCCGGTGAGCTTCAGGCCCGCGGTGACGTTGTCGTAGATGGACATCGCCGGGAACGGGTTGGGCTTCTGGAAGACCATCCCGATACGGCGGCGGGCCTCGGTGAGGCGGCGGCCGGCGGCGTAGATGTCCTCGCCGTCCAGCAGGACCTCGCCGGCCAGCGACGCGGACGGGACGAGTTCGTGCATGCGGTTCAGGGTGCGCAGGAAGGTCGACTTGCCGCAGCCGGACGGGCCGATGAGGGCGGTCACCTGCCCGGCGGGCATGGTCAGGGAGACCTGTTCGAGGACCTTGTGGTCGCCGAACCAGCAGGAGACGCGGCGGGCTTCGATGGTGGCGCCCAGGACGGCGTCCTCGGGGATCGGCGGGAGCGGGATGGTGGTCTCGGTCACGGGCGGGTCCTCACATCAGGTTGGGCAGGAGCAGCGCGGCGTTGTCCGCGACGAGCAGGCCGAGCACGCCGAGCACGGGAACACCCACGACCCAGGCGTGCCGCCGTCCCCAGCGGGCGTGGGCCCACGCGAGCAGGGCCGCCGCGGCCACAAGGGCCTGACCCCACAGGACCAGGGGCAGCCAGGCGGACTTCTGGACGGCCATGGGCTTCTCGTCGTCCGGCAGGGCGACCGTGGCGACGGCGGGCGCCGAGGCGGGCTGGGCGGGCGATACGAGGTCGGCGTCGACGCGCAGGATGCCCCACGGCATGAAGGGCGTGCCGTCGGCGGTGATCAGGGTGAGACGGCCGCCTCCCTGGGCCACGGCCTGCGGCTGGGGGTCGCCGCCGCGGCGCACGCCGATCACCTTGTAGGTGTGGGTGCCCTGGCCGGTGGTGACCTTGATGACCCAGCCCTCGTGCACTTGGTCCAGGTTGCGGAAGGGCCCGCCGTACATCCCCTGCCGGCCCATGATGACGCTGACCCCGGCCTGGCCGGGCAGGGGTGTGTCGCGACGGTGGCCCGGCCCGCGGGACAGGGTGCGGGCGGTGGTGCCCTCGTCGACGACCTCGCGCAGGTTCAGCCTCGGGATCTCCAGCACGGCGAAGGGCACACCGGGGCCGAGCGGCGTGATGCCCTCCTCCGCCGCCGCGCTCACGGGGGCGACGCCGTTGGCGAGTTGGCCGCGCAGGTCGGCGTAGTCGACCTGCCGGTCGCGGACGTGCCGGACGTGGCCGAGCAGGCCGACGTCGGCGACGAAACCGAGGAGCAGTGCCGCCAGGATGCTGAGCGCTGCGCCGGCCACGCGCAGCCCGGGGCCGGCCGAGTGCGTCACGCGCACCCGGCCGGCCTCGGACTCAGCCTCCGGCACAGGGGTGCGGGCCCCCCGCCCCCCCCCCCCCCCCAGGGCCGCGGGGCCGGGGCCCCCGGAAGCGGCCCCGGGCCGGGGGGCCGGGGGGGGGGAAACCCAAACAACACCCAGGGGAACGGGGGGGCCG
>NZ_JBHXSO010000002.1:35498-194579 GCF_042714775.1 Streptomyces sp. NPDC058691 | reverse complement strand
TCTCTCTTCTTTTGTGGGGTTTGGGGGGGTTTTTTTTTTTTTCACCCCGCCGGGGGGGGGGGGGGGGGGGGGGCCGCGGCGGCCGCCCCCCGGGGCCGGGGTGCCGGGTGGGGTCATCCCACTCTCACCGCCTTGGAGACGGTGCTGCCGTTGCCGTAACCGGACCGCTTCGCGGTGACCAGGACGGAGATCAGGTGCTTGCGGTCGGACTTGGTCAGGACGTACGACGAGTGCGTGGCGCCCTTGATGGTGTGGCCGTCACGCCGCCAGACGTAGCTGTAGGAGGTGCCCGACGGCTTCCAGGTGCCGACCTTGGCGGTGACGCGCTTGCCGACCTTGGCGGTGCCGGAGACCGAGGGCTTGGTGACGTTCTTGAGGGCCGGGCCGACGCCCACGGTCAGCGCGGGGCTGGTGGCCGTGGTCTTGCCCGTGCTGTTGGCCCCGGTCGGACGGCAGGAGATCTTGTGCTTGTAGTCCGTGGAGGTCAGGCCCAGGGTCTTGGCGGTCTTGCCGGAGACCGTCTTGCCGTCCTTCAGCCACGCGTAGGTCACCGAGGTGGCGCCGCCGAAGGTCACGGAGCAGGTGACGGTCGAGGCGACCTTGACGGTGCCGGTCACCTTGGGGGCCGTCACGACCGTCGGGGGCTTGATCTTGACGGTGTAGGACAGGGCCGCCGAGGTGGACGGCCCGTACGCCACCGTGTCGGCGGGGGTGAAGGCGGCCTTCAGCGAGTGGGTGCCCGCCTTGAGGGCGCTGGTGCTCAGGGACGCCGTGCCGGACGCCACGGTGACCGGAGAGCCGATCTGCGTCGCGCCGTCGAGGAAGCGGACGGAACCGGCGGCCCCGGCCGGGGCGACGGTGGCGGTCAGCTTCACGGCGGAGCCCTCGACGACCGGGCTCGCCGGGGAGGCGGCCAGGGTGGTCGTGGTGGCGGCCTGGGGCGGGGTGCTCTGGTACGTGGTGTTGGAGGTGAACCAGATCGGCGCGGTGAAGTCGCCGTAGGTGGTTTCGCCGAAGGGCCTGCGGCAGGTCACGGTGAAGTCGTAGCGGCCCTGCAGCGTCGTGATGCCCGCCTCGTTGGCGTAGTCGCGCATCGTCTCGCTCAGGGGCACCTCGAAGCCCTCGGACGTCGGGTTGTAGATGTCTATCGGCGAGTTGCCCACGAGGTTCTGGCCCTCTGCGGGGAAACCGGCGCCCTTCACCCAAAGGATGATGTTGGTCGCGGGCTCCGGGCAGAGGCCGTGGGTCTTCACGGACATGAGAGCGGTGTCGGACCCGGTGGCCGGGGTCACCGTCATCGTTCCCAGGACCTCGGCGCCGGCACCCGAGGTGCCGAGGACGAGCGCGCCCGCGGCGAGCAGGGTGGCGACACCGGCCGACAGGCAGCGGCGTGCGGTGGTGGACATCATGGTCGTCTCCGGCCTCAGTCGTTCGGGGTGTCGTGGAAGGTGAGCAGTCCGCGCCGGCGCGCGATCCGCACCGCGGCGAATCCGGCCGCGACCAGGGCGGCGGCGGTGCCGCCGAGAATGGCCGCGTTGGCGCCGGTGGCCGCGAGGGCGCCGCCGCCCGAACCGCCGCCGCTCACGTCGGTGGAGATGCCCTCGGTGCCGCCGTCCGCGGAACCCCCGTCCGTGGAACCGCCGTCCGCGGAGCCGTCGGTCGGGGTGGTGGTGTCGGTCGGCTCGCCGGTGTCGGTGGGCTCGCCGGTGTCCGTGGGCTCCGGGGTGTCGGTCGGCTCCGAGGTGTCGGTCGGAGTCGCCGTGTCCGTCGGCGTGGTGGTCGGCGTCGTGCTGGGCGTCGTGCTCGGCGTGGTGCTCGGGGTCGTGCTGGGCGTCGTGCTCGGACCGGCCGGGTCGTTGGCCTGGTACGTGGTGTTGGAGGTGAACCAGATCGGCGCGGTGAAGTCGCCGTAGGTGGTGTCGCCGAAGGGCCTGCGGCAGGTCACAAAGAAGTCGTAGCGACCCTGCAGCGTCGTGATGCCCGCCTCGTTGGCGTAATCGCGCATCGTCTCGCTCAGGGGCACCTCGAAGCCCTCGGACGTCGGGTTGTAGATGTCTATCGGCGAGTTGCCCACGAGGTTCTGGCCCTCGGCGGGGAAGCCGGCGCCCTTCACCCAAAGGATGATGTTGGTCGCGGCCTCCGGGCACAGGCCGTCGGTCTTCAGGGACATGAGCGCGGTGTCGGACCCGGTGGCCGGGGTCACCGTCATCGTTCCCAGGACCTCGGCGTGGGCGGTGGTGGCGCCCAGCAGGCCCACAGCGCCCCCGGCGAGTACCAGGGCCCCGAGGCCGGCCGCTGCCGTCCGGGACAGGCTTCTGATCGGCACGATCTTCTCTCCTCTTGCGTAGAGCTTCCGATGTGGTGACAGGCGCTCAGTCGTCCGAACCGGCGCGGGCGGCGCGGCCCTTGCGGCCGCGCGCCCACTGGGTCGCACCGGCGGCGACCACCAGGAAGGCGACGACGAAGCCCGCGAGCGACCAGGCGACGAGCGCGGAGTGCGAGCCGGATGTGTCCGCCGCGGCGACCAGAGGGGCGTCGGAGGTGCCGCCCTGAGCGTTCGACACCGCGGAGCCGGCCGGCGCGCCGCTCGGCGCGCCCGTGCTCTGGCCGGCGGGGGCGGCGGGGGCCGACGGTCCGCCCTGGCCCGTGCCGCCCTGCATGCCCTGCACCTCCTGGCCGCCGCCGGGCGTGCCCGCGGCGGGGTTCTCGGGCTTGGCCTGCGTGCCGTCGCGGTAGGTGTCCCTGGAGACGAAGCGCACCGACCCGGTGAAGTCCCGCAGGCCCTTCTCGTCGAAGGGCGCCTTGAGGCAGGTCGCCGTGAAGGTGTAAGTGCCGTGCAGGGCGCGGAAGCCGGCCGTGGCGGCGTAGTCCTGCATGGTGAACGTGAGCGGGATCGCCAGGCCGCCGCCGGGCCCCTGCGGGTACGTGGTGAGCGGGGCGTTGCCGACGACGTTCTGGCCGTCCTTGGGGAAGCCGGCTCCGTGCACCCGGACGATGACGTACGTGGCGGCCGCCGGGCAGGGGGCGGCCGCGGTGAGCGTGATCGGCTGTGTGGCGACGCCGCGGGCCGGCGTGACCGTGAGGCCGCCGGGCGCGGCCGCGGCGGCGCTCGGGGCGCCCGCCCAGCTCACCATCGCGGCCAGCACCATGGCCACCGGCGCGGCGGCCTTCGCCGTGGGCGTCCGCTTGGTCTTGCCGGACTTGGTGCTGACGGGACCCCGCACCGCGGCGGTCGGGCCCGGACGGCGGCGGCGCCGGCGGCGGATCCAGGCGACCAGGACGGTGCCGGCGACGGCCAGCACGACGGCCGCCCAGATCCACGGCACGGCCCAGAAGCCCTGGGTGCGGGTCACGCGGGGCAGGATGGGGTGCTTGATGTCGCCGCGCACGGAGACCGGGTCGATCTGCACGGTCGCGGTGCCGCGCACCGTGGGCAGGACGCCGGTGGCCTTGGCGGTGAACCGCAGCGAGGTACCGGGCAGCAGCTCCGCCATGTCGTGCACGCCGGAGATCTTGGCGGTGCCGCCGAACAGGTCGCGGACCCGCACGATCTGACGGGCACCCAGCCGCACGTTCCCGATGTTGCGCACGGTGTACGTGACGGTGGCGGAGCCGGTCCCGAAGGGGTTGGCCGTGCCGTGGTAGCTGGTGTGCACGCCCTCCACGGTCAGCTGCGGCTTGAGCTCGCCGGCCACGCGTACGTAGACACGGGCGCCGACCCGCTGGTCGACCTTGACCCGGTCGCCCTTCTTGTCGGTGCGGACCCCCGCCAGCGACGCGACGATGCCGGCGACGTGGTCGCCGGGGGTCACGGTGGCCGGGACGGTCAGGGTGAAGGGGACGATGACCCGCGAGCGGCGCGGAATGGTCACCCGGGTCTTGCCGATCTTCACCCACGATCCGGCGTCCTTGGACTTGGCGCCGCCCGCGAGCAGGTCGAAGCCGCCCTCGGCGGTGTTGATGGCGTCGGCGGCGTACACGCTCACCGTGAGCGGATCGTTGCCGTAGTTCCACACGGCGATGTGGTCGCGCACGGCGGCGCCCGGGGTCACGCCGTACGAGAAGTTCGGCCGGGCGTCGGGCTTCTTCGCGGACGAAGGCTGGACGCCGAAGGTGGTGCGCCCGTGGGGGTCCGCGGCCGGCCGTGCGTGGGACGGCTGTGCGGGGGCGGCCGAAGCGGCTTCGGCGGCCGGGAGGACGGCGAGGAGGCAGGCGGCCAGGACGGCGGCCAGCCGGCGGGCGGAACGAGTGATCATGTCAGGTCGTCCGTTCGGGCGCGGGCAGTACGGGAGGAGTGAGGGCGGCCGGAGGCCGGGACGGGCATCGCTGCCCGTCCCGGCCCGGGGGCGGCCCCGGGGGGCGGCACCGCCCCATGACCATCTGCCAGCTCAGATGGCCGTCAGGGTGAGGGTCGCGGTGTAGGTGCCGGCCACGGTCGAGGTCGGAGCGTTCAGGGCGAGGTCCGCCCCGAAGTGCGCCGTGCCGAGACCGGTGCCGATCGCCAGCGAGCGGGAGGACTTCAGACCCGCCGTACCCGCGTCCTCGGGAGAGGCACCGTGCGCCGGGTCGACCGCGGAACCGGCCGTCACGGACTGCGCCGGGGAGTGGTCGATGACGTTCGGGGTCCAGCCGAGGTTCTGGCCGTTGATGGCGTGGGTGCCGCCGTCGGAGAAGTCGGTCACCTGGCCGCTGGCGGACCAGCCCGGGTTGCCGGCGCGGGTGTCGGTCAGCGTGACCGGGTTGATCTTGCCCGCGGTGGCGAGCAGGTCACCGTCGGCGTTGAGCACCGGCGACGGCAGCGTGACGTGCGGGTTGTCCACGCTGATGACCAGCGCACCGGACTCGACGGTGGTGGTGATGTCCTCGGAGGCGGAGACACCGCTGAAGGCACCGATCACGTAGGGGATCGCGCCGGAGTCCGAACCGAGGTAGTCCGCCGTGTCGGCCGGGACGAAGGTCGCCGAGAAGGCGTGGTCGCCCTTGGGCAGGCTGCTGGTGGTGAAGGAGGCCTCGCCACCGTTGACCGGCACCGTGGCCAGCGTGGAGGTGGTGCCGCCCACGGTGTCCTGGAACTTCACCGAGCCGGCCGCGGCGGCGGGCGCCACCGTGGCGCTCAGCTTGACCGGGCTGAACTGCGGCGCCGTGCCGGACGGGGAGACCGCCAGCGAGGTGGTGGTGGACGTCGCCGGGGCGGCGTTCACCTGGTAGTCGACCGCCGAGGAGTGCGACGCGGCGTAGGCCGTGTCCGACGGGGTGAACTCGGCCGTCAGCGAGTGGCTGCCCGAGGACAGGTTGCTCGTGGTGAGGGTCGCGGTGCCGCCCGTCACGGACTTCGGGGTGCCGAGGGCGGCGCCGTTGTCCTTGAACTGCACCTCGCCCGCCACGCCGGCCGGGCCGACGGTCGCGGTCAGGGTGACCGGGGTGCCGGCGGTGGCCGGGCTGGACGGGGAGACCGCCAGCGCGGTGGTCGTGTCCGTCTTCACGTCCGGGTCGGTGCTCTGGTACGTCGTGTTGGACGTGAACCAGATCGACCCGGTGAAGTCACCGTAGGTCGTGTCACCGAAGGGCTTGCGGCAGGTGACGGTGAAGGAGTACTCGCCCTGAAGCGTGCTGAAGCCCGCCTCGTTGGCGTAGTCGCGCATCGTCTCGGTCAGAGGCACCTCGAAGCCGCCCTCGGGCGTCGTCGGGTAGATGGCGACCTCGGAGTTGCCGACGACGTTCTGGCCCTCGGCGGGGAAGCCCTCGCCCTTCACCGACATGATGATGTTGGTGGCCGGCTCCGGGCAGGAACCGTTGGTGATGAAGCTCATGCTCTGGGTGTCGAAGCCGCGCGCGGGCGCGGCCGTGAGGCTACCTATCTCTTCGGCGTGCGCCGCGGGGGCTACCAGCAGCCCGGCCGTCAGCACGGCCACCGTGCCCGCGAGACCGCCCGCCAGGGCTCGCGAGATCTTGTTCTTCAACACAGTCGTGCTCTCCCTCTGGGAAGGATGAGAAAGTGGCGAAAGCGATGGTTCGGACATCCATGGGGGGATGAGAAGCGACCGCGTCAGGGGGTCTGCTTGCTGGTGTCACCGCAGTTCGCGTTGGCCGCGAAGCCGTAGGTGTTGATCACGCTGGTCTGCTGGCAGACGAGCGAGTTCGACCCGACGAACACGGTGCTCCAGGGCGCCGTGCCGATCTTGCTGGTCGGGATGACGTTGTAGACGTCGCGCTTCACACCGAAGTTGGTGTTGAGCACGGTCGGGGCGAGCCCGTCGATGGTGCCCAGGATCGCCCGGCCGCGCAGGTCGGCGACGGTCTGCGACGACTGCGAGTTGTACTGGGCGATGGAGAACGGAACGATCGACTTGTCGTCGAGCACACGACCGTCGTGCTCCTGCACCGGGGCGCCGGCCTTGGTGTCCTTGATGCAGGGGTAGACGCCGGCGACCACGTCGGCCTCGGTGATGCCGACCTGGGACTCCCAGAAGGAACGGGTGCCCGAACCCGCCTGCGGCAGGAGCGCCGTCAGCTTGAAGTTCGGGGCGGTGCCCACGAAGTCCTTGTCACAGTGGTAGATCGCCTTGAGGTCGGCCAGGCCGAGCTTGCGCGGCACGGTGCTGCTGGGGGTGATCGCGTAGCTCACACCGTCCACGGCGAACGGCACGTAGGTCAGACCCGGGTTCGCGGCGGTCAGCGTGAGGCTGGAGGAGCGCGCGAAGTCCAGGCAGCCGTTGCCGGCCTGCAGCGAGGTCAGCAGGGTGGAGCGGCCGGCGCCGGAACCGTTCGGGCGGGGAAGGGTGCAGCCCGGGGTCGTGGCGGGGTCCTTGGTCGTGATGTTCGCGGTGCCGGTGGCGTTGTACGAGCCGATGACCTTGACACCGTTGATGGTGACGGCGTTGGCGATGCCGTTCATCACGTCCTGGGTGGTGTCGGAGCCCACACCGGACAGCTGGCGGAAGGCCGGCGAGCCGGACGGGTCGGCAACGGCGACACTGCCGCAGATGGTGCCGGTGAGAAGGCCGGCGGCACCGATGGCCGCGACGACGATCTTTCGGATGTTCACTTGACATTACCTCTCGGCTAGGCTTGTGCCGGGTGATGCCCGGCGCGATGGTTCAGACAGTTCGTTGGCGCGGACCTGTCGATGAGTTGAGTGCGGGCATCACCCCTTTCCTTGGGGCGGGTTCGGGCCACCCCTCGTGAGCAGGGCCCGGACACCGGTCGCGGCCCTCGGTGCCAATCTCGGCAGCAGGGGGCCGCAGACGGCCGCGACAAGGCCGGCCACGAGGGCGATCAGGAGGGCGAAGCGCGTAGCGCCGAGCGCCCAGTCGGGTGTGGGCGGCAGCGGACTGCCGGCGGCCACCGGAGCGACCGAGGGAGGCGCGCCGGAGGGCGCGGCGGGCGCCGAGGGCGCCGGCGAAGCGGACGGAGTGGCGCTGTCCACGGGGGTTCCCGGCACGCCGGCGCCGCCGTCACCGCCGCCGTCACCGCCGCCGGACCCGGATGTGCCCCCGCTCCCGCCGTTGCCGCCCGTGCTCCCGCCGGTACCGCTGCCGGGGTCGGGATCGGGGGTCGTGGCGCCCGACCTGGAGACGATCTCGGAGGCCACCTTCAGGGTCTGGGAACGCAGGGCCTGCGGCAGCGGAGCGTAGCCGTCCGGCAGCGTGCCGGCGGAGACACCCGGGCGCTGGCCCGAACCGGCCGCGTACCGCAGCAGTTCGGCGTACTCCCGGCCTTCCGCCTTCCCGAGCTTCTCGGGCACGGTGGCCGCGTAGTTGAGCAGCGGGATCGGGTAGGCCGCCGGGTCCTTGGAGGCCGGGTCGTTCTCCAGCACGCCGGTGACACTGCTGGGCTTCATCGCCTTCTGCGCCGCCAGGAGGGACTCGGTGGTCGGCGCCACGAATCGGCCCGCGGCGTTCTGCAGGGCGGCGGTCACCAGCCCGTAGCGGTGCGCGGTCGCGGTGTCGGTCACCGCGAGGACGGCCCGCTGACCCGTGGACTGCGGGAAGTCCTTCTTGTAGGCGGGCGGGTGGGTGGTCCCGTCCCAGGTCGTGCGGGCCAGGGTGTCGCCGCGCGCGGCGGCGCGGGCGCCGGCGTGCATGTCGGTGGCGTAAGGGTGCTTGTCCTGGATGCACAGGGGGTTGTCCGGGTGGTCGGCGAACTCCTGGCAGAAGGGGTCGCTCTTGGGGAAGTCGCTGATGGGCAACTTGATCCCCTTGTAGTGCGGGTTGACGGTCATCCCGGAGAAGCCCGGTTCGCCGTGGGCGCCGGTGTTGTCGGCGGTGCCGTCCAGGAACTCCCGGGCGGCCGGGTCCTGCTCCACCCAGTTCCACAACTGCCACGTGGCGTCGGAGAGCGGCTCGGCCACGAGGGCGTCGCCGAGCGCGCTGACGAAGTCGAGGTCGGCGTAGTCAGGGTTGTACTTCTGGAACTCCGGGTCGACGGCCAGGTTGACGGGGTTGTTCTTGGTGCTCTCCGCCAGGCGGGAGTTGCCGTTCTGGTAGGACTCGGTGAGGAGTTTGGCGACCAGCCGGGGGGTGAGATTCAGCGAGGTGAGCCGGGTTCCGTTGCGGGCCTTGACTTCCGCGGGGGCACTGGTGCCCGCCTGGCTCTCGATGAAGTAGCCGAAGGTCAGCCCCGACAGGGCCACCGGCGCGTAGACCGGCCGCTGGTCCGCGGGGACCTGGTCGCCGGTCGGCGGACGGTTGAGGAAGACCATGCCGGGCTTGCCGGACACCAGCTTGGCGCGGGCCGTGTCATCGGTGATCTGCGCGTAGCCGTAGATGGTCTTGGAGCCGCTCTGGCACAGCGTGGGCTGCCAGCGCACGATCGCCTCGGCGACGGCCTCGCCGCCGAGCGTGCCGCGCTCGTCGGCGCCGATGGGGCAGAAGTTGCCGATCGACTCGAACTTCAGCGGGACGACGATGCGCTGCTTCCAGTTGGTCGCGCTGAGCGGCGAGGACTGCAGCAGGCCGCTGGACTGGGCGAGGTACCCGCTGCCGTCCACCTCGGTCTCGCCGCGCGGCACGACGACCAGCCAGCAGCTGCGGCCGGTGGCGGCGGTGTGGCCTTCGGGGACTTCGCCGCAGCCGAGGCCGGGGGCCTCCAGCGCGGTCTGGGTCTCGAAGAAGACCTCGCCCGTGCCGCTCGGGCCGCTGCGGGCGTAGGGAATCTCGTTCGAGGTGCTGACGTCGTAGAAATCGTTCCAGTTCCCGGGCAGGCTCGGATCGCCGGTCACCGAGTGGAAGGGAACGTAGTAGTTGCCCGACTCGGTCGGCGGTGGCATCTGCTGATCGGGGTCCTTGAGCAGCGCGCCGTAGTTGAGCTGGCGGGTGTTGGTGTACGCGCCGGCGGTCTGGTTGCCCGTCCCGGCGCCGAGCGCGGAGGAGCCGCCGAACTGGCACTGCTCGGGGTCCGGCCCGGTGGACGCGTCGCCCCAGCACTGCATGATCTGCAGGTAGTCGGCCGCGTAGTTGGTGTCCGAGATCGTCGGGGTGGCGCCCGTCCAGGAGACCTTGACCACCTGGTTGACGAGGTCCTTGGTCTGGCTGACCGTCACCTTGAGGTCGGCGAAGGCGTCATGGCCGGAGACCGTCACCTGCGACCCGGACCCCGCGGCCGCCATCGGGACGGAGGCCGGGGCCGCGGCCCCGGTGAGCGCCAGGGCGAGCACCGCGAGCAGACCGGCCAGCGGCCGGCGGAAGGCGGTCATGACCGCCCCTTGCGGCCGAGGCGGGAGTTGAGCAGCGGCGGCACGATGGTGAGGGCCAGCAGCAGCACCGCGGCCAGGACCATCAGGGTCGTCTGCGTCCCGTTACCGATGTCGCTCGCGGTCGTCACGGGCATCGGATACGCGCCGTTGCCGCCGTCGGCCGCGGCCGCGCCGTTGTCGATCACCTGACCGGTGTCCGGGTCGCGCGAGGGCGAGGCGCTGCCGCCGCCCGTCGCGCCGCCGGCGCCGCCCGTGTCACCGCCGCCGGTGCCGGACGTGCCCCCGCTGCCACCACTGCCGCCACTGCCGCCCGTGCCACCGGAGCTGCCACTGCCGCCGGAGCCGCCGGAGCCACCGGAGCCGCTTCCACCACCGCTGCCGCTCGTGCCACCCGATCCGCCGGAGCCACCGGAACCGCCGACGTTGGTCGGGGTCTTCGCGCCGCCGGTGCCGGTGGCGCACTGCGTCGCGCCCTTCTTGTCACAAGCGGGCGGGTACGGGGCGGTCTTGGCGAGGGTGTTGGTGCCGTTGGTGGAGAAGGTGGGATTGTGGCAATTCTTGATGTCGATCGACTCGACGCTGACGCCGGGGATCTTGCGGACCTGCTTCAGACCGGCCTTGACGAGGTTGATCGGCAGCGGCGAGTAGCCGAGGTCGGCGACGCTCTGCTGGCCCTGGCAGAGGAAGTAGTACGCGAAGGCCCCGAGCGTCTTGCCCTTCTGGGCGTTGAACTTGTACTCGATCCCGGTCGGAATGATCATGTAGCTGTAGCTCGACAGCGGATAGGTGCGCCGGTCGCCATCGGTGTAGACCTGGTCGAGTCTCTGCGTGAGGTCCGGGTTGATCTGCGCCTGAAGCAGTGCCACCGCGACGTTGGTGGCCTTCGGCTCGACGTAGTAGCCCGCCGCGTTGAGCACCTTCACCACCGGGAAGCCGGTGGTGTACACGGCGTACGAGTACTCGACATAGGTGATCGTGCCGACGTTGCCCCCCTGGGCGACGTAGCCGGAGACTCCGTTGGAGCCCGCCTGGGCGACGAAACGGCTGCCGGGCACCAGGGGGAAGTTGGAGGTCTGCCCGCAGGGGGTGCTGCGGCCGGCCTTGCGGCAGTAGTCGTCCCACAGCGAGCCGTACCGCTTGGCCATCCAGGTCGTGAACTGCGCCGTGGTGCCGGATCCGTCGGAGCGGACCACCGGGACGACGGGGAGCGCGGGAAGGGCCCTGGCCAGCGCGGGGTTGTCGGCCTTGATCGCCGGGTCGTTCCAGGTCTTGATGACCCCGGTGAAGATCTTGGTGATGACGTCGCCGGACAGCCGCAGATTGGTGACCCGGCGGCCACCGATCTTGAGGTTGTACATGAAGGAGGTGCCGCCCGCCACGATGGGCATGTAGGCGTACTTGCGCGAGGGCGGCGGGTCGACGACGCCGGAGTCCTTGATGCCGTAGGGGATCTCGGAGACGCCGTAGTCCACCGTGCCGTTGCGGTACTGGTTGCGGCCGTCCGAGGAGCCGGTGCCGTTGTAGTTCACCGTCATGCCGTACTGCTTGACGTTGGCCCGCCACTGGTCGAGCGCGTTCTGGCTCCAGGTGGATCCGGCGCCCGAGATCGGGACGTACGTCACGGCGGCGGCGTTGTCGGGCGTCGGCAGCACGGCCGTGAACAGCAGGGCGGCCAGCAGCGCGAGGAGTCTCACGGCTCGGGAACGGGAACGTGCGGGCGGTGCCGGACGGGCTCCGGACATGACGGGCGGCTCCTGATCGGTACGGGTGGTGCGGTCTGGGCGGCGGGGTGTCACAAGTCGGCCGCATCGGGATCGGTGGGAGCGGCGGCGGGCTCCGGGGCCGGCGGCCGGCGGGCACTCATGCGCGCCACGTCCCGCTGGGAGGCCAGCACGCGCCGGTGCTGCTGACCGCGGCTCAGCTCACCCGGGCCGCGGCCGCCGATGGCGCGGGCCAGGACGAAGAGGAAGACGACCAGGGCCATCAGCAGCGCCGCGGCACCGAATCCGCGGGCGATCAGGTTCGGCTGGGGCGACCCGACGAGCGAGAAGGTCGCCAGCGGCAGCGAGATCTGCGCGTCCTTCAGCGGGTTGGTGTTGAGGCTGGCGGTGAACCCGGCGGTCAGCAGCACCGGCGAGGTCTCGCCGATACCGCGGGCGGTGCCGAGGATCACCGCGGTGGTGAGGCCGGACCGCGCGGTCGGCAGCACCACGGTCCACACCGTGCGCCACTGGCCGGCCCCGAGCGCGTACGACGCCTCGCGCAGCGAGCTCGGCACCAGCCGGATGACCACGTCGGCGGCGCGGATGATGATCGGGAGCATCATCACGCTCAGCGCGAGCGCGGCGGCGAAGCCGGACTTCTCCAGGCCGAGGATGAGGATGACGGTGGCGTAGATGAACAGGCCGGCGACGATCGAGGGCAGGGCCGTCATCGCCTCCACGATGGTCCGCACGAAGCGCGCGTAACCGCCCGGCACCTCGTTGAGGAACACCGCGCAGGCAAGGCCGAGCGGCACCGTGATGGCCAGGGCGATCGTGATCTGCTCCAGGGTGCCGACGATGGCGTGCAGCACACCGCCCTGGGTGAGCGGCTCGAGCGGACCGGTTTCGGACAGGTCCTCGGTGAAGAACTTCGGGTGCACCAGGGCCCGGTGGCCGCGCCACAGGGTGTAGCAGACCACGAAGACCAGCGCGGCCAGGAGCAGCAGGGCCAGGCTCTGCCACACCACCGCCGCCACCCGGTCCCGTACCGCCGCGGCGTTCTGGTCGAAGGAGACGAGCACGGCGTACAGGGCGAGGAAGCACACGTACGTGACGGCCACGAAACCCAGAAGGGAATCGAAGGGGGCGACCCAGAAGAACAGCAGCGAGGTCAGGGCCACCGCGCCGACGAGCGCTCCGGCCAGCGCCAGCAGGTCGGTCAGATGCACGCCGGAGGTGTTGCGCCGGATCTCGGCGGGCTCGTCGGAGCGAGCGGCCGGGGCCGTCCGCTCCTTGGTGAGGAGGTCGCTCATCTCAGGCCTCCACCCCCGCGCCGGAGCGACTGCGCGCCACGATCGAGGAGGCGATGAAGTTGACGACCAGCGTCATGAGGAACAGGGCCAGGCCGGCGGCCATGAGGGCCGACATGCCGAAGGTGCTCGCCGAGCCGTAGCGCAGGGCGATCAGCGCCGAGACGGAGTTGGCGCCGTTCTGCAGGATGTGCGGCTGAATGGCGAAGACCGGGGAGATGATCATGTACACCGCGATCGTCTCGCCCAGGGCCCGGCCGAGGCCGAGCATCGTGCCGCCGATGATGCCGCCGAGCCCGAAGGGCAGGACGACGGTGCGCACCATGCCCCATTTGGTCGCGCCGAGCGCGTACGCGCCCTCCCGCTCGCCCACGGGTGCCTGGGAGAAGGCCTCCCGCATCACCGAGCAGGCGATCGGCGTCACCATCAGCGCCACGACCATCCCGGCGATGAAGGTGGAGGACGTGAAGACCGTGGCCGAAGCCAGCGGGTCTTCGAGCTTGGTCCGCACCTTGAAGATCGGGATCCAGCCGAAGTACGTGGCCAGCCACCGGGACAGTCCGACGACGTGGGCCTGGAGGAAGAAGGCCCCCCACAGGCCGTACACCACGCTCGGCACGGCCGCCATGAGGTCCACGAGGCTGATGAGCGTGCGCCGCAAGCGGCGCGGCGCGTACTCGGAGATGTACAGCGCGGTGCCCACCGCCAGCGGCAGCGCGAAGGCGATCGCCGTCAGGCCGATCAGCACCGTGCCGGTGAGCACGGCCGCGATGCCGAAGTGATGGGAATCCGGCTCCCAGGCCGCCGTGGTGAGGAACGAGAAGCCGGCGACACTGAGCGCCTGCCACGCCCGGTAGGTGAGGAAGACGCCGACCAGCAGCATGATGACGAGCACCGTGGCGCCGCTCCCCCGCGCCACGGTGCGGAAGGCGAGGTCGGCGGGCTCGGCACTGCCGCGGATGTCACGGGGTGCGTCGTCCGTCGGGTCGGGACGGGGCTCGGGCCGGCGCCCGAATCCGGGAATCGCGAGGGTCATCGGATCCCCGCCCCGGCGCGCAGCCCGGTGGGCGGCGTGGTGTCCCGCGGACCCCGGGCGACCTGACGGTCGCGGGCGTCGCGGCTGTCACGGCTGTCACGGGCGTCACGGCTGTCACGGGCGTCACGGCTGTCACGGGCGTCACGGCTGTCACGGGCGTCGTCGGAGTCTTCTCGCGTAGACCCCGGCTGAGCTGCGGCACGCAGACCACGCAGCCGCGGCCGGTGGGCCGTCCCCTCGGTCATCTCCGCGACCGTGACAGCCGCCAGGAACAGGCCCAGGTTCTGCTGGCACTCACGCTGGCGCTGGTAGGTACGGCCGGACACGGCGACGTCCTTGCCGCCGAGCGTGACCCGCCACGTCCAGGCGCTGCCGGCATCGGCCATCGCCAGCTGCGCGCGGACCTGCCCGATGTGCTCGCGAAGCCGGAGCACGGCGGCCTGACACTCGGTCAGGGAACCGTACACGCGGGCGCTGCGGCCCAGTTCACGGTTGTTGGCGCCGACCAGGCGCCAGCCGACCGCGGCAGCGCGGTCCTCGGAATGCTCCGGCCGCTCGGGCCGGTCCTGTCTCTCGGGTCTTGCCGGTCTTTCGGGTCTATCGGGTCTATCGGGTCTTTCGGGTCTTTCAGGTCTCGCGGTACGCGGTGACCCCTCCGGGGAGAGGCCCGGGTCTCCCGGATTCCCCGAACGCACATGCTGCGCCCCTGGCAGGTACCTGCCATCCCCCTGGGCCAACATGTACAGAACGCGCGGCCGGACCATAGGGCCGACCTCCCTCCCCTTTGTGTTTCGCGCAACAGGCCGAAATACATCCCCAAGCGGTCCTGACAGTCGCGGCACATGAGGGGGTTGCGTTCAAGGACGAGCGAACGCCGAACGGATGGAAAATGAACGAGACGTGCAGATCCACGCAAGGTGATGATGATCAAGGCCGCAGTGACGCTCCGCTCTTTCAGCCACGGCATGGCGCAGGGGATCTCGCGCAGAAGCGGTAGACATCGAGCGGCACTTGCATCAGAACAGTCGTCAACAGTGCTCATGGGGACGACAGTTGAGACCAGAGGCGCGGGATCACGCCAGTAGGCACCGGCCGCGCGGCGCGCATGCGGAACCTGTTCAGAGGACGTTTCTCGCCAGTTCGCCGACCGCCGCGAGGCGTTCACGCCGCGGTCCGGCACATTTCCCGGCCCGGTCCGTCAGCCGTCCCATCCGGCGCCGCGGAGCATGATCCGGCGCGCGCCGAAACACCGCCGGCGCGCCATCCGGACGGAATACCCGCGGCTCCCGGCCGCGGGTCCGCAATGCGAAACGGAGTCACCGGCGTCGAAAAGGCCGGCGAGAATGGCCGCCTTGGCCATTCCCTCCGGCGGCGTGTCAGTTCGCCGGGGTACGGCCCACTTCGACCACCTTGCAGGTGATCTCGCCCACCGCCGGTTCGGATCCCTGTGCGCTCTCCTCCGCGGACTCCCCCGCGGCCAGTCCCGTGGTCGTCGCCACGCCCTGGGCGATCCGCGTCCCCGACGCGTCACTGAAGTCCACGCGCACCTGGTAGTCGGCGGCCCCCTTCCCGCGGTTGGTGATGGTCACCTCGGCGTCGGGCGACTTGGTGAAGTCCGCGAGCCCGCAGGAGGTGACTTTCACGTCGGCCTTGAACTGCTCCTGCGCGATGGCGTCCTGCGTCGGGGAGGTGCTCGCCGCCGGGGCGTTTCCGCCGGACTTCCCGTCGTCGCCGGTGTGGAGCGCGAAGGCGACGCTGCCGGCTATCACGACGAGGATGGCGACGATGCCGAAGCCGAGTATCTTCCCGGCACCCGGCTTCTTCGGCGGCTGGACCCAGCCGGGTCCTTGGGACGGGTGCGAACCCGGTGGTTGCGTGTGCGACGACTGTGTCACAGGAGCCCCCTGAGGCTTGAGTGTGGGGGACACCGTGACACCACCCTCACGGTCCGCGCAGACATGCGAGCGGTCCGTGATGTTGCCGTGACCGATCCGGTACAGATCATTCCCCTGGTCCACACCAACTCACCGCCGGACGTTTCCCAAGGCACACTGGGGACCCGTGGCCGCGCGACGCCCGACCGGAGGAGCCATGTCCTCGTACGAGCAACTGGCGGTGCTGGCCGCGCTCCTGGACGAGGCGGTGGCCGCCCAGCCGGAGGCCGACCGCCTGGTGGCGGCATGCGGCGAGCCGGGCCCGGTACCCGCGGAAGTGGCCCGTGACGGCAGCCGGCAGGCGGCGTTGCTCCAGGGCATCGCCCAGCGGCTGCGGGAGCTGCCCGTCGGCCGGGAGCAGGTGGACGTGCGCGACGAGGCCGTCCGGCTGCTGACGTACGACCACTGGATGGTGCGTCAGGCGCTGAATCTGGCCTTCACCGGCAACGCCGACACCCGCACGGAGGCCGCCCGCCTGAGTCTCAACGGACTGGGCGCCCCCGCCGACCGGCTGCGGGCGCTGCGCGAACGGGTCCGAAGGGCGGCGGAGGCGGCGGCCGACCGCGGCACGGGGCCGGGCTGACCGGGCGGCCGGCTCCTCAAGCCCCGTGATGGATCAGGCGGGCGTGCGGATCGGGGAGGCCGGCCGCCGGGGCCGGATCGGGATGGACGAGGGCGGCGCTCAGCCGGGGAACGGCGTGCAGCAGGGCGTGCTCGGCGTCCACGGCGACCTGGTGGGCCGCTCGCAGGTCGAGCGAACCGTCCATGACGACGGCGACTTCCGCCCGCAGCCGGTGGCCGATCCAGCGCAACCGCAGTTCGGCGACGTCCAGGACACCGGGCCGGTCCCGCAGCGCACGCTCGGCGGCGTCGACGAGCGCGGGGTCGACGGCGTCCATGAGGCGGCCGAACACCTCGCGCGCCGCGTCGCGGAGCACGAGCAGGATGGCGGCGCCGATGAGCAGCCCGACAACCGGGTCGGCCCCGCGCCAGCCGAGCGCCGCGCCGCCCGCGCCGAGCAGCACGGCGAGCGAGGCGAAGCCGTCGGTGCGGGCGTGCAGCCCGTCCGCGACGAGCGCGGCGGAACCGATCCTGCGCCCGGTGCGGATGCGGTAGCGGGCCACCCATTCGTTGCCCGCGAATCCGGCGAGGCCCGCGGCGGCGACGGCCGGCAGATGGGAGACGTCCCGCGGGTCCAGCAGACGGTCGACCGCCTGGTACCCGGTGACGACGGCGGACGCCGCGATCGTGGCGATGATGACGATCCCCGCCAGGTCCTCGGCCCTGCCGTAGCCGTAGGTGAAGCGCCGGGTGGCGGCGCGGCGCCCGAGCAGGAACGCCAGGCCCAGCGGGAGGGCGGTCAGCGCGTCGGCGGCGTTGTGCACGGTGTCGCCGAGCAGGGCGACCGATCCGGACAGCACGACGACGGCCGCCTGCGCGGCGGCGGTGGCGCCGAGGACCGCGAGGGAGATCCACAGGGTACGGATGCCCTCGGCGGAGCCTTCGAGGGCGCGGTCGAGCTTGTCGGTGGCGGTGTGGGAGTGGCGGCGGGAGCGGGTGTGGCCGTGGCCGTGGTTGCGGTTGTGGTCATGGCCGTGACCGTGGTCGTGCGCCTGGCCGTGACCGTCCTGCGGGTGGGGGTGCCGGTGCTCGTCCATGCCTGCCATTATGTGCGTATGAGCGCACGCATGCACCTATCACCTGCACAGGATGCGCACCCGCGAGAGCCGGGCGCCGAGCAGTACGCCCTCGCCGCCGAGACGCTCGGGCTGCTCGCCGACCGCACCCGGCTCCGCCTGCTGCACGCGCTGGGGCGCCAGGAGGCGGACGTCGGCACGCTGACCGGGCTGTGCGGTGCGGCCCGCCCGGCCGTCAGCCAGCACCTGGCGAAACTGCGGCTGGCGGGACTGGTGACCGTGCGCAAGGAGGGCCGCCGCATGATCTACGGGCTGGCCGACGGGCATCTGCGCCGGGTGGTCGACGAGGCACTGAACCTCGCCGACCACCGCCTCAGCGGGGCACGGCCGCACGACTGACCCGGCGGCGCCTCGGCCGGCTCCTCCTCGGCCGGGCCCCCTCGGCCGAACCCTCCTCAGCCGGCCAGGCCGCGGCGGGTCAGCAGCGGCCCGATCTCCGGAGCCCGTCCCCGGAAGCCCTCGAAGGCCGCGAGCGAGTCGACGCTGCCGCCACGCGAGAGCAGTTCGCGCCGGAAGGTGTCGCCGTTCTCCCGCCGCATGCCGCCGTTCTCCTTGAACCACTCGACGGTGTCGGCGTCCAGTACCTCACTCCAGATGTAGGAGTAGTAACCGGCGCTGTAGCCGTGGGCGAAGATGTGCGCGAAGTAGGTGGTGCGGTAGCGCGGCGGGATCGCCGGCAGGGCGAGCCCCGCCTCCTTCAGCGCGGCCGCCTCGAACTCCTCGGCGTCGCCCGGGTCGTGGCCGGCCGGGATGGAGTGCCAGGCCCAGTCGAGCACGGCCGCCGCCAGGTACTCCACCGTGCGGTAGCCCTGTCCGAAGCGCTCGGCGGCCTCCATGCGGGCCACCAGGTCCGCGGGCATCGGCTCGCCGGTCTCGTGGTGGTGTGCGTAGTGGGCCAGCACCTGCGGCCAGGTCGCCCACATCTCGTTGACCTGGGAGGGGTATTCGACGAAGTCGCGCGGGACGGCGGTGCCGGAGAAGAAGGGGTACCGGACGTCGGAGAGCAGCCCGTGCAGGGCGTGGCCGAACTCGTGGAAGAGGGTGTGGACCTCGTCGAAGGTGAGCAGCGCCGGTTCCCCCGCGGCGGGCTTGGTGATGTTGAGGTTGTTGACGACCACGGGCTTGCGGCCGAACAGGTGCGACTGCTTGACCAGGCTGTTCATCCAGGCGCCGCCGCGCTTGGAGGCGCGGGCGAAGAAGTCGCCGAGGTAGAGGCCGAACGGAGTGCCGTCGGCGTCGGAGACCTCGAAGACCCGTACGTCGGGGTGGTAGCCGCGCAGGTCGGGGCGCTCGGTGAAGCTCAGCCCGTAGACCTGGCCCGCGGCGTGGAAGACGCCGTCCTTCAGCACCCGGTCGAGCTCGAAGTACGGACGCATCTCGGCGGCGTCGATGTCGTAATCGGCCTTGCGGACCTTCTCCGACCAGTACGACCAGTCCCATGCGGCGAAGTCCGCCAGGCCGGAGGCGGCGGCCAGAGCGGCGGCCTCGCGCTCGGCGTTGGCGACGGCGGCCGGGACGAGACGGGCCAGCAGGGTCGTGACCGCCTCGGTGCTGCCCGCGGTCTGGTCGGCGACGACGTACGCGGCGTGCGAGGGGTACCCCAGCAGTGCGGCGCGATCGGCCCGCAGCCGGGCGAGCCTCACCACCAGGGCGCGGTTGCTGGTGAGGCCGCGGCCCAGGGATGCCTCCAGGAGCCGGCGGCGCAGGACGCGGTCCTCCAGGGACGCCAGTTCGGTCTGGTTGGAGAAGTTCTTCAGGCTCAGCACATAGCGGCCGTCGTGGCCGAGGGCGGTGGCGTTGGCCGCGGCCGAGGCGATGGCGTCCGCGGACAGGCCGGCGAGTTCGTCCGCGCTGTCCAGGACGATCGCGGCGCCCTTGGTGTCGGCGAAGAGGTTCTGCTCGAAGGCGGTCGAGGCCTCGGCGATCTCGCCGTTCAGCTCGCGCAGCCGCTCGCGGCCCTCGGCGGTGAGTTCGGCCCCGGCGCGGACGAAGCGGGTGTGGTACCGCTCCAGCAACCGCAAAGACTCCGCGTCCAGGCCGAGTTCGTGCCGGGTGTCGTGGAGCGCCTTGACCCGCGCGAAGAGGTCCGGGTCGAGGTGGATGGCGTCGGCGTGCGCGGCGAGCTCGGTGTTGACGCGCGCCTCGATCTCCTGCACGGTCTTGCTGGTGTCGGCCGCGGTGCGGTTGAAGAAGACGCTCGAGACGCGGCCCAGCAGGTCGCCGGAGCGCTCCAGGGCGACGATCGTGTTCTCGAAGCCCGGCGGCTCCGGGTCCGCGGCGACGGCCCGCGCCTCGGCGAGTTGCTCGGCCATGCCCTGCTCGAAGGCCGGAAGATAGTGCTCGTCCCGGATGTCGGCGAACGGCGGCAGCTCGTAGGGGAGGGTGCTCGGGCTGAGGAAGGGATTCGTCGAGGTCACGCGCTCGACCCTACGCCTGCCGCATTCCGGGCGGACGAGACCTTTCGTAGGATGGCCGGGTGACAGCCCCCCGTACGGACAACCGGGTCCGGCGCGGCAACGAGACCCGCCGCCTGGTCCTGAGCCGCACCACGGCCCTCGCCTCGGTCGAGGGCCTCGAAGGGCTGTCCCTGGGCCGGCTGGCGGCCGAACTCGGGCTGAGCAAGAGCGGGGTGTTCGCCCTCTTCGGCTCCAAGGAGGAACTGCAACTGGCCACCGTCCGGGCGGCCCGCGAGCTGTACGTCGACCATGTGGTGCGGCCCCCGCGCGAACTGCCCCCCGGTATCGCCCGGGTGTGGCGGCTGTGCGAGGCATGGCTGGAGTACTCCCGCAGCCGGGTGTTCCCCGGCGGATGCTTCTTCCTCGCCGTCGCGGCCGAGTTCGACGCGCGGACCGGTCCGGTCCACGACCTGGTCGCCGACGCCCGCCTGGAGTGGATCACCTACGTCGAGATCACCCTGGAGAAGGCCCGCCGGACAGGGCAGTTGCGGGCCGATCTGGATGTGCCTCTGCTGGCCTTCGAGCTCATCGCGCTGATGGAGTCCGGCAATCTGCAGTCGGTGCTCTTCGACGACTCCTCCGCGTACACCCGGGCGGGCACCGCCATCCTCGCGCGACTGCGCGCCGCCGCCTCGGCGGAAGCGCCGCCCCTGCCCGCCAGGTTCGGGAACTGAGGGCACTTCCTGCCTACGTCGGGGCGGCGTCGCGGTGGGCGTCGCGGTCGGCGTTTCGCACACCGTCGCGGCCCCCTCCGCCGGACGGGTGTCCGATCATCACCCCCTCAGCCAGGTTTGTCACCGTTACGCGGGCTTCGCGTAACAGCTGATCAACAGGCCCTTTCACCGGTCATCCCATGTCGTTGACCCGGCGAGGCTGACCGCTCGAAGCCAGCGCGAGGAGGTGTGTGTGAGATGACGGATCGGACCCTCTGGTCGTACGCCGAGATCGCCGCTCACATCGGGGTCCAGGTCGACACGGTGCGCTCGTACCGGAAACACGGGCACCTGCCGCCGCCCGACGTCGTGGAGGCCGGCAAACCCTTCTGGTACGCGGACACCATCCGCCTGTGGAGCTCCCGGCGGCCGGGCAACAGGGGCCGCCGGGAGCTCGGCTGACGCTCAGCCGGTGGCGGCGGGCTCCGGGTCCCGCGCGGGCTCCTCCCGCGGCGGGGCCCCGGCCGGCCCCTCCCCCTCGCTCAGCCCGAAGCGGCAGTGCAGCCGCTTGAGCGGCCCGGGGGCCCACCAGGTCGCCCGTCCCGTCAGCCGCATCACGGCCGGGACGAGCAGCGTGCGCACGACCATCGCGTCCATCAGCACGGCCAGCGCGATCCCCAGGCCCAGCATCTTGGTGTTGGCGACCCGCGAGGTGCCGATGGCCACCATCACCACCGCCAGGATCACCGCGGCCGCGGTGATGAGCCCGCCGGTGCGGCGCACCCCGAAGACCACGGACGACCGGTGGTCACCGGTGTGGTCGTACTCCTCCTTGATGCGCGACAGGAGGAAGACGCCGTAGTCCATCGACAGCCCGAAGGCCACACAGAACATCAGCACCGGCAGGGTGGTCTCGATGCTCCCGGTCGCGGTGAAGTCCAGCACCCCCGACAGGTGGCCGTCCTGGAAGACCCACACCACCGCGCCGAACATCGCGGTCAGGCTCAGTGCGTTGAGCAGCACCGCCTGCAAGGGTATGACCACGGATCCGGTGAGCAGGAAGACCAGCAGCAAAGTGACCGCCGCGATCATCCCCGCCGCCAACGGCAGACGGTCCGCGATGACGTCCTTGGTGTCCACCAGTTGGGCGGCCGTACCGGTCGCCGAGGTCTTGAAGGGGGCGTGCACCGCCCTGACCCTGCCGACCAGGTCCTGCCCGGCCGCGTCCACCGCGGCCGCCTTCGGCAGCACCGTCAGATAGGCCGCGCCGCCGGCCTGGCGGGCCGCCTCGGCCGGGCCGGGCGCCGCGCTGCGCTCGCCGGCCGTGTACTGCCCGGCGGGGCCGTCGACGACGACCACTCCGGGCAGTTCGGACAGCCGGCTGCTGTAGGCGCCGAGCTGGGCGGCGGTGGGGCTGCCCTCGGCGAGCACGGTGATCTCGTCGCCCGGGTTGCCCGGGAAGTCGTCGCGGATGTGCTGCTGCACGACGTGGGCCTCGGCCGTCGCCGGGAGCTGGCGGTCGTCCGCCGTGCCGAACTGCACTTGCAGGAAGGGGACTCCCAGCAGCACCAGTCCCGCGATCGTGCCGACCGCGAAGAGCGGCGCCCGGCGCATCACCAGGGTGGCGAGCCGCGCGTACCCGGCGCCGGGCTCCCGTGCGGCCCGCCTGCGCGGCAGGATCCTGCGCAGGTCGAGCGCGTTGACCCGGTGCCCCAGCAGCACCAGCGCCGCCGGCAGGATCACCAGGGCGGCACCCGCCGCCAGCAGCACCACCGCGATGCCCGCGTAGGCGAACGAGCGCAGGAAGTACTGGGGGAACAGGAACATCGCCGCCAGGGCGGCGGCCACGGTGAGCGCCGAGAAGAGCACCGTGCGGCCGGCCGTACGGAGCGTCGCGCCCACCGCGGCCCTCGGGTCGGCCCCGGCGTCCAGTTCCTCCCGGAAGCGCCGCACGATGAACAGCGCGTAGTCGATGGCCAGTCCGAGCCCCAGGGCGGTGGTGAGGTTCTGGGCGAAGATCGAGACGTCCGTGAAGGCGGTGATGCCGCGCAGTACGGCGTTGGTGCCCAGGATCGCGACGATGCCGACACCGAGCGGCAGCATCGCCGCCACGGCGCTGCCGAAGACCATCACGAGCAGCAGCAGGGTCACGGGCAGCGCGATGATCTCGGCGCGGGCCAGATCGTCCTGGATGGTGGTCTGCAACTCGTGCCGGAAGGCGGCCATCCCGCCGACCCTGACCTCCACCGGGCCGTGCTCCCCGCGGTATTCGGGGGCGAGGCGCTCGACGGTGGCGGCTATCGCGTCGTCGTCGCCGGCGATGCGGGCGGCGATCATGGCCTCGCCGCCGTCCTCGGCGCGCAGGGCGGGCGCCGAGGTGGTCCAGTAGGAGGTGACACCGCTGATGTCCTTGTCCGCGGCGAGCCTGCGGCCGAGTTCACGGCCTTCGGCGGCCACGGCCGGGGAGTCCACCCCGGCCCCGCGGCTGTCGACGAGGAGGATCAGATTGGGCTGGGAGTCCGGGAAGTACTTCTCCAGGGCCGCGCCGGCGTACGTCGACTCGGAGCCGGGCGCTTCCCAGCCTCCGCTGCGCAGCCGCTCCGCGACCCCGCTGCCCGCGACCACGGCGAGAGCGGTGAACAGCAGCGCGAGGAGCAGGGTGAGCACCGGCCGGGCGGTCGTCGCCCGGGTCCAGCCCCCTGGCGGGCGCCCGCGGTTGACATCGGACATGACAGAGGTGTCCCCTCCCATGGAGAACAGCCGTAAACTGGCCAACACGAGCGATCACTCGCGTTTCTTCAGAATGCGAGCGGCCACTCGCGTTTGTCAACAGTGATTGGGGAGTACACGTGCCCGAGGAGCAGAGACCGCGCCGCCGTCAGGCGCGCGGGGAACGGCGCGTGGCACAGCTGCTGGAGGCCGCCGCGGACGTCTTCCGCAAGGTGGGCTACACGGCGGCGAGCACGAACGCCATCGCGCGTGAGGCGGGTGTGTCACCCGGCACGCTCTACCAGTTCTTCCCCAACAAGGAAGCCATCGCCATCGAGCTGGGCAGCGCCCTCAACCTGCGGATGCGCGAGGCCCACGGCGAGCTGTTCACGCCGGAGAACGCCTCGCTGCCGCTGCGCGAGATGCTCGACGTGATCGTCGATCCGATAATCGACTTCAACTGCGAGAACCCGGCCTTCCTCGCCCTCGTCCACGACAGCGACATCCCGGGGACGGTCGCCTCGGAGCACGACGCCCTGCACGGCTCCCTGCTGGAGCGGGTCGAGACGCTGCTCGGCCTGCGCGCCCCGGACCTGTCCCCGGCGGAGCGGACGCAGGTCGCGGCCATGGCCTTCGGCCTGTTCAAGGCGGGCCTCGCCTTGGCCGTCGGGCACGAGGGCACGGAGCGGGACGCCTACACCGGCGAGCTGAAGAACGCCTTGTTCGGCTACCTCGCGCCGCGCGTCGGCACCGGACCCGTCGATGTGACGGCGGCGGCCGCGGCGGCCGGGCTCAGCGGTACGCCCGACGCGAGCACCGGCGCGGCCCCGGCCGGCTGAACCACCGGGCGGCGCCCGGCGGCTCAGGAACTCACGGTGCCCCGGCGTCCCGCACCCGGCCCGGTCCCGCCGGTCGCCCCGCGCCCGCCCTTCGCGCCGAGCCCCTCCTCGTCACTGACGCGCGGCCCGGGAGGGGCCGTCCCTCCGGACGCCACCACCCGCCCGGCGACGGCGGCGTTCTCGGCGGCCGCGCGGCGACCGGACACCACCTGAGCCAGGCTGCCGATCCCGGCCACCAGCAGCGAGACACCGAGCCCGAGCCCGACCGCGTACAGGGAGTTGGACATGGCCAGCCCGCCGAAGTAGCCGAGCCCCACGGAGTAGGTCGCCCACACCCCTTCGGCCACGCCCGCGCCGATGAGATAGCGCCGCGCCGGGTAGCGGACGATCCCGGCGGCCAGCCCGCCGATCACCCGCCCGCTGGGCAGGAATCGCACGCCGATCACGAAGGGCACGCCATGGCGCTGTATGCGGGTGCTCGCCCACTCCAGCAAGGCACGCCGCCGGGGCCTTCGGTACAGACGCGTCAGGACGCTGCCGCTCACCGCCCGGCCGGTCCGGTGGATCACCATGTCGCCGAGGACGGCACTGCCCGCGACCACCAGCAGCACCAGCCCGATGTCCAGCCGCCCTTGGGCCGCCAGCACTCCGCCGGTCACCAGCAGCGCGGCATTGGGCACCAGCGGGGGTGCGGTCGTGGCCGCGAGCACCCCGTACGCCCACAGGACGTGACCGTCGCGCAGGTAGCCGTCGAGGCCCGCGGTGAAGTCAAGGGCCGACATAAATCGTGAAACGTCCATACGGCCGCCCCTCTTCCCGCCGGACCCGGTTTTCGCCCCGCCCTGTCCCGGTTCCACGCTGGCAGCACCGCTCAGGCGGGGGCAACCCGGTTTCACCGGGATCGGGGGGCTTCCCGGGGTTTTCCGGGGGGGAGCGTCATCCTCAGGGAGGGGGTACGGCGTCCGGCTCCCACCAGGGGAGTACGGGCGGCGGCGCGTGGCTCAACGGCCGAGCAGTTCTCCGCCGTTGCACTGCAGGATCTCGCCGGTGATGAAGCCGGCCTCCTGGGAGGCCAGGAAGACCACCGCCGCGGCGACGTCGTCGGGGCGCCCCACGCGGCCGACGAGGGTGCGCCCGGCCCGCCGGGTCAGCTCGGCGGCGTCCAGCCGCGCGCCGAAGAACTCGGTGCCCGCCACCGTGCCCGGGGCGACGATGTTGCAGGTCACGCCGAGCGGGCCGAGCTGGGCCGCCAGGGAGTGGTTCCAGGCGTGCAGGGCGGCCTTGGAGGCACCGTAGGAGCCCCCGCCGCGCAGCGCGGCCACCGAGGTCACGGTGATCACCCGGCCGCCCTCGGGCAGCCGGTCCCGCAAGGATTCGGTCACCAGGACCGCGGTCAGCACATTGCGCTCGAAGTCGCCGCGCCAGCGGGCCAGGACGCCGTGCGGACCGGCGCCGATCGCCAGTTCCCGGCTGCCCGCGTTGTTGACCAGAACGTCCACGCGCCGGGGCAGCCGCGCGAGCGCCGCCTCGACGTCGTCGGGGTCGGCGAGGTCGCAGGCGACGGGGGTGACGTCGAAGCCGTGCTCGGTGCGCAGTTCCTCCGCGGTGGCCCGCAGCACCTCGCGGCGCCGGCCCACGATCGTCACGTGGTCGCCGGCCTCGGCGAACCTCGTGGTCACCGACCGGCCGATGCCCGTTCCCCCGCCGGTCACCACGACGTTCCGGCCCACACTTGCGTTCTGCGACATCACGCTCCGCCCCTCAAGGTGGGACAGCACGTTACGGGACGGGGCCCGCGCGACCGACACGGGGGTCGTTCCTGATGCGGATGGCGTAGAAAGACGTAGGCGAGAGCTAGATCACACTGGCTGGAACGTAACCTTTTGGTTTACCTGGGGGTCTAACCGCGAGAAGACACCGGGCTCCCGGCGGACTCGGTGAGATGATGAGCGGGTTGTCTTTGGGGGACAGCCCGGTCGTCACGCCTGGACGCACTGCCCGGAGAGCTTTGAGCGGCCCTCCCGGGCGGCGCGCTCCGGTGAGGCGAACGCACCCAAAGAACGCCCGGTACGGACCCGTGGGGGGATCCGCTCCGGGAAACGGGAGCGCCCCGTGTCGAACCCGTGGGGGGATTCGGCGCGGGGCGTTTCTCTTTGCTCCGGCATGCCCCGGCGCCCCGCCGGAGCGGGACGCCGGAGGCGCGGGATCAGCGGCTCTCGACCGGCACGTAGTCGCGCTCGACGACGCCCGTGTAGACCTGGCGCGGGCGGCCGATGCGGGAACCGGGCTCGGTGATCATCTCGTGCCACTGGGCGATCCAGCCGGGGAGCCGGCCGAGCGCGAAGAGCACGGTGAACATCGTGGACGGGAAGCCCATGGCCCGGTAGATCAGGCCGGTGTAGAAGTCCACGTTCGGGTAGAGGTTGCGCGAGACGAAGTAGTCGTCGCTGAGCGCGTGCTCCTCCAGCTTCAGGGCGATGTCCAGCAGCTCGTCGGACTTGCCCAGGGCGGACAGGACGTCGTGCGCCGCGGCCTTGATGATCTTCGCCCGGGGGTCGAAGCTCTTGTAGACCCGGTGGCCGAAGCCCATGAGGCGGACGCCGTCCTCCTTGTTCTTCACCTTGCGGATGAAGGCGTCCACGTCGCCGCCGTCGGCCTGGATGGCCTCCAGCATCTCCAGCACGCTCTGGTTGGCGCCGCCGTGCAGCGGGCCCCACAGGGCGTTGATGCCCGCGGAGATCGACGCGAAGAGGTTGGCCTGGGAGGAGCCGACCAGGCGGACGGTGGAGGTGGAGCAGTTCTGCTCGTGGTCCGCGTGCAGGATCAGCAGCTTGTCCAGGGCGTCGACGACGACCGGGTTGAGCTCGTACTCCTCCGCGGGGACCGCGAAGGTCATGCGCAGGAAGTTCTCGACGTAGCCGAGGTCGTTGCGCGGGTAGACGAAGGGGTGGCCGATCGACTTCTTGTACGCGTACGCGGCGATCGTCGGCAGCTTGGCGATGAGCCGGATAGTCGAGAGGTAGCGCTGCTTCTCGTCGAACGGGTTGTGGCTGTCCTGGTAGAACGTGGACAGCGCGCTGACCACGGAGGACAGCATGGCCATCGGGTGGGCGTCGCGCGGGAAGCCCTGGAAGAACCGTTTCACGTCCTCGTGCAGCAACGTGTGCTGGGTGATGTCGCCCCGGAAGCCGGCGAGCTCGTCAACGGTCGGGAGCTCACCGTTGATCAGGAGGTACGCGGTCTCCAGGAAGCTGCCACGCTCGGCGACCTGCTCGATGGGGTAACCGCGGTAGCGGAGGATGCCCTGCTCGCCGTCGAGGTAGGTGATCGCGGACTTGTAGGCCGCGGTGTTGCCGTAGCCGCTGTCCACGGTGACCAGGCCGGTATCGGCGCGGAGCCTGCCGATGTCGAAGCCGTCGTCCCCAACGGTGCCCTCGATCACCGGGTAGCTGTACTCGCTGTCCCCGTACCGCAGTACTACAGAGTTGTCGCTCACGTCATTCCCTCACCGACGTCGTGCCTCTTCTTCGAGGTTTCGAGGTGCCCTGACCTACCCCTACTGTCCCCCATTTGGCGTGGCCACGTGCACTCGGGGTCGGCCATAGGACCGAAAGGTGGCACCCAGTGCCTATTTTGCCGCCAGGGACAGCCGGTGGTCGAGAGCCGTGAAGCGCCTGCCTGCGGAGACGGTGCGGACCGCCTGCCCGATGGCCTTGCGCGAGCCCACGAGCACGACCAGGCGTTTCGCCCGGGTTACGGCCGTGTAGAGCAGGTTGCGCTGGAGCATCATCCACGCCCCGGTGGTGACCGGGATCACTACGGCGGGATACTCGCTCCCCTGCGAGCGGTGGATGGTCACCGCGTACGCGTGGGCGAGCTCGTCGAGTTCGTCGAAGCCGTAGGGGATCTCCTCGTCCTCGTCGGTCAGCACCGTGAGCCGCTGCTCCACGGTGTCCAGGGAGGTGACCACCCCCACAGTGCCGTTGAAGACGCCGTTCGCGCCCTTCTCGTAGTTGTTCCTGATCTGGGTGACCTTGTCGCCGACGCGGAAGGTGCGGCCGCCGAAGCGGCGCTCGGGCAGATCGGGGCGGGCGGGGGTCACCGCCTGCTGGAGCAGTCCGTTGAGGACGCCCGCGCCGGCCGGCCCGCGGTGCATCGGGGCCAGCACCTGGACGTCGCGGCGCGGGTCGAGGCCGAATCTGCGCGGGATGCGATGGGCGGCCACGTCCACGGTGAGCCGGGCCGTCTCCTCGCCGTCGTCCTCCACGAAGAGGAAGAAGTCGTCGAGCCCCTGAGTCAGCGGCGGGACGCCGGAATTGATGCGGTGCGCGTTGGTCACCACCCCGGACTCCTGCGCCTGCCGGAAGATCCTGGTCAGCCGCACCGAGGGGACCGGGCCCCGCTCGTCCAGCAGGTCGCGCAGCACCTCGCCGGCGCCGACACTGGGCAGCTGGTCGACATCGCCGACGAAGAGCAGATGGGCCCCCGGCGGCACGGCCTTGACCAGCTTGTTGGCCAGCAGCAGGTCCAGCATGGAGGCCTCGTCGACGACTACGAGATCGGCCTCCAGCGGCCGGTCGCGGTCGTAGGCGGCATCCCCGCCGGGCTTGAGCTCCAGCAGTCGGTGCACGGTGGACGCCTCGGCCCCGGTCAGCTCCGCCAGCCGCTTGGCGGCCCGCCCGGTCGGCGCGGCCAGGACGACCTTGGCCTTCTTGGCCTGCGCCAGGGCCACCACGGAGCGCACCGTGAACGACTTGCCGCAGCCCGGCCCGCCGGTCAGCACCGCCACCTTCTCGGTCAGCGCCAGGCGCACCGCCTGCTGCTGCTCGGGGGCGAGGTCCGCGCCGGTGCGCTCGGCGAGCCAGGCCAGCGCCTTGTCCCAGTCCACGTCGCGGAAGGCGGGCATCCGGTCCTCCGGGCCGCGCAGCAGCCGCAGCAACGAGCCCGCCAGCGAGATCTCGGCCCGGTGGAAGGGCACCAGGTAGACGGCCCGCACGGACTCCCCGCCGTCCGGGCCGGGCACGGGCTCGATCACCACTCCCTCCTCCGCCGCCAGTTCGGCCAGGCAGTCGATGACCAGCCCGATGTCGACCTGGAGCAGCTTCACGGCGTCGGAGAGCAACTGCTCCTCCGGCAGGAAGCAGTTCCCGTTGTCGGTGGCCTGGGACAGGGCGTACTGCAGCCCGGCCTTCACGCGCTCCGGGCTGTCGTGCGGGATGCCGACCGCGCGGGCGATGCGGTCCGCGGTGAGGAAGCCGATGCCCCATACGTCGGCGGCCAGCCGGTAGGGCTGGTTCTTCACCACGGAGATCGAGGCGTCCCCGTACTCCTTGTAGATCCGCACCGCGATGGAGGTGGACACCTCGACGCTCTGGAGGAAGACCATGACCTCCTTGATGGCCTTCTGCTCCTCCCAGGCGGCGCCGATCAGCCGGGTGCGCTTGGGGCCGAGGCCGGGGACCTCCACGAGGCGGGCCGGCTCGCGTTCGATGACGTCCAGGGTGGCGGTGCCGAAGTGCTCCACGATCCGCTCGGCGATCCGCGGGCCGATGCCCTTGATGAGCCCTGAGCCGAGGTAGCGGCGGATGCCCTGGATCGTGGCGGGCAGCACGGTCGTGTAGTTCTCCACCGTGAACTGACGGCCGTACTGCGGGTGGGAGCCCCAGCGGCCCTGCATGCGGAGCGACTCGCCGGGCTGCGCGCCGAGCAGGGAGCCGACCACGGTGAGCAGATCGCCGCCGCGGCCGGTGTCGACACGGGCGACGGTGTAGCCGTTCTCCTCGTTGGCGTACGTGATGCGTTCCAGGACACCCGTCACCTCGGCCGGCGCGGGGCGGTGTGACTCTCGCGACTGCCGCACCTCGCCACCCCCCGCGGAAGCCTCGCCGGCGTCCCTCGCGGAGCGGGTCGCGGGCACGGGCGCGGACAGGGGTGCCGGCCCCGACAATTGCCCCGATTCCCCCATGACACGGGCCTCCTCCCCCGTCCGGCGATGCGATCCGGTGCTGTGATCCGAAGGTACCGTCCCGCGCCGACAGCACCGCCGGGCCTGTGGACAACTCCACCTCCACGGGGACCTGGAATGTAACGATCCGGTTTCGTGCTCTTGTCGTGGCGCATGTAATCGTTTCCAATCCTCCTTGTAATCGATTCCACGAGGAGGTGGGACGGTGGCGAGCATCAAGGACGTGGCATCCCGCGCCGGCGTATCCGTCGCGACGGTGTCCCGCGTGCTCAACGACCACCCCGCGGTCCGCCCGGACACCCGCACCCGGGTGCTCGAGGCCGTGGCCGAACTCGGCTACCGCCCCAACGGGGTGGCCCGGTCGCTGCGGACCGATCAGACGCGGACGCTCGGACTGGTCATCAGCGACGTGCTGAACCCGTTCTTCACCGAGCTGGCCCGCTCCGTCGAGGACGAGGCCCGGGCGCTCGGCTACAGCGTGATCATCGGCAACGCCGACGAGCGGCCGGACCAGCAGGACCACCACATCCGCACGCTCTTGGACCGCCGCATCGACGGGCTGCTGGTCAGCCCCACAGACGGCGGCTCGCCGCTGATCATGGACGCGGTGCTCGCCGGCACCCCCATGGTCTTCGTCGACCGGTGGATCCCCGGCATCGGCAACGACGTGCCCGTGGTCCGCACCGACGGCTGCGACGCGGTCCGCGACCTGGTCGCCCACCTGCACGCCCTCGGGCACCGCCGGCTGGCGATCATCTCGGGCCCGGCCGCGACCACCACCGGCCGCGAGCGCGTGCGGGCCTTCCGCGACGCGCTCGAGGCATTCGGCCTCGCCCTGCCCGGTGACTACATCGGGCAGGGCGATTTCCAAGCGGACAGCGGCCGCCGGGCCACCGCCCGCTTCCTGGACCTTCCGGTCCCGCCGGACGCGGTCTTCGCCGCGGACAACCTCATGGCGCTCGGCGCCATGGACGAGATCCGCGCCCGCGGCCTGCGCGTGCCGGAGGACATCGCGCTCGCCGCGTTCGACGACATCCCGTGGTTCGTCCACACCGATCCGCCGATCACGGCGATAGCCCAGCCCACGGGCGAGCTCGGCCGGGCGGCCGTGCGCTCGCTGATCGACCGGGTGGAAGGCAGACCGGCGCCGTCGGTCACCGTCTCCGCCCGCCTCGTAGTGCGCCGTTCCACCGGCGCGTCCGAAGGGAGCCCCCGTTGAGCACGACCAGCCCCGAGATCCTCCGCATGGAGGGAGTCCGCAAGGTCTTCCCCGGCGTGGTCGCCCTCGACGGCGTCGATTTCGACCTGCACGGCGGCGAGGTGCATGTCCTGCTCGGCGAGAACGGCGCGGGCAAGAGCACCCTGATCAAGATGCTGTCCGGCGCCAACCGCCCGGACGGAGGGCGCCTGCTCGTGGACGGCCAGGAGGTCCGCATCCACGGCGCACAGGACGCGGAACGGCTCGGCATCGCCACCATCTACCAGGAGTTCAACCTCGTCCCCACGTTCAGCGTGGCCGAGAACATCTTCCTGGGACGCCAGCCGCGCCGCTTCGGCCTGCTGGACCGCAAGAAGATGAACACCGACGCCGCCGCGCTGCTGGAGCGCGTCGGGGTGGCCGTCGACCCGCGCACCCCGGTGGGAGAGCTGGGCATCGCCCGCCTGCAGATGGTGGAGATCGCCAAGGCGCTCAGCCTGGACGCCCGGGTGCTGATCATGGACGAGCCGACCGCGGTCCTCACCAGCGAGGAGGTCGAGAAGCTCTTCGCCATCGTGCGCCAGCTGCGCGCGGACGGCGTCGGCATCGTCTTCATCACCCACCACCTGGAGGAGATCGCCGCGCTCGGCGACCGCGTGACGGTCCTGCGCGACGGGCGCAGCGTCGCCCAGGTCCCCGCCTCCACGCCCGAGGACGAGCTGGTCCGGCTCATGGTCGGACGCAGCATCGACCAGCAGTACCCGCGCGAGCGCACCGACGCCGGCGCCCCGCTGCTGAAGGTCGAGGGCCTCACCCGCGGCGGCGTCTTCCAGGACGTGAGCTTCGAGGTGCGGGCCGGCGAGGTGGTCGGCCTGGCCGGGCTCGTCGGCGCCGGGCGCACCGAGGTCGTGCGCGCGGTCTTCGGCGCCGACCCCTACGACTCCGGGACCGTCGAGGTGCTCGGGAAGCGGCTGCGCCGGCACGACGTCAACGCCGCCATGGACGCGGGCATCGGCCTGGTGCCCGAGGACCGCAAGGGCCAGGGCCTGGTCCTGGACGCCAGCGTCCAGGAGAACCTGGGCCTGGTCACCCTCGGTCGCGCCACCCGCGCCGGTTTCATCGACCGGGCGGGCCAGCGCAAGGACGCCGACCGCATCTCGGGGCAGCTCAAGGTGCGCATGGCCGGCCTCCAGCAGCACGTCCGCACCTTGTCCGGCGGCAACCAGCAGAAGGTCGTCATCGGCAAGTGGCTGCTGGCCGACACCAAGGTGCTGATCCTCGACGAGCCCACCCGAGGCATCGACGTCGGCGCCAAGGTGGAGATCTACCAGCTCGTCAACCAGCTCACGGCCTCCGGCCACGCCGTGCTGATGATCTCCAGCGACCTCCCCGAGGTGCTGGGCATGAGCGACCGCGTCCTGGTGATGTCCCAGGGCCGGATCGCCGGCGAACTCCCCGCGGACCGGGCGACCCAGGACTCCATCATGGCCCTCGCCGTCGGCTCGGGCACCGCGGACAACGACAACGGCAACACCACTGCGACGAAGAAGGATGTGGAGGGCTCCCGTGGCCACTGACACGCTCAAGAAGACTACGGACACGGGCGGCGTCGCCGCGGCTCGCCGCGTGCTCCTCAACAACGGCGCCCTCAGCGCCCTGGTCGTCCTGCTCGTGGCGCTGTCGTTCATGTCGGGCGACTTCCTGAGCACGCAGAACCTGCTCAATGTCGGCGTCCAGGCGGCCGTCGTGGCGATCCTCGCCTTCGGCTCCACCTTTGTGATCGTCGCGGCCGGCATCGACCTGTCGGTCGGCTCCGTCGCGGCGCTCTCGGCGACGGTGCTGGCCTGGAGCGCGAGCTCGGCAGGGCTGCCGGTGTGGCTGGCGGTCGTGCTCTCCGTGGCCACCGGTGTGGCCAGTGGCCTGCTCAGCGGCCTGCTGATCTCCTTCGGCAAGCTGCCGCCCTTCATCGCCACCCTGGCGATGCTCTCCATCGGCCGCGGCCTGACCCTGGTCATCTCCCAGGGCAGCCCGATCGCCTTCCCCGACTCCGTCTCCCACCTCGGCGACACCATAGGCGGCTGGCTGCCCGTGCCCGTCCTGGTGATGATCGTCGCGGGCGTCGCCACGGCCGTGATCCTGGGCCGCACCTACATGGGCCGCGCCATGTACGCGATCGGCGGAAACGAGGAGGCGGCCCGCCTCTCCGGCATCCGCGTCAAGCGGCAGAAGCTCGTCATCTACGGCCTGTCCGGCCTCTTCGCGGCCGTCGCGGGCATCGTCCTGGCCTCCCGGCTCGCCTCGGCGCAGCCGCAGGCGGCCTACGGCTACGAACTGGACGCCATCGCGGCGGTCGTCATCGGCGGCGCCAGCCTCTCCGGCGGCGTCGGCAAGGCCTCCGGAACCCTGATCGGCGCGCTGATCCTCGCCGTGCTGCGCAACGGCCTGAACCTACTGTCGGTCTCCGCCTTCTGGCAGCAGGTCGTGATCGGCGTCGTCATCGCCCTGGCGGTCCTCCTGGACACGCTGCGCCGCCGCGGCTGACGCCGCGCCCCGCACTACCGCACCTCCGCACACCAGCCTCATCACACCCGCAAGGAACCACCGATGCGTATCAAGAAGATCACGGTCACCGTCGTCGCCGTCAGCGCCCTCGCCCTCACCGCCGCCGCGTGCAACTCCGGCTCCGGCTCGTCCTCCGGCACCAAGGTCGGCCTGTCGGTCTCCACCCTCAACAACCCCTTCTTCGTCCAGCTCAAGGCGGGCGCCCAGGCCGAGGCGAAGAAGGAGGGCGTGAGCCTGACCGTGACCGACGCGCAGAACGACGCGTCGCAGCAGGCGAACCAGCTGCAGAACTTCACCAGCCAGAACGTGAAGGCGATCATCGTCAACCCGGTGGACTCCGACGCGGCCGGCCCGTCGGTCAAGGCCGCCAACAAGGCGAACATCCCCGTCGTCGCCGCCGACCGCGGCGTCAACAACGCGGACCTCGCGACCACCGTCGCCTCCGACAACGTCGAGGGCGGCCGGCTGGCCGCCAAGACGCTGGCCGATTCCCTGGGCGGCAAGGGCACCGTGGTCGTCCTCCAGGGCACCGCGGGCACCTCCGCCGCCAATGAGCGCGGCCAGGGCTTCAACGAGGGCATCAAGGCCTACCCCGGCATCAAGGTGGTGGCCCAGCAGGCCGCCGACTTCGACCGCACCAAGGGCCTGGACGTCATGACCAACCTGCTGCAGGCGCACTCCGACGTCACCGGCGTCTTCGCCCAGAACGACGAGATGGCCCTCGGCGCCATCAAGGCGCTCGGCTCCAAGGCCGGCAAGACCGTCAAGGTGGTCGGCTTCGACGGCACCCCCGACGGCCTCACCGCGGTCAAGGCGGGCACGCTCACCGCGTCCGTGGCCCAGCAGCCCAGCGAACTGGGCAAGCTGGCCGTGCAGAACGCCGTGAAGGCCGCCAAGGGCGACAAGCTCCCGACCCTGGTGAAGGTGCCGGTCAAGGTCGTCACGGAGAAGAACGTCGCGGGCTTCACGTCCTGACGCGACGCACCGTTACGGCCGAATCCGCGAAGGGAACACGAAGATGCACGGCTACGACCTGCTGGTCGTAGGGTCGGCCAACGCCGACCTGGTGATCCACGTCGACCGGCGCCCGGCGGCGGGCGAGACCGTCCTCGGCTCCGACCTGGCCACCCACCCGGGTGGCAAGGGCGCCAACCAGGCCGTCGCCGCGGCCCGCCTGGGCGCGCGCACGGCACTGCTGGCGCGGGTCGGCGACGACGCGCACGGGCGGCTGCTGACCGGGTCGCTGAGATCGGCCGGCGTCGACACCTCCGGCATCCTGATCGGCGACACCCCCACCGGGGTCGCGCTGATCACGGTGGACCCCTCCGGGGACAACAGCATCGTCGTCTCGCCGGGCGCCAACGGGCGTCTGGGGACGGCCGATGTGGCGGGGGCGCACGAGCTGCTGGCCGCCGCCCCCGTGGTGTCGCTGCAGCTGGAGATCCCGGCCGCGACCGTGGCCGCCGTCGTGGCGGCGGCCGCGGAGGCCGGGACGCGGGTGGTGCTCAACCCGTCGCCGCCGGCGGCGCTGCCGACGAAGGTGCTGGAGGGCTGCGATCCGCTCGTGGTCAACGAGCACGAGGCGCGCTTCCTGCTCGGCGAGGACGCCGGGGCCACCCCCGAGGAGTGGGCGCGGGCACTGCTCGCCCTCGGGCCGCGCTCGGTGGTCGTCACCCTGGGCGCCGGAGGCGCCCTCGCGGCGACCGCAGACGGTGCGGTGCACGTGCCCAGCGTGCGTGTGGAGGCCGTCGACACCACGGGGGCCGGTGACGCGTTCACCGGGGCGCTGGCCTGGCGGCTGGGCGCCGGCGACGACCTGGAGACCGCCGTGCGGTTCGCGGTGCGCGTCGGCGCCGTGGCCGTGACCAAGGCGGGCGCGCAGGAGTCCTTCCCCACCCTCGACGAGACGGAACAGCTGTGAAGAAGTCCGGAATCCTCAATCGCCACCTGGCGGGCGCGCTCGCCGCGCTCGGCCACACCGATCTCGTCGTCGTCTGCGACGCGGGCCTGCCGATACCGCCCGGCCCCGTCGTCGTCGATCTGGCCTTCCGCGCCGGGACGCCCACGTTCGCCGAGGTGCTGGACGGGCTGCGCGAAGAGCTGGTGATCGAGGGCGCCGTCGCCGCCGAGGAGGTGCGCGACCACAACCCCGAGGTCACCACGCAGCTCCAGGAGGCCTTCCCGGACCTGGAGCTGGTCTCCCACGAGGACTTCAAGGCCCGCACCCACCAGGCCAGGCTCTTCGTCCGCACCGGGGAGGCACGCCCGTACGCGAACGTCATCCTGCGCTGCGGTGTCCCCTTCTGAGCGGCGTACATCCGGTACATCCGTCCGGATGCGGTCGGCGGGCCTCGCGGGCGTTTCGCAACTAACGTCCGGAACATGAGCGATCGACCGCTGAAGGACGAGGTGCTGGAGGAGCTGGGCGAGGACCGGCTCCGCGAGATCGCCGCGCTGCTCGGTGCCGACGCCGACGAGACGCGGCAGGTCGTGGGTGGTTCTGTGGCCTCGGTCACAGGTGTGCTGACCGACGACGCGGTGACCCCCGGCGGCACGGCCGAACTGTGCCAGGCCATGGAGCAGGCCGCGAACGAGACCGAACCGCTGCCGGCCGCGGCCGTCGGCTTCGCCGGCGTGCGGGGCGGGGCGAAGGGCGGGAGCGGCGGTGACGCCCTCGCGGCGGTCCTGGCGAAGGTCGCGGCTCCTGCGGCGCGGGCGGTGGCCAAGCGGACCGGGCTGCCGGTGGAAGCGGTCGCCGGAGCACTGGAGTTGATCATCCCGGTGATCGCGGCGGTGCTGGCCCGACGGGCGCGCGAGAAGCGCTGACCCCCTCGGGGACTCGTGGTGTGTGCGGGGGCCGAACGCCCCCGTGAAAGGCGTAAGGGGTCCGGCTCAGCCGGACCCCTTAAGCGTTCCCCTCCCTCTGCGTGGCACCCCGAGCCCCCTCCAGGTGCCGCGCTCTCCCCCTCACTCAAGACCCGTACGAGGCCCCCCTCAGGGTCTTGACGCTAAATAGACCCGCGAGGCCGGGGGATGGTTGTACGCCCGCGGGAAGAAATTTCAAGGTTTTCCGATCGCTTGCCGAAGCCCGTTTCACAGCACGTGGACGCGGTATCTTGCGATGGTTTCGTCCAGTACGCCCCTGCCGTCACGGGCCCAGAGCGCCGGGTTGAAGATCTCGACCTCGACGGGCCCGGCGAATCCGGCGGCGTCCACCCGTTCGCGGAACCCGCGCAGATCGACACAGCCGTCGCCGAGTTGCCCGCGTCCCAGCAGCACCCCTTCGGGCAGCGGCGTGATCCAGTCGGCGACCTGGAAGCAGGCGAGGCGGCCGCCGGCTCCCGCCCGCGCGATGTCCAGGCCGGCGCGGTCGTCCCACCACAGGTGGTAGGTGTCCACGACGACGCCGACCTGATCGGCGGGGAAGCGCTCGGCGATGTCCAGGGCCTGGGCGAGGGTCGACACGACGCAGCGGTCCGAGGCGTACATCGGGTGCAGCGGCTCGATCGCGAGACGGACACCCCGCTCGCTCGCGTACGGGGCGAGTTCGGCCACCGCGTCGGCGACGCGCTCACGGGCCGCGGCGAGGTCGCGTTCACCGGCCGGCAGGCCGCCGGAGACCAGTACGAGCGTGCCGGTGCCCAGGATCGCGGCCTCGTCCACCGCCGCGCGGTTGTCGGCGATCGCGGCGGCCCGCTCCCCGCGGTCGGAGGCGGTGAAGAAGCCGCCGCGGCACAGCGAGGTGACCGTGAGTCCCGCGTCGCGGACGAGCTTCGCGGCGGCTTCCACGCCGTACTCCCTGACCGGTTCGCGCCACAGCCCGACGCCCGGTACGCCCAGCGCGACCAGGCTCTCGGCCAGTTCGGGAAGGGCGAGTTGGCGCACGGTCTCCTGGTTGACGCTGAGCCGGGCGAGATCGTCCGGGGGTCGATTGTCAGTACCCACTGTCACACTCCGTACACGGAGAGAAAGTTCCGCATGCGGGACTCGGCGAGCACCGGGTCGGGGAACAGGCCGATGCGGTCGGCCAGTTCGTACGCGCGGGCCAGATGGGGGAGGGAGCGTGCGGAATGGAGACCATCGAGCATGGTGAAGTGCGACTGGTGGCCGGCCAGCCAGGCGAGCAGGACGACGCCGGTCTTGTAGTGACGGGTGGGCGGTCCGAAGAGGTGCCGGGACAGCTCGACCGTCGGGTCGAGCAGGGAGCGGAAGGCGGCCGTGTCACCGCGGTCCAGCGCGTGGAGGGCGTGGGCGGCCACGGGCGCGAGCGGGTCGAGGATGCCGAGGAGGGCGTGGCTGAAGCCTTGGTCGTCCCCGGCGATCAGCCCGGGGTAGTGGAAGTCGTCGCCGGTGTAACAGCGCACGCCGTCCGGGAGAAGGCGGCGCAGCCCGATCTCGCGTTCCGCGTCGAGCAGGGAGATCTTGACGCCGTCGACCTTGCCGGGATGCGCCGCGACCAGTTCCAGGAAGGTGTGGGTGGCGGCGTCCAGGCCGGTGCTGCCCCAGTAGCCCTCCAGCGCCGGGTCGAACATCGGCCCGAGCCAGTGCAGGACGACGGGCTGCGCGGCCTGCCGCAGGAGATGGCCGTACACCTCCAGATAGTCCTCGGGTCCCTTGGCGACCGCGGCGAGGGCGCGGGAGGCCATCAGCACGGGCCGGCCGCCGGCGTCCTCGGCGAGCGCGAGCTGCTCCTCGTAGGCCCTGCGGACGTCGTCCAGGCTGTAGGGGTAGCCGATCTCGGTCACGGGGAGCTGGTCGGTGCCCACACCGCACACGATGCGGCCGCCGGACGCCCGGGCCTCGGCGCAGGAGCGGCGGATGAGCTCGGCCGCGGCCGCCCAGTCCAGGCCGGAGCCGCGCTGGGCGGTGTCCATCGCCTCGGCCACCCCGAGTCCGTGGGACCACAGGTGGCGGCGGAAGGCGAGGGTCGCGTCCCAGTCGACGGCCGCCGGCCGGCCGGTTGCGGTGCGGAAGGGGTCCGCGACGACGTGTGCCGCCGCGTACGCCGCGCGGCTGCGCGACGGGGCCGCGCCGGCCGGGACGGAGAAGTGACCGGCGGGCGCGGTGCGCGGCTGATACGGCCGCAACTCCCCCGATTCGTCCGGGAGGTGGATGGTCGTCACAGGGACAGCTCCGGTACGTCGAGACGGCGGCCCTCGGCCGAGGACCGCAGGGCCAGTTCGGCGAGCTGCACCCCGCGGGCGCCGGCCAGCAGGTCCCAGGACCAGGGCTCGTCGAGGAAGACGTGGCGCAGGAAGAGTTCCCACTGTGCCCGGAAGCCACCCGCGAAGCCCCGGTCACCGGTGTTGTCCGGGACCTGCTGCCACTGGTCGCGGAAGACCTCGGTGGCGGGTGCGTCGGGGTTCCAGACCGGCTTCGGGGTGGCGGAGCGGTGCTGCGCGCGGCAGTTGCGCAGGCCCGCGACGGCCGAGCCCTCGGTGCCGTCCACCTGGAACTCCACCAGCTCGTCGCGGTCGACACGGACGGTCCAGGAGGAGTTGATCTGGGCGACCACGCCGCCCTCCAGCTCGAAGATGCCGTAGGCCGCGTCGTCGGCGGTGGCGTCGTAGGGCTTGCCCCGCTCGTCCCAGCGCTGCGGGACGTGGGTGGTGGCGAGCGCCTGCACCGTCAGGATCCGGCCGAACAGCTCGTGGAGGACGTAGTCCCAGTGCGGGAACATGTCGGCCACGATGCCGCCGCCGTCCTCGGCGCGGTAGTTCCAGGACGGACGCTGCGCGGACTGCCAGTCGCCCTCGAAGACCCAGTAGCCGAACTCGCCGCGCACGGACAGGACGCGGCCGAAGAAACCGCCGTCGAGGAGGCGCTTGAGTTTGAGGAGACCCGGGAGGAAGAGCTTGTCCTGGACGACGCCGTGCCGGACGCCTGCGGCGGTGGCCAGCCGGGCGAGTTCCAGCGCGCCCGCCGACCCGGTGGCGCTGGGCTTCTCCGTGTAGACGTGCTTTCCCGCGGCGATGGCCTTCCTGACCGACTCCTCGCGCACGGCGGTGGTCTGGGCGTCGAAGTAGATGTCGACGGCCGGGTCGGTGAGCACCGCGTCCAGGTCGGTGAAGACCAGGGCCGGGTCCAGGCCGTGCCGTTCGGCGATGGCGCGCAGCGCGTCCTCGCGGCGGCCGACGAGGACGGGTTCGGGCCACAGCACGGTGCCGTCGCCGAGGTCGAGACCGCCCTGCTCACGCAGGGCGAGGAGGGAGCCTACGAGGTGCTGGCGGTAGCCCATGCGGCCGGTGACGCCGTTCATGGCGATCCGCACTGTCCTGCGGGTCACGGGGAGTTCCTCTCTCCGGCGGCGGTCCGCCGAGGGCGGCAACGAACGACAGCAAGCGCTTTCCCGTTCTCACGCTAGCCATCGCCACGACAATCGACAAGAAGCACCACCTTCCGACAGACAGCGCTTGCCGTCCTCCGGACCGGGACGGACCCGCTCCCCGTACGGCCACGAAGTGAGAGCATGTGCCGCCACGGGCGCAGGGCCCGGGGGCGGACCGACCCGGAGGAAGCAGAAGCATGGCAGTGACCCTGGCCCACGTCGCGGCGCACGCCGGAGTGTCCGCCGCAACCGTGTCGCGCGTGCTGAACGGCAACTACCCGGTCGCCGGGAACACCCGCGAGCGGGTCCTGCGGGCGGTGGACGACCTGGACTACGTCGTCAACGGCCACGCCCGCGCGCTCGCCGCCGCCACCTCCGACCTGGTCGGCGTGCTCGTCAACGACGTCGCCGACCCCTTCTTCGGGCTGATCGCCAGCGCCGTCCAGGGCGAGATCAGCGGCGGCCCGGAGGCCCCCGCCGCGATGTCCGCGGGCGCCGGGAAGCTCGCCGTCGTCTGCAACACCGGGGGCTCGCCCGAGGCGGAGCTCAACTACCTGACCCTGCTCGAACGGCAGCGCGCGGCCGGGGTCGTGCTCACCGGCGGCGCCGTGGAGGGCACCGAGCACTCCGCCGCCGTGGCCGGCAGGCTGTCCAGGCTCGCCGCCTCCGGCACGCGGATCGTCCTGTGTGGCAGGCCTCCACTGCCCGAACTCGCCGCACTCCCCGGCGCCGCGGGCGACGCCGTGGTGACCGTGGCCTTCGACAACCGCGGCGGCGCGCAGCGGCTCACCGAGCACCTGCTCGCCCTCGGCCACCGCACCATCGGCTACGTCGCGGGCCCCGCCGACCGCACCACCACGCGGCACCGGCTGGAGGGCCACCGCGCGGCCCTCGCGGACGCCGGTCTCGCCGGCTCCGCCGCGGAGCTCGACCGCCTCACCGTGCACGGCTACTACGACCGTTCCTCCGGATACGACGCCGCTCACGAACTGCTGCGCCGCGAGCCCCGTCTCACCGCGGTCCTCGCCGCCAACGACAGCGTCGCACTGGGCGTCTGCGCCGCCCTGCGCGAGCGCGGGCTGCGCATCCCGGAGGACGTCTCCGTGGCCGGTTACGACGACCTGCCCTTCAGCGCCGACGCCTCTCCCGCGCTCACCACCGTGCGGATCCCGCTCCAGGAGGCCGGGGCCCGGGCCGGACGGCTGGTCATGGGGCGTCAGTCGCCTCCGCCCGGGGGGCTTGCGACGGTCCGCACGGAGCTCATGGTGCGGGCCTCGACCGCGCCACCGCGAAAGGACGCGTAGCGGCCGGCCCAGAGCGGACGCGGCGGCGTACCGCACGAACCTGGCGGAGTACCGCGCGGCGACTTATCTTTGACTGGGTCAAAGATTTTCCGCGGGGAGAGGCACGAAACACCGTGACCGTTCAGGAGATCAGGGCGTTCAACCGCTTCTACACCAATCTCATCGGGGCGCTGGACTACAGCCGCCATCTGCACACCCCGTACACGCTCACCGAGGCCCGCGTCCTGTACGAACTCGCCCACGCCGACGGGCTCGACGCCGCCGATCTGCGGGCGGCGCTTTCCGTGGACGCCGGCCAGCTCAGCCGCATGCTCGCGGCCTTCGAGCGGCGCGGGCTGGTGACCCGGACGGCCTCGGAGCGGGACGCCCGGCGGCAGCGCGTGGAGCTGACACCGGACGGCCGGGCGGCGGCCGGGCTGCTGGAGGAACGCTCGCGCGAGGCGGTCTCGTCCATGGTGGGCGGGCTGGCCCCGCGCGACCGCGAGCGGCTGACCGGCGCCATGCGCACGGTCCGCGAGGTCCTCGACGGCACCTCCGCGCCCGCACCCGCACCCGTACCCACCCCGCGAGCCGAACGGGTCCGGCTGCGCGGGCTGCGCCCGGGCGATCTGGGCTGGGTGGTGCAGCGCAACGCCGAGGTCTACGCCGAGGAGTTCGGGTGGAACGCCGAGTACGAGACGCTCGTCGCCCGGATCGTCGCCGACGGACACGCGCGGGCGTGGATCGCCGAACTGGACGGCGAACGGGCCGGCTGCGTCTTCTGCGTACGCGACGAGGCACCCGGCACGGCCCGGCTGCGCCTGCTGCTGGTGGATCCGGCGGCCCGGGGCCACGGCATCGGCCGGGCCCTGGTCGACGCCTGCGTGCTGTACGCCCGCGAGGCCGGTCACCGCGAGCTGGTGCTGTGGACGAACGACGTGCTGACCTCGGCCCGCCGGATCTACCAGGCGGCCGGATTCGAGCTGACCGGGCAGAAGCCGCACCACAGCTTCGGCAAGGATCTCGTCGGGCAGGACTGGCGACTGGTGCTGTAACGTCCGGAAAGTGAAGCTCGCGTTCTCGACCCTCGGCGTGCCCGGGCTGCCCATGGCGGACGTGGCCCAGTTGGCGGCCGAGCACGGCTGGCACGGCGTGGAGCTGCGAGCCGGTCACGACGAGCCGGTGCACGCCGGCCTGACGGAGCGCGAGCGGGCCTCGGTGCGCGAGGAGTTCGGCTCCGCGGGGATCGCGATCGTCGCGGTCGCCTCCTATGTGCAGGTGGCCGCACCCGGCGATGACGAACCCGTGCTGCGCGCGCTGCGCGACCACGTACGGCTCGCCGCGGGCCTCGGGGCGCCGCATCTGCGGGTGTTCCCCGGCGCGGGGAACGGGTCGCAGCCGGACACCGCGGACACCCGCGCGGCCCGCCGCCTGGCCGCCGTGGCGCCGGAGGCGGCGGACCTGGGCGTACGCATGCTGCTGGAGACCCACGACTCGCACCGCACCGGCGCGGACGTGGCCCGGATCCTCGGCTTGGTGGGCCATCACAGCGCGGGCGCACTCTGGGACGTGCTGCACCCGTGGATCGCCGGGGAACAGCCGGAGTACACCTACCCGGTGCTGGCGCCGTACCTGGGCTACGTCCAGGTCAAGGACGTCTCCTCGGCGCAGGACACCACCCCGGTGCCGCTCGGCCACGGCACGGTCCCGCTCGCCGGGACGGTGGAGGTGCTCAGCCGGGCGGGCTGGGACGGCTGGCTGTGCTGGGAGTACGAGCGCCGCTGGTATCCGCAGGTGCGGGCGCTGCCGGAGCTGCTGTCGCGGGGCCGCTCCCATCTGCTGGGCCTGCTCGGCGAATCCGCCTGATCCCGCCACCGCCCGGTCGCGGGCGAGAGGCCGCGGCGCGAGTGGCCCGCGTCACCCCGCCCCGGCGTCGGCCGCCGTATCCTTCGGCGACGGCGACTCTTCAGCAATACGACCGCCGCCGGGCGATCCGATGCAGAATCCCTGAACGGCGAGGTGGACGGATGCTGGACCTGGCCAGGCTGCGCGCACTGCACGCGGTGCATGTGCACGGCTCCGTCGGCGCGGCGGCGACCGCCCTCGGCTACACCGCCTCCGCGGTCTCCCAGCAGATCACGAAGCTGGAGCGGGAGACCCGCACCACGCTGCTGGAACGGCAGGGCCGGGGGGTGGCGCTGACCGAGGCGGCGCAACTGCTGGCCGAGACGGCACAGGAACTCATGGCCATCGTCGAGCGGGCGGAGGTCGCCCTGGAGGAGCGGCGCGGCAAGCCCACCGGGCGGCTGACGACGGTGGCGTTCCCCACCGCCGCGCGCGGGCTGATGCCCGGCGTGCTCGCCGAACTGGCCGCCGCCCACCCGTCGCTGGAGCTGCGGCTGCTGGAGGAGGGCGCGCATCTGGCCGTCGACCTGGTCGCGCGCGGCGTCGTCGACCTGGCCGTGGTGCACGACTGGGACATCGCGCCGCTGCCCGCGCCCGAGGGACTGGAGCGGGTGGTGATCGGCGAGGACCGCTGCGACGTCCTGGTGCCCGCCGGGCATCCGCTCGCGGCCCGCGGCCCCCTGGCGCGCGAGGACCTGACCGATCAGCGGTGGATCTGCCAGCCGCCAGGGCACGTCTGCCACGAATGGCTGGTGCGGACCCTGCGGGAACTGGGCAGCGAGCCGGACCTCGCCTTCCAGGTCACCGAGTACCAGACCCAACTGGAGCTGGTGGCCGCCGGACTCGGGATCGCGCTCGTGCCCCGGCTCGGGCGCGGGCCGGTGCCCGCCGGGGTGGCCGTGGTGCCGCTGGAGCCGGCACCGGTGCGGCGGCTGTACGCCTTGTGGCGCACAGGAGCGTCACGACGTCCCGCCATCAGTGAGACGGTCCGCGTGTTGCGGGCTCGCTACCCGCAGGTCGTTGCCCGACGATAGGCGGATGTCCTCCACACGCAGGGAACCGTTCCGGGCAGCGTCCCGTCCAACCCACGTGCTGCTGGTGAGTCTCCGCAAAGCGGTGTCGGTCACGCTGCTGGCTGCGTCGCTGACAACCCTCTCCGCCGCCTGCGGCCGGCAGCAGCCCGCCACCGGTGCGCCCCCCTCCGACAGCACCGGTGGCGGCCCCGCGTCGTCCGCCATCGTCTCGCCGACGTCCGATCCCAAGCCCCCCGCGTCCTCCCCCGCCTCCTTTGTCACGGCATCGCCTTCGGCATCGCGGCAGGGCGGGATCGCCTCGCGGCGGGTGTACTTCTCGTCGACCGTCCGGGCCCCGGCGTTCCACACCGTGCTGAACGACGAACGCGATCTTTCCCGGTTCCCGGGCTGGTTCGCCGCGTCCGATCCCGCGGCGGGTGCCGAGATCGCCAAGCGCACCGCCGCGACGGACTTCTCTCGGTATGCACTGGTCGCGTGGAGCCGCACCACGGGCTGCAGTGCCGCGAGGGACGCGCTGCTCTTCCGCGGCGGCGACCGGCTGGTGCTCGGGATCGATCAGCCGCCCCCGCCGGGCGAGTGCTTCGCGGCCCATCAGGTCGTCACCGTCTTCGAGGTGCCCCGCGACCGGATGCCGGCGCGTCCGCGCTTCGCCCAGGAGCCGAACCCGCAGCCCGACCCGGCCGGACCGGGCCGGACCGTGGCCTTCGGCCGGCTGGACGGCGGGGAGCCGGCGCGCGGCGCCCGGAACGCCGAGGTGACCTCCGCCCGGCAGCTCGACGCCTTCCTCGCGAAGCTGCCGCTCAAGGACGCCAAGACCGTACGCAAGCAACTGGCCGGACACGCCGTCCGTCCGGGCGAACGGCGCTTCGCCTTTCTGCTGACGGGCTGCCGGCCCACCGATGCCTGGCTGATGATCAGCCGTCAGGATCTGTCCGCCTCCACGACCGGCGACGAGACGGTCCGCTGCGTCCAGGCGCAACGCTGGGCGGCGGTCCTCGCGGTGGCGTCCTCGATGGTGCCGGAGCGTGCCCGCCTCATTGACTGACAATAACTTTCCGGCTAAGCGTGTCTGCTTGAAGGTTTCTTTCAGCCCTGCCTTCGGCGTGCCCCACCTCCTCCTGCCGGAAGGAGTCCGTCATGCACAGCCCCCACCGTCCGTCCCGCCGTGCCGTCCTCGGCGCCGCCGCGGCCGCCTCCACCGCCCTCGCCCTCGGCGTCCCGGGCACCGCGAGCGCGGCCGCGGCGAACGACCGCAGACGCGTCCGCGCGATCATCGACCGGATGAGCATCGAGGAGAAGATCGGCCAGCTCTTCGTGATGCGGGTGTACGGCCATTCGGCCACCGCGCCCGACCCCGCCGACGTGGCGGCCAACCAGGCCGAGATCGGTGTCTCCGACGCCGCCGAGCTCATCGCCAAGTACCACGTCGGCGGCATCATCTACTTCGCGTGGGCCCACAACACCCGTGACCCGCACCAGATCGCCGACCTGTCCAACGGCATCCAGCGCGCCTCCCGCGTCCCCCTGCTGATCTCCACCGACCAGGAGCACGGCGCGGTCACCCGGGTCGGCTCGCCCGCCACGCTCTTCCCCGGCGGGATGGCGCTCGGCGCCGCCGGGAGCGTGCGCGACGCCCGCACCGCGGCCGCCGTCGCGGGCGCCGAACTGGCGGCGATGGGCATCAACCAGGACTACGCGCCGGTCGCCGACGTCAACGTCAACCCCGCCAACCCGGTCATCGGCGTACGGTCCTTCGGCGCCGACCCCGAGGCCGTCGCCGCGCTCGTGGCCGCCCAGGTGGCGGGCTATCAGGGGGCCGGGGTCGTCGCCACCGCCAAGCACTTCCCCGGGCACGGCGACACCGGCACCGACAGCCACTTCGAACTGCCGGTCATCACGCACTCCCTGGAGCAGTGGCGGCGCCTGGACGCACCGCCCTTCCGGGCCGCCGTCGCCGCCGGCATCGACTCGATCATGACCGCGCACATCCTGGTGCCCGCCCTCGACGACTCCGGTGACCCCGCGACACTCTCCCGGCCGATCCTCACCGGCATCCTCCGCGAGGAGATGGGCTACGACGGCGTGGTCGTCACCGACGCCCTCGGCATGGAGGGGGTCCGCCAGAAGTATGGGGACGACCGCGTCCCCGTGCTCGCCCTCAAGGCGGGCGTCGACCAGCTGCTCAACCCACCGCTGCTGGACACCGCGTGGCAGGGTGTGCTGGCCGCGGTGCGCTCCGGCGAGCTGACCGAGGAGCGCATCGACCGGTCGCTGGTGCGCATCCTGACCCTCAAGGCGCGCAGGGGCCTGCTGGACCACCCGTACGTCACCCACCGCGGCGTGGACCGGGTCGTCGGCACCCGTGCCCATCTCGCCGCCGCCGACAAGATCACCGACGGCACCGTCACGCTGCTGGCCAACGACGGCACGCTGCCGCTTCCCGCCCGGCGCCGCCTCCTGGTCGTCGGCGCCGATCCGGCGGCGCCCTCGGGCACCGGAGGGCCGCCCACCGCCGTGCTGGCGGCCGCGCTCACCGCGCTCGGACACCACGCGCAGGCGCTGCCCACCGGGACCGCACCCGACCAGGCGGCGATCGACCGGGCGGTGGCGGCCGCACAGGCCACCGACGCGGTGGTCGTGGCCACGTACAACGTCGCCGGGGCCGCGGACCGGCAGATCGCCCTGGTGCGGGCACTGGCCGCCACCGGCGTGCCGGTGGTGCAGATCGCGATCCGCAACCCGTACGACATCGCGCGGCTGGACGGGACGGCGGCGGCGCTCGCCACCTACGGGTGGACGGACGTGTCGATGCGGGCGGCGGCACGGGTCCTGGCGGGCCGGGTGCGGCCGGCCGGGAAGCTGCCGGTGGCGGTGGTCCGGGCCGACGATCCGACGCGGGACCTCTATCCCGTCGGGTGGGGTCTGGGGTACTGAGGTGGAGCGCGCACGGCGGCCTCTCCCGGAACCGGGCCCGACCCCTTATCCTCCCCGAAGGGGGCGCGTCGCCCGGGGGAAGTCGTGGGGGGCCGCCGTGCGTATTCAGACGATCTCTGGCCAGCTGCTGGGCGCGGCGTGGCTGCTCGCCGTGGTGCTGGCGTCCTGCACACCGAGCCCGGGCGGGACCGGCAGCAGCGCCGCCGGCCCGAGTGTCACGCCCACCACCCAGGACGGCGTCTTCCTCACCCAGGACGAATGCGCGACCAGCGACCCGGTCGGTTCCTACCACGAGATACCGTGCGACGACCCGGCCGCCCTGGCCCGTGTGGTCACCCGGCTGTACGGGCTGCTGCCCGCCTCGCCCTCGCCGTCGCCCTCGTCCAAGGACGCCGCGCGGCCCGGCGACCGCTGCCCGGCGAACACCGACTTCCTCCTGACCGTCACCGCCGCGCGCCCGCAGGGTTACGCCTGCATGCGCAACCTGATGGCACCTCACCCGGGCGACCCGGGCGAAGGCGGCGGACCGCGGACCGTCGCGGGCGACTGCGTCTACACCTCACGGCACCGCGAGGTGAAGGAGACCAACTGCGACGGCTCCGCGGCGCACAAGCCGCAGTACCGGGTGACGCGGCTCGCCGGCACCCGGGCGGCCTGTCCGAAGGACACCGTGCTGTACGTCCGGGTGGGCGGCGGACCGGCGGGCGTGGGGTGCGCCCGCCGGCTGTGACGCGCGCGCCGGTCAGGGCCGCAGCGTGCCGCTCTCGGCGCCGGTGCGCCGGTCGAGCCGCGCGTCGTACGCCGCCAGCGGCTTCGCCCTGCCGGGGTCGGCCTTGACGGCGGCGGGGGCGACCCCGGCCCACCGGAGCACCTTGGCGGTGGCCTTCGCCTTGTCGGCCGCGCCCAGTGCGCCGATCACCGCGCCGTGGTTGGCGCCAGGTGCCCACATCACGTACGCGTCGTGCGTTCCCCTGCCCGGACGGAAGGGCTCGGCGCCCCACGGATCGTTCTGCCCGTAGACGAAGAGCATGCTGTCGGCGTGCTGCCGCACCCAGCGGTCGACGTCGCGCATGGCGTGCCGCTGGAAGCGCATCGGGATGGACCGCGGCACGTACGAACGCGGCTGGTAGATGCCCGGGTAGCGCAGCAGGCCCTTCAAGTGCGGGGTGGCGAAAGTGGGTGCGCCTAGCTGGGTGCCGGCCTGGTAGTAGTACGGCGTGTAGTACTCCAGGCCTTGGTCGGTGTAGAAGTCGAAGCCGGAGACGGAGTCGACGAAGGCGTAGATCGCGTCGGTGGACGCGGTCGGCGCGGGGACGTCCGCGCACTCGGACGCCAGGTGGTACTGCCAGAACGCCCACACCAGGTCGAGGACGACGTTCTCGTAGGCCTTGTCCGCGCTGCCCACGGTGGTGAACGTCAGCCCGTTGTCGTCGGCGTACTTCTGGTAGTGGGCCACGATCTCGTCGCGGCGCACCAGCGCCTCGCGCTGCACGGCGTTCAGGCGGGCCCGGCAGTCGGCGGTGCCCACGGTCCGGAAGAACCGGGTGTAGGCCGAGTCCTCGTCGTCGACCACGTCGTTCGGGGCGACGTAGGCGACCGTGCCGGCCATGTCGTGCGGGTAGAAGCGGCGGTAGTAGGTGGCCGTCATCCCGCCCTTGCTGGCGCCGGTGGCGAGCCAGTGCCGGGAGTAGACGGTCCGCAGGGCGCGGTAGATGCGGTGCTGGTCACTGGCGGCCTGCCAGATGTCGAGCGTGGACCAGTCGGCGGGCTCGGGGCGGGACGGGGTGAAGAACCGGTACTCCATGGAGACCTGGTTGCCGTCGACGATCTGTGTCGGCTCGCGGCGCGAGGGGGTCGTGGAGAGCCCGTAGCCGGAGGTGTAGAAGACGGTCGGCCGGTCCTCGGACTTGTGCAGCACGGTGATGCGCTGCTGGAAGGTGCCCCTGGACGGATGCCGGTGGTCGACCGGCTGGGTGTAGTTCAGGACGAGGAAGCGGTAGCCGGTGACCGGCTTCTCCTCGATGAGGCTCATCCCGGGTATCGCCAGGATGCGGTCCTTGATGTCGGGGATACCGGGCTCGTCGGCGGTCGCGGTGGCGACTCCACCACTGACGGTGCCGATGAGCAGCATGAGCGCGAGCAGCCATCTGAGCGCGTTGCGCATGCCCCCTCCTTCGGGGTCGACGGGCGTCGCCCGTGAACCTATGAGGAGGAACTCGTCTGCCGCCAGGGGGCGTTGACAACCGAAGCGGCCCGGACCACAAGGGTCCGGGCCGCTTTCGTGCGGGCGGTCGGAGGCCGGCGGGGACCGGCGCGGGCCGCCCGCCAAGGAATCAGGCCGCGGCCTCGCTGCTCGCGTCCTCGCCGACGAAGGTGCGCCACAGCGCGGCGTACCGGCCGTCGGCGGCCAGCAGTTGCTCGTGCGTGCCGTCCTCGACGACCCGGCCGTGGTCCATGACGACGACCCGGTCGGCGCGGGCCGCGGTGGTCAGCCGGTGGGCCACCACCAAAGTGGTGCGGCGCACCGCCAGACGGTCGGCGGCCTGGTTGACCAGGGCCTCGGTGGCCAGGTCCAGGGCGGCGGTCGCCTCGTCGAGCAACAGGACGTCCGGGTCGACCAGTTCGGCGCGGGCCAGAGCGAGCAGCTGACGCTGCCCGGCGGAGAGGTTGCGCCCGCGCTCGGAGACGGTGTGCAGATAGCCGCCGTCGAGCGTGGCGATCATCTCGTGGGCGCCGACGGCGCGCGCGGCGGCCTCCACCTCGGCGTCGGTGGCGTCCATGCGCCCGTAGGCGATGGCGTCGCGGACCGTGCCCTCGAAGAGGTACGCCTCCTGCGGGACGACGCCGAGCCGCTGCCGGTAGCCGGTCAGGTCCAGTTCGCGGATGTCCTGGCCGTCGACGAGGACCGCGCCGGAGGTGGGGTCGTAGAAGCGGGCGACCATCTTGACCAGGGTGGACTTGCCCGCGCCGGTCTCGCCGACGAAGGCGACCGTCTGCCCCGCGGGTATCCGCAGGTCGATGCCGGCCAGTGCCTCTGCGGCGTCCTCGGCGTAGCGGAAGTGCACGTCGCGGAAGGCGATCTCGCCGCGCAGCCGGCCCACCGCGCGCGGTGCCTGGGCGGGCGGGGTCGTGGTCGGGGTGCGCAGCAGCTCGCGGATGCGGCCCAGCGACACCGACGCCTGCTGGTAGCCGTCGAAGACCTGGGAGAGCTGCTGCACGGGAGAGAAGAACAGGTCGATGTAGAGCAGGTACGCCACCAGGGCGCCGGCGGTGAGGGTGCCCGCGCCGATCCGGTGGGCTCCCACGATCAGCACCAGGGCGGCGGCCACGCTGGACAGCAGCTGCACGAAGGGGAAGTAGACGGAGATCAGCCACTGGCCGCGGACCCGCGCCTGACGGTAGGCGTCGCTGCGGCCCGCGAACCGCTTCGCCCCGCCGCGCTCGCCGCGGAAGGCCTGCACGACGCGGAGCCCCGCGACGTGCTCCTGAAGGTCGGCGTTGACGACGCTGACCCGCTCACGGGCCAGTTCGTACGCCTTGACCGACCTGCGGCGGAACACCCAGGTGGCGACCAGCAGCACGGGCAGCGTGGCGAAGACGATCAGGGCCAGCTCGACGTCGATCGCGAGGAGCGCCACCAGGATGCCGAAGAAGGTGAGCAGGCTGACCAGGGCGGTGACCAGGCCGGTCTGCAGGAACGTCGACAGGGCGTCGACGTCGGTGGTCATCCGGGTCATGATCCGGCCGCTCAGCTCGCGCTCGTAGTAGTCGAGCCCGAGCCGGTGCAGGTGCGCGAAGATCTTCACGCGGAGCGTGTAGAGCACGCGCTCGCCGGTGCGGCCGGTGAGACGCGTGGAGCCCCATTGCGCGGCCCACTGCGCGGCGACGATGGCGAGGCCGAGCAGTGCGGCCGTCCAGACCGCGCCGAGCGCGGCCTGCCGGACGCCGGAGTCGATGCCGTGCCGGATCAGGACCGGCAGCAGCAGTCCCGCCAGCGCGTCCACGGCGACCAGCAGCAGGCTGAAGAGCAGCGGGCCGCGGAAGCCGCGCAGCATGCTGCGCAGACCGAAGTCCTTGTCGACGCCCGCGGCGGCCTTCTCGTCGATCTCCGGGACGTCGTCGGCGGGCGGCAGCGCCGCGACCTGGGCGAGGAGTTCCGGCGTGGCGGGCATCCCGGCCATGGCCGAGGCCATACCGCTCGGACCGCCGCGGGCGGCGGCACCGGCGGGCACCGCGCTCCTGCGGTCGGGGGTCTCGTCGCGGTGCCGGCGGTCCTCGGGCCACAGCTGCGGGGTCACGCCGCCGGCCCGCGGCGTGGCCGGGGTGGCGGGACGGTCGAGCACACCGGTGATGGCGCCCTCACCCGGCCACTGGGACGCGGCGGCCGAGATGTCACCGGCCGGGTCGTGGGTCACGACGTCGGCGCCGAGCTCTTCGGGGTCGGTCAGCAGCCGCCGGTACAGCGCGCAGCGGTCCTGCAGTTCCTCGTGGGTGCCGATGTCGACCAGCCGGCCGGCCTCCAGGACGGCGATGCGGTCGGCGAGCGCGAGGGTGGAGCGGCGGTGCGCGATCAGCAGGGTGGTGCGGCCCGCCATGACCTCGCGCAGCGCGTCGTGGATCTCGGCCTCGACGCGGGCGTCGACCGCCGAGGTCGCGTCGTCGAGCACGAGCAGCCGGGGGTCGGTGAGGATCGCGCGTGCGAGCGCCACGCGCTGGCGCTGGCCGCCGGAGAGGGTCAGGCCCTGCTCGCCGACCACGGTGTCGTAGCCCTGCGGCAGGGCCGAGATGAACCCGTGGGCCTGGGCGTGCCGGGTCGCGGCGAGGACCTGCTCGTCGGTGGCGTCGGGGTGGCCGTAGGCGATGTTGGCGCGCACGGTGTCGGAGAACAGGAAGCTGTCCTCGGGCACGAGGCCTATGGCGTCGCGCAGCGAGTCGAAGGTCAGCTCGCGCACATCCCGGCCGCCGACGCGCACCGCGCCGCCCGTGACGTCGTAGAAGCGCGGCAGCAGCAGGGAGACGGTGGACTTGCCGCTGCCCGAGGCGCCGACGACCGCCACGGTCTCGCCGGGGGCGACGCTGAGGGAGAAGTCGTCCAGCACCGGGCGCGCCGGGTCGTAGCCGAAGCTGACGTGGTCGAACTCGACGGTGGCCGCCGCCTCGCGGGGCAGCTCCCCGGAGCCCTCGCGCAGGGTGGGCCGGGTGTCGATGAGTTCGGTGACGCGCTCGACGCCGGCCCGGGCCTGCTGGCCGACGGTCAGCATCACGGTGAGCATCCGCACCGGGCCGGTCAGCTGCGCGAGGTAGGTGGAGAAGGCGACGAAGGTGCCGAGCGTGATCTGGCCGCGCACCGCCATCCATCCGCCGAGCGCGAGCATGCCGACCTGGCCGAGCGAGGGAACGGCCTGCAGCGCCGGGCTGTAGCGCGCGGTGAGCCGGATCGTGCGCAGCCGGCCGGCGAACAGCCGCTCGCTGACCGCGCGCATCTTGGACATCTCCTGCTGCTCCTGGCCGAAGCCCTTGACCACGCGCACGCCGGTCACCGAGCCGTCGACGATCCCGGCGACGGCCGCCGCCTGCCCCTGGGCGTACCAGGTGGCGGGGAAGAGCGTCCGCCGGCTGCGGTCGGCCAGGAACCACAGGGCGGGCGCGACGGCCAAGGCGATCACCGTCAGCAGGGGCGAGAGCACGAGCATGACGACGAGCGACATCACGAACAGCAGGACGTTGCCGATCATCATGGGGGCCATGAAGAGCAGGCCCTGGATGAGCTGGAGGTCACTGGTGGCCCGGCCGACGACCTGCCCGGTGTTGAGCTCGTCCTGGCGGGCCCCGTCGAGCCGGGTGAGCGAGTGGAACATCTCCGTGCGCATGTCGTGCTGCACGTCGAGGGCGAGCCGGCCCCCGTAGAAGCGCCGCACGAAGGTCAGCAGGTACACGACGACGGCGGCGGCGATCAGCACGCCGGCCCACGGCGCGAGCGGCTTGTCGTGCTTGACGATCACGTCGTCGATGATGATCTTCGGCACGAGCGGCACCAGGGCCATCACGGCCATGCCGCCGAGCGACGAGCCGAGTGCGAGCAGCACGTTGCGCCGGTACCGCCAGGTGTAACCCATCAGCCGGCGCAGCCATCCCGGCCCGGCCCCGCCGCTCTTGCCCTCGTCGTCCTTCGCCGCCACCACGGTCCTCTCGTCGGTCCTTCTCCGCCAGAGGATCACAACGCCCCGATGTGCGGATTTCATCCCCTTGAAACAAAGCTACGACGAGGGTCCGACAGCGGTCGGGCCCGCGGACCGGCCCCGCGGGGCGCGGAGCCCGGCGAGGAAGTCGTCGACGAGCGCGGCCTGCCGGGCGGGCGGGAGGGCCGCCGGATCGAAGAGGGCCTGGACGACCAGGCCGTGCACGAAGGCGACCGCGGTGGCCGCGAGCCCGGCGGCGTCGGCGTGCGGGGGCAGTTCCCCCAGCGCGACGGCCTCGTCGAGATGGGCACGCAGCGCGTCCCGCATACGGGTGTACCGGTCGGCCTGGTCGCGGCCGAGGCCGTCGTCGGACAGGGCGACGTCCCAGGAGGCGACCCAGATGCGGTTGCGGTCGGCGCCGTCCGGGGTGAGCGGGAGGATGTCCAGGAGGACGGCGCGCAGGGAGGCCAGGCCCGGGGAGGGGCGTTCCCGCCGGGGACGCTCGGCCGTGCGCTTCTCCAGGATGTCCAGGGCGTGCGCCACCAGCGCCCGCTTGGTCGGGAAGTAGTGCATCAGCAGGCCGGTGGAGGCGCCCATCTCGGCGGCGACGGCGCGGAGCGTGAGCCCGGCGAAGCCCTTGGCGGCGAGCACCTGCCACACCGCCTCCGAGACGTCCTGGCGGCGGGCTTCATGGTCTCCACGGGCTGGCGGCACCGGTGTAGCTTACCTACCGAACGCTCGTTACGTACGCCGGAAAGGCCGCCCATGTTCGCGATCCCGCTCACCGACGACGCCGTGCTCCGCCCCTTGGAGCCGTGGCGGACCGAGGAGTTCCTCGCCCACATCGACCGGGCCCGGGCGAACGTCGACCCCTGGATCCCGTGGGCGACGCGCAGCACCGACGCGGACTCCGCGCGGGCGGTCCTCCAGCGCTACGCCGACGGCCAGGCCAGGGACGACAGCCGCATCTACGGCATCTGGCTGGACGGCACCCTGGTGGGCGGCGTGATGTTCGTGTCCTTCGACGCCGCCGCGGGGCGTTGCGAGATCGGCTGCTGGCTGGAAGCCGCCGGCGAGGGCCGGGGCCTGGTCACCCGGGCCGCGCGGGTGCTCCTGGACTGGGCGTTCGGCGAGCGCGGCCTGCACCGCGCCGAATGGTGGGCCGCCGCGGGCAACGAGCGCAGCGTGGCCACCGCCCGGCGGCTCGGCATGACGCGGGAGGGAGTGCTGCGGCAGCACTCCCCCTACCGCGGCGTGCGCCACGACTACGAGGTGTGGGCCGTGCTCGCCGACGAGTGGCCGGCGACGACCGGGGACGGGGTGCCCGCACCGGCGGGGAACACCGCCGGGTGATCCGGCACATCGTGCGCAAGGGGCGCGCCTTGTGCACGATGTGCCGTTCCTCTCCGCGGCCCGTTCCTAGAGGTGCGTCGGCGCGAACATCCGCAACAGCGCCGGGAGGACCACCACGGACGGACCGGGGGCGGCCAGCACCTCGGCGAGGTCCTCGCGCAGCCGTTCCGGTGTCGTACGGACCGCGGGGACGCCGAAGGACTCGGCCAGGGCGACGAAATCGGGCCGGGACAGCTCGGTCGCGGTGGCCTCGCCGAAGGCGTCGGTCATGTACTCGCGCAGGATGCCGTAGCCGCCGTCGTCCACGATGAGCCAGGTGACGGGCAGGTCGTACTGCCGGGCCGTGGCGAGCTCCGCGATCGAGTACATGGCGCCGCCGTCGCCGGAGACGGCCAGCACGGGCCGGCCGCGGCGGGTGGCGACGGCCGCGCCCAGCGCGGAGGGGAAGCCGTAGCCGAGGCCGCCGGCGCCCTGGGCGGAGTGCATCGCGCCGGGCCACGCCGACCAGGCCCAGTAGGCGAGGATCGTCATGTCCCAGAAGCTGGGGGCGTGCTCGGGCAGGGCGTCCCGCACGGCGGCCAGCACACGCTGCTCCAGGCCGAGGTCCTGACCGCCGATGCGCGCGCTGACCCGCTCCAGCACCGCGGCCACCACCTGGGCGGCGCCCGGGTCGCGCCGCTCACCGGCGGCTTCGGCGAGCGCGCCCAGGGCGAGGCGTGCGTCGGCGTGGATGCCGAGCGCCGGGTGGTTGGACTCCAGCTTGCCGGGATCGGCCTCGATCTGGATCACCCGGCCGCGCGGGCGGAACGTGTGGTAGTTGGAGGAGAGTTCACCGAGTCCGGAGCCGACGACCAGCAGGACGTCGGCGTCCTCCAGGAAGTCGGTGGTGTGCCGGTCCTCCAGCCAGCTGCGCAGCGACAGCGGGTGCTCCCAGGGAAATCCGCCCTTGCCGCCGAAGGTGCAGGCCACGGGGGCGTCCAGCTTCTCGGCGAGCGCGAGGAGCTCCCCTTGTGCGCCGGACCGCACCACACCGCCGCCGGCCAGGACGACGGGCCGTTCGGCGCGCGACAGCAGCGCGGCCGCCTCCGCGATCAGCTCCGGACGCGGGCGCGGCGGCCGGGGCTCGATCTCGAGTTCCGCGACCGGCGGGACGGTGACCGGGGCGAGCAGCACGTCCTGCGGGATCTCCACCCACACCGGCCCGCAGGGCGCGGTGAGGGCCGACTCCCAGGCCGCCGCGAGGGCCGAGGGGATCTGGGAGGCGGTGCGCACCGTGTGCACGGACTTGACGATGTCGCGGAACGACGCCTTCTGGTCGGCCAGTTCGTGCAGATAGCCGTGGCGGCCGCCGCCGAGCCCGGCGACCGGCACCTGGCTGCCGATGGCCACGACCGGCACGGACGCGGCGGCCGACTCCTGGAGCGCGGCGAGCGTCATCAGCGAGCCGGGGCCGGTGGATACCAGCAGCGGTGCGGGGGCGCCGGTGACACGGGCGTACGCGTCGGCCGCGAAGCCCGCGTTGTTCTCCATGCGCAGGCCGACGTAGTCCAGCTTCGAGCGCCGCAGGGCGTCGAAGGCGCCGAGCGCGTGCTGCCCGGGCAGGCCGAAGACGGTCGTGGCGCCGAGTGCCGTCAGGGACTCGGTGACCAGGTCGCCGCCGTTGCGCTCGCTCATGCGCGGGTCGCCGCGATCTGCCGGGTCATGATCGTGGTGAGCTCGTACGCGGTGTGGGAGGCCGCGACGCTGGTGATCTCGGCGTGGTCGTAGGCCGGGGCGACCTCGACGACGTCGGCGGAGATCAGCCGGCAGGACGCCAGGCCGCGCAGGATCTCCAGCAGCTCGCGGGAGGTGATGCCGCCGGCCTCGGGGGTCCCGGTGCCGGGCGCGTGGGCGGGGTCGAGGACGTCGATGTCGATGGAGATGTACAGCGGGCGGTCGCCGATGCGCTCGCGCAGCTGCTGGGCGACCTCGTCGGCGCCGCGCCGGTAGACATCGGCGGAGGTGACGATGCCGAAGCCCATCTTCTCGTCGTCGGTGAGGTCCTGCTTGCCGTAGAGCGGGCCGCGCGTGCCGACGTGGGAGAGCGCGGAGGTGTCGAGGATGCCCTCCTCGACGGCCCGGCGGAACGGCGTGCCGTGGGTGTACTCGGCGCCGAAGTAGGTGTCCCAGGTGTCGAGGTGCGCGTCGAAGTGCAGCAGCGCGACGGGGCCGTGCTTGCGGGCCATGGCGCGCAGCAGCGGCAGGGAGATGGTGTGGTCGCCGCCGAGGGTCATCAGGCGGGCGCCGGTGTCGAGCAGGTCGTCGGCGGCGGCCTGGATGGTCTCGACGGCCTCGTTGATGTCGAACGGGTTGGCGGCGATGTCGCCGGCGTCCGCGACCTGGGCGAGCACGAAGGGCGAGGCGTCCTGCGCGGGGTTGTAGGGGCGCAGGAGGCGCGAGGCCTCGCGGATCGCGTTGCCGCCGAAGCGGGCGCCGGGGCGGTAGGACACACCCGCGTCGAAGGGCACGCCGACCACGGCCACGTCGGTGGTGCCGACCTCGTCGAGGCGCGGCAGCCGCGCGAAGGTGGCGGGACCGGCGTAGCGCGGGATACGGGAGGAGTCGACGGGGCCGCGCGGCTCGCTGCTGCTCATGAGTAACTCCCTGTTTTCATACGCTTCGTGCGTTCTGTCGCTCTATGACTGCATTCAACCGCGACGGTCCGCTCGCTGGGCCGGACGGCGGTGCTTCGTCCGTGGCGACACTAGGTGGCCCGTAAGGCGCCCAGAAGTGTACGTTTCCTCCACATGCACCGGTCCGGATGGAGGGAACGCACATGACGTCCCCGCGACAGGACCTGGTGCCGCCCGGCCCCCGGATCCCGCTGTCCGCACTGCTGGCCCTGCCGGACCTCGGACTGCGGCAGGTGGCCGGGCCGCGGGCGGCCGAACAGGACGTACGGGTCCAGTGGGTGCACACCAGTGAGATGGAGGACCCCGTCCCCTATCTCCTCGGCGGCGAACTGCTGCTCACCGCCGGGGTGCACTTCACCGCCGCGGCCGGCACCGGGGCGTACCTGGACCGGTACGTGGGGCGCACCGTGGAGGCCGGCGCCGCCGCGCTCGGCTTCGGCCTCGCCCCGGTCCACGACGAGACGCCGGCGGCACTGATCGAGGCCTGCGACCGCCATGGGCTGCCGCTGGTGGAGGTGCCGCCGCACACCCCGTTCACGGCCGTGGCCCGCGCCGTCTGGCAGGCCATGGGCGAGGCGCGGAACCGTGAGCTGCGGCACGTCACCGAGGCGCAGCAGGCGCTCGCCGCCGCGGCCGCCCGCCCCGACCCCGTCCCGGCGGTGCTGCGCGGGCTCGCCCGGCGGCTCGGCGCCTGGGCGGCGCTCGTCGCACCGGACGGCACAGAGGTGCACGCGGCCGGCACCGCGCCGGACGCCGGAATCCGCGAGGCCGCCCACCGGCTGGCCCGCGTGGTCGGCCCCGCCGCCTCCGCCCGTCCCCCGTCGTCCGCCACCGACACGCTGGGCGGGACGCGGCTGTCCGCCTACGGCCTCGCCGGCGGCGGCCAGGACGGGCGGCCGGCGCTCGTCCTGGCCTGCCCGCACCCCGACCCGGCCGACCACTCGGTGGCCAATGTCGCCGCCGTCCTGCTGTCCCTGCTCACCGGGCCGCACCTGGGGACGGCGGAGGCCGCGCGGTCGGCCGCGCTGGTGCGGCTGCTGCTCGGCGCGGCGGCGGAGGAGGTCGCCCCCCTGCTGGGCCCGGACGGACCGTGGATCGTGGTGCACGCCCTGCGCCGCGGCGCCCCCGGCGACCTGCCGGCCGCCGCCGCGCTCGGCGCCGCCCTGGGCACCGCCCTTCTGGAGACCGGGGACGAGGCCGTCCGCCTGCTGCTGCCCGCGGACCGGGAGGTCGTGCCGCAGCCCGGCTGGACGCTCGGGGTGAGCGCCCCGGTGCCCGCCGCCGCGCTGGCCGACGGCGACCGCCAGGCGGCGGGAGCGGCGCGGCGTGCCGTCGCGGGCCGGAGGGCACTGGTGCGGCACCGGGGCGGGGGCAGCGGGATGGCGGGCCTGGTCGCCCCGGACGACGCCAGGGCGCGGGCCCTCGAGGTGCTGACGCCCATCGCGGGCTCCCCCGCCCTGGTGGAGACGCTGCGCACCTGGATCGGGCTGCACGGCAGCTGGGACCGCACCTCCGTCGCCCTGGGCGTGCACCGCAACACCGTGCGGCAGCGGATCGGCCGCGCCGCCGCCGCGCTGGACGTGGACCCGGACGACCCGGACGTGCGCATGGAACTGTGGTTCGCGCTGCGCTGGCTGTGAGCGGACGCCGGCGCCGGGGATGCCCGGCGCGCCCCGGTTTCTGACGCCCCGACAGGAGGTCACGCATCGGCGTCGATCGTCTCCCGGCCGCACGGACCTTCGACGGCACGGGAGAATGAGGTCATGCTGCCCCATGTCACCGTGCCCTCCCGCCAGGAACTCGCCGACCACCTCGTTGCCACGCGCATAGCGGGCGACGTCGCCACTCCCCGCGAGAACAACCGCTCCCACTACGCCAGGCTCGCCGCGGGCGACCGCCACTACTGGCTCGGCCTGGAACTCGGGGACCGGTGGACGGACGAGGAGGCGGTGCTCGCGGTCATGGCCGAGCGCTGCGGCGTCGTGGCCGACCCGGAGTTCCGCTCCGGGCAGGACACGATCGACCCTGAACTCACCATCAGCGCTCTGGACCGGGCCGCCCGCGTGCTCTGCAAGGCCGTTGAGGACGGGCAGCGGGTGCTGTTCGCCACCGGCCACCCCGGCGGTCTGCTGGACGTCCACCGCACGCTGGCCGCCGCCCTGCGCGCCGCCGGCTGCGAGGTGATGGCCGTCCCCGGCGGCCTGTCCACGGAGGAGGGCGGGGTCTTCCAGTTCTGCGACGTGACGATGCTGGAGCGCGGCGCCACCCTGTGGCACACCCACTCCCCCGCCCCCATGGCGGCGGTCCTGGACGCGCTGGCCGCGCAGGACCTGCCGCTGCCCGACCTGGTCGTCGCCGACCACGGCTGGGCGGGATGCGCCGGGCAGCGCGGCATCACCGCGATCGGCTTCGCCGACTGCAACGACCCCGCGCTCTTCCTGGCCGAGGCCGAGGGCACGGTGTCCGTCACCGTCCCCCTCGACGACCACGTCACCGACCCGCGCTTCTACGACCCGATGACCGCCTACCTCCTGGACGCCGCGGGGCTGAACCGCCCGGCGTGACGGCGCGTCCCCCGCGGGCACATGGTGCGGCTGCCCGCGCGGAAGCGGCGCGCGGCGCCGACGATCGTGCGTAGCCACGCACACACGTCGCCGTCGGGCTTCCACGACCCCTGACGGCATCCCGCCGACAGGACGCCCGGCCGAAACGCGGCACATGGCGCAGCCACGCACACAGGTCGCCCTCCGCAACGCACCCTGCGGCGGCACGGTCGCGACGACTTCCTGCCGGAAGTCACGCCCCGGCCGAAACGCGGCACGAGGTGCGGCTGCCCGCGGGTGGCTGACCAGGGCTCCTGCCCGGCACCGGCACGGCGTGCGAGGCACCGACGAGCGCGTGCGGCCGCGCACACACGTCGCTGGCGGCGGCACGGCCCGCGCTCCCACGCCGCCGCCAGGCGGATGCGACCCCCGGCGGCCTCCCGCCGACAGGACGCCCCAGGCGAATCGCGGGCACATGGTGCGGCTGCCCGCGCCGCCGTCGGGCGGGCGCGGGCCCGCAGGCCTGCTCGAAAGCGCGCCCGATTCGGCGACACCCCGCACGCGCCGGACAGGACGCCCCGGCCGAGGCAAGCGCCCGCGCCGGAGCCGGAGCCGGTGCGCGCCGCGCTGCCGCCGACCGCCGCCCCGGCGCGGCTAGGACGGGCGCGGGACCCGGACGAGGCCCTCCTGGATGACGGAGACCGCCAGCCGTCCGTCCTGGGTGTAGATGCGGGCGGTGCCGAGGCCGCGGCCGCCGGAGGCGGACGGGCTCTGCTGGTCGTAGAGCAGCCACTCGTCGGCGCGGAAGGGCCGGTGGAACCACATGGCGTGGTCCAGGCTCGCGCCGACCACGTCGCCGAGCGCCCAGCCGCCGCGCCCGTGCGCCAGGAGCACGGAGTCCAGCAGCGTCATGTCCGACACATAGGTGGCCAGGCAGACGTGGAGCAGCGGATCGTCGGCGAGCTTGCCGTTGGTGCGGAACCACACCTGGGAGCGGGCTTCGCGCGGGCCGCGCTCATGGGCGAGGAACGGCGGCTCGTCCACGTAGCGCAGGTCGACGGCGGCACGCGCCTCCAGGAGGCGGTCCACCACCGTGGGGTCGGGGAAGCGGCCGGCGTGCGGCCGCAGCAGTTCCTCACCGGTGGGCAGGGACTCCGGGTCCGGGGCGGCCGGCATCGGCTCCTGGTGCTCCAGCCCCTCCTCGTACGTCTGGAAGGACGCGGAGAGGTGGAAGATCGGCTGCCCGTGCTGCACCGCCACCACCCGCCGGGTGGTGAAGGAGCGGCCGTCGCGTATGCGGTCGACCTGGTAGACGATCGGCGCGCCGGGGTCGCCCATGCGCAGGAAGTACGCGTGCAGGGAGTGGGCGTCGCGCCCCTCGGGCACGGTGCGCCCGGCCGCCACCAGCGCCTGGGCGGCGACCTGGCCGCCGAAGACGCGCGGGACGACGGCCGAGCGGCTGGCGCCGCGGAAGATGTCCTGCTCGATCCGCTCGAGGTCGAGCAGATCGAGCAGGGACTGCAGGCTTGCGTTGGTCACGGTGCTCTCTCGGGCCGGGCGGCGGACCGCTCGGTCACAGGCCCATCGACTTGGCGATGATCGACTTCATGACCTCGCTGGTGCCGCCGTAGATGCGGTGCACGCGGTTGTCCGCGTACAGGCGGGCGATCGGGTACTCCAGCATGTAGCCGTAGCCGCCGTGCAGCTGGAGGCAGCGGTCGATGACCTTGGCCGCGGTCTCCGTGCAGAACAGCTTGGCACGGGCGGCGTCGGCGGCGGTGAAGTCGCCCTGCTCGTGGGCCTCCAGCGCGCGGTCGACGACGGCCTGCATCGCGTCCACGTCCGAGGCGCACTCGGCGAGCACGAACTTGGTGTTCTGGAACTCGGCGACGGCCTTGCCGAAGACCTTGCGGTCGCGCACGTACTGGGTGGCGAAGCGGACGGCGGCGTCGGCCTGCGCGTAGGAGCCCACCGCGATGGCGAGGCGCTCGACCGGCAGGTTGTGGGCGAGGTAGGAGAAGGCCTTGCCCTCCTCGCCGAGCAGGTCCTCGACGGGCACCTTGACGTCGGTGAAGGACAGCTCCGCGGTGTCGGAGGTGCGCAGGCCGATCTTCTCCAGCTTGCGGCCGACCGCGTAACCCTCGCTCTTGGTGTCGACGACGAGGATCGACAGGCCGCCGCGGCGGTCCTCCGGGGTGGCGGGCGCGGTGCGGCAGACCACGAGCACGCGGTCGGCGACGACGCCGCCGGTGATGAAGGTCTTGGCGCCGTTGAGGACGTAGTGGGTGCCGTCCTCGGAGAGCTTGGCGTTGGTGGTCATGCCGGCCAGGTCGGAGCCGGTGCCCGGCTCGGTCATGGCGATGGCCGTCATCATGTCGCCGCTGATGAAGTCCGGCAGCCAGCGCTTCTTCTGCTCCTCGTTCGCGAACTCCAGGAGGTACGGGAGCACCAGGCCGGTGTGCACGCCGCTGCTGCCGAAGCTGACGCCGGCGCGGGCGGTCTCCTCGGTCACCACGGCGCTGAACTTCCAGCCGGTGACGCCGGCGCCGCCGTACTCCTCCGGCACCTCGATGCCGAAGATGCCCAGCTCGCCGAGGCGGTTGTAGAACTCGCGGGGCGGGTAACCGGCCTCCTCCCACTGGGGGTAGACCGGGACGACCTCACGGGCGATGAAGTCCCGGACGGTCTCCCGGAACGCCTCGTGGTCCTCGTTGAATACCGTGCGACGCACTTGGCGCCTCCTCTGCAGACCGAGCGAAATAAGCAAGCGCTCAGTAAGTTACTTCCCGGTCGCGCGGACTGTCCAGAGCGGCAAAGGCGCCCAGGGCCAGCCGGTGCAGCAGCACGGCGGTCGCCGCCCGCCCGGGCAGCCCGCCGTGCGGACCGAGGTGCGGCGTGGAGTTGAGCAGGCCGAAGACGGCGTGCACGGCCGCCCGCGCCTCGGCCTCCGCGGCCCCGGGGTGGACCTGGCGGACGACCGTGACCCACTGCTCGACGTACTGGCGCTGCAGCTGGCGCACCAGCTTGCGGTCGGAGTCGCGCAGCCGGTCCAGCTCCCGGTCGTGCAGGATGATCAGCGCCCGGTCGTCCAGGGCGAAGTCGATATGGCCCTGCACCAGCGCGTCCAGGGCGGCGGCGGGGTCGTCCGCCTCGGCGACCCGCATCCGGCCCGCCGAGTGCAGCCGGCCGCTGATGCCGACGAGCAGCTCGGCGAGCATCGCGTCCTTGCCCGCGAAGTGCCGGTACAGGCCGGGGCCGCTGATGCCGCAGGCGGCCCCTATCTCGTCCACACCGACGCCGTGGAACCCGCGTTCGGCGAAGAGCCTCGCGGCCTCCTGCAGGATCTGGTCGCGTCTGCCGCTTGCCGCCCTCGCGGCCGTCCTCGTGGGCTCCACACCGCACCTTTCCGGGCGGCGCCCGGCGTCCGGCCGCCCCCGCGATCTCTTGGTCCTCACATTCTAGACAGCCGTGTTAACGAGCGCTAACGTAGGCGACATCACAGTTAACGACCGCTAACACCCCGGGGGCCCGCGACATGGAAGCACCCGTCCTCGCCAGCGCCGCGGATCCGGCGGGCGAGGCCTTTCACGCCAACGCCAAGGCGCACGCCGAGCTGTCCGCGCAGCTGCGCGAGAAGCTCGCCGCGGCCGCTCTCGGCGGCGGGGAGAAGGCCCGCGCCCGGCACACCGCGCGCGGCAAGCTGCTCCCCCGCGACCGCGTGGACGGACTGCTCGACCCCGGATCGCCCTTCCTGGAGCTGGCGCCGCTGGCCGCCGACGGGATGTACGACGGGCAGGCCCCGGCCGCCGGCGTCGTCGCCGGGATCGGGCGGGTCTCGGGCCGGGAGGTCGTGGTCGTCGCCAACGACGCCACGGTCAAGGGCGGCACGTACTACCCGATGACGGTCAAGAAGCACCTGCGCGCGCAGGAGATCGCCCTCGACAACCGGCTCCCCTGCGTCTACCTCGTGGACTCCGGCGGCGCCTTCCTGCCGCGCCAGGACGAGGTCTTCCCCGACCGCGACCACTTCGGCCGGATCTTCTTCAACCAGGCCACCATGTCCGCGCGCGGCATCCCGCAGATCGCCGCCGTGCTCGGCTCGTGCACGGCGGGCGGCGCCTATGTGCCCGCGATGAGCGACGAGGCGGTCATCGTGCGCGGCCAGGGCACGATCTTCCTGGGCGGGCCGCCCCTGGTGAAGGCCGCCACCGGCGAGGTGGTGACCGCCGAGGAACTGGGCGGCGGCGAGGTCCACTCCCGTGTCTCGGGTGTCACCGATCACCTGGCGGAGGACGACGCCCACGCCCTGCGCATCGTGCGGAACATCGTGGCGACCCTGCCCGCCCGCGGCGCGCTGCCCTGGACGGTCGCGCCCGTCGAGGAGCCCGCCGTCGACCCCGCGGGCCTCTACGGCGCGGTCCCGGTCGACTCGCGCACCCCCTACGACGTCCGCGAGGTGATCGCCCGCATCACCGACGGCAGCCGCTTCGCGGAGTTCAAGGCCGAGTACGGCACCACCCTGGTGACCGGTTTCGCCCGCATCCACGGCCACCCGGTCGGCATCGTCGCCAACAACGGCATCCTCTTCTCCGAATCCGCCCAGAAGGGCGCGCACTTCATCGAGCTGTGCGACCAGCGCGGCATCCCGCTGCTCTTCCTCCAGAACATCTCCGGCTTCATGGTGGGCCGGCAGTACGAGGCCGGCGGCATCGCCAAGCACGGCGCGAAGATGGTGACCGCGGTCGCCACGACCCGCGTGCCCAAGCTCACCGTCGTCATCGGCGGCTCCTACGGCGCGGGCAACTACTCGATGTGCGGGCGCGCCTATTCGCCGCGCTTCTTGTGGATGTGGCCCAACGCCAAGATCTCCGTCATGGGCGGCGAGCAGGCGGCCTCCGTGCTGGCCACCGTCAAGCGCGACCAGATCGAGGCGGCGGGCGACACCTGGGCGCGGGAGGACGAGGAGAGCTTCAAGTCCCCGATCCGCGCGCAGTACGAGGAGCAGGGCAACGCCTACTACGCGACGGCGCGGCTGTGGGACGACGGCGTCATCGACCCGCTCCAGACCCGCCAGGTCCTCGGGCTCGCCCTCACCGCCTGCGCCAACGCGCCCATTCCGCAACGCGATCCCGAGGCGCCCGGCTACGGCGTCTTCCGGATGTAGGGGGACGACCGTGACTGAGCAGATGTTCGACACCGTCCTGGTCGCCAACCGAGGCGAGATCGCCGTCCGGGTCATCCGCACCCTGCGGCGGCTCGGGGTGCGTTCGGTCGCCGTCTTCAGCGACGCGGACGCCGACGCCCGCCATGTGCGCGAGGCCGACACCGCCGTGCGCATCGGCCCGGCGGCCGCCGCCGAGAGCTATCTGTCCGCCGAGCGGCTGCTGGAGGCGGCCGCGCGCACCGGGGCTCAGGCCGTCCACCCCGGTTACGGCTTCCTCGCCGAGAACGCCGCCTTCGCCCGTGCCTGCGAGGACGCCGGGCTCGTCTTCATCGGCCCGCCCGCCCGCGCCATCGAGCTGATGGGCGACAAGATCCGCGCCAAGGAGACCGTGCAGGCGGCCGGGGTGCCGGTGGTGCCCGGCAGCAGCGGCAGCGGCCTGACCGACGCCCAACTGACCGCCGCCGCCCTGGAGATCGGCACCCCTGTGCTGCTCAAGCCGTCCGCGGGCGGCGGCGGCAAGGGTATGCGCCTGGTGCGCGACGAGGCGATGCTCGCCGAGGAGATCGCGGCCGCCCGGCGCGAGGCCCGCGGCTCCTTCGGCGACGACACCCTCCTGGTGGAACGGTGGATCGACCGCCCCCGGCACATCGAGATCCAGGTGCTCGCCGACGGCCACGGCCACGTCGTCCACCTCGGTGAGCGCGAATGCTCGCTGCAACGCCGCCACCAGAAGGTGATCGAGGAGGCCCCCTCCGTCCTGCTGGACGAGGAGACCCGGGCCGCCATGGGCGCCGCCGCCGTGCAGGCCGCGCTGTCCTGCGGCTATGTCGGCGCGGGCACGGTCGAGTTCATCGTCCCGGGCGCCGACCCGGCCGCGTACTGCTTCATGGAGATGAACACCCGGCTCCAGGTCGAGCACCCGGTCACCGAACTCGTCACCGGGCTGGACCTGGTGGAGTGGCAGGTGCGGATCGCCGCCGGCGAACGGCTGCCCCTCGCCCAGGAGGACATCGCGCTCAGCGGCCACGCCGTCGAGGCGCGGATCTGCGCGGAGGTCCCCTCCCGGGGCTTCCTGCCCTCCGCCGGCACGGTGCTGGCGCTGGCCGAGCCCGTGGGCGAGGGCGTCCGCGTCGACTCAGGCCTGACCGCGGGCAGCGAGATCGGCACGTCCTACGACCCGATGCTGGCCAAGGTCATCGCGCACGGCCCGGACCGGGCCACCGCGCTGCGCCGGCTGCGGGCGGCGCTGGCCGGCACGAGCGTGCTGGGCCTGGAGACCAACACCGGTTTCCTGCGGCGCCTGCTGGCGCACCCCCAGGTCGTCTCCGGCGAGCTGGACACCGGGCTGATCGACCGCGAGCTGGCCGGGCTCGTGCCGTCCGAGGTGCCCGCGGAGGTCTACGCGGCGGCGGCGCTGCTGCGGCACGCCGCTCTGGAGCCGGCGGCGTCGCCGGGGGCGTGGACCGACCCCTTCTCGATGCCGAGCGGCTGGCGGCTGAGCGGCGAGTCCGCGTGGACGCCGCACTGGCTGCGCGTCGCCGGACGGGAGCCGGTCGCCCTGCGTGTGCGCGGCCGGGCAGGAGAGGCGCAGGTGCGGGTCGGTGACGCCCCCGCCGTGCGGGCCCGGCTGGTCGCCGGGGCGGGCCCACGGGTCACCGTGGAGTGGGACGGCGTCACCCACGCCTTCGACCACGCCGGCGAGTGGCTCGGCCGGGACGGCGACGGCTGGCACGTCCAGTCGTACGACCCCGTCGAGGCGGCGCTGCGCGGCGGCGCGGGCGCCGGCGGGGTGGACACCCTCGCCGCGCCCATGCCCGGCACGGTGACCGTGGTCAAGGTCGGCAAGGGCGACGAGGTCATCGCGGGCCAGAGCCTGCTGGTGGTCGAGGCGATGAAGATGGAGCACGTCATCACCGCCCCGCACGACGGCACGGTCACCGAGATCGACGTGAGCCCTGGCAGCACGGTCGCCATGGACCAGGTGCTCGCCGTCGTCACCCCGCATCAGGCACCCGACCGGGAAGAGGCGAAGTGATGGCCGGCGAACGCCTTGGACTGCCCATGTCCGTGCCGCTGGACGGGCTCCCGCGCCGCGTGCGCATCCACGAGGTGGGCGCGCGCGACGGGCTGCAGAACGAGAAGACCACGGTGCCGACCGAGGTGAAGGCGGAGTTCGTGCACCGCCTGGCCGACGCCGGGCTGACGACCATCGAGGCGACGAGCTTCGTGCACCCCAAGTGGGTGCCCCAACTGGCCGACGCCGAGCAGCTGATGCCCCTGCTGGACGACCTCGGCGAGGGCGTGCGGCTGCCGGTGCTGGTGCCCAACGACCGCGGCCTGGAGCGGGCGCTCGCCCTGGGCGTGCGCGAGATCGCCGTCTTCGGCAGCGCCACGGAGTCCTTCGCCAAGGCCAACCTCAACCGGACGGTGGACGAGTCCCTGGCGATGTTCGCGCCGGTGGTGGCCCGTGCCCGCGAGGCGGGCGCCCGGGTCCGCGGCTATCTGTCGATGTGCTTCGGCGACCCCTGGGAGGGCGCGGTGCCGGTCGACCAGGTCGCCTCCGTCGCCCGCCGCCTGTACGAGCTGGGGTGCGACGAGCTGAGCCTCGGCGACACCATCGGCGTGGCGACCCCCGGCCATGTGGTGGCCCTGCTGGACGCCCTGACCGGCCTCGGCGTGCCCGTCGACCGGCTCGCCGTGCACTTCCACGACACCTACGGCCAGGCGCTGTCCAACACCTTGGCCGCGCTCCGGCACGGCGTCGGCGTCGTCGACGCCTCCGCCGGCGGTCTCGGCGGCTGCCCGTACGCCAAGAGCGCCACCGGCAACCTCGCCACCGAAGACCTGGTCTGGATGCTCGACGGCCTCGGCATCGAGACCGGCGTCGACATCGGCCGTCTCACCGCCACCAGCGTGTGGATGGCCGGCCAACTGGGCCGACCCAGCCCGTCCCGTACCGTCCGCGCCCTCTCCCACCAGGAGTGATCACTGCCATGACGACCGCCCACCGGCTCCCCGCCGAGTACGAGGAACTCCGCCGCACGGTCGAGGAGTTCGCGCACGACGTCGTAGCTCCGAAGATCGGCGAGTTCTACGAGCAGGACGAGTTCCCCTACGAGATCGTCCGCGAGATGGGCCGCATGGGCCTGTTCGGGCTGCCCTTCCCCGAGGAGTACGGCGGCATGGGCGGCGACTACTTCGCCCTCTGCCTGGCCCTGGAGGAACTGGCCCGGGTGGACTCCTCGGTGGCCATCACCCTGGAGGCCGGTGTCTCCCTCGGCGCCATGCCGGTCTTCCGCTATGGCACCGAGGAGCAGAAGCGGACCTGGCTGCCCCGCCTGACCGCGGGCGAGCAGCTGGGCGCCTTCGGCCTGACCGAGCCGGAGTGCGGCTCGGACGCGGGCGGCACGCGGACCACCGCGCGCCTGGACGAGGCGACCGGCGAGTGGGTGATCAACGGCACCAAGTGCTTCATCACCAACTCCGGCACGGACATCACCGCCCTGGTCACGGTCACCGCCGTCACCGGACGCGGCGAGGACGGCCGCCCGGAGATCTCCTCGATCATCGTGCCCTCCGGCACGCCCGGCTTCACGGTGTCCAAGAAGTACAGCAAGGTCGGCTGGAACGCCTCCGACACCCGCGAGCTGTCCTTCGCCGACTGCCGGGTGCCCGCCGCCAACCTGCTGGGCGAGCGCGGCCGGGGCTACGCCCAGTTCCTGCGCACCCTGGACGAGGGCCGGATCGCGATCTCGGCGCTGGCCACGGGCCTGGCCCAGGGCTGTGTGGACGAGTCGCTGGCGTACGCCAAGGAGCGGGTCGCCTTCGGCCGCCCGATCGGCACCAACCAGGCGATCCAGTTCAAGATCGCCGACATGGAGATGCGCGCCCACACCGCCCGGCTGGCCTGGCGGGACGCGGCCGCCCGGCTGGTGGCCGGCGAGCCGGTCAAGAAGGAGGCGGCCATGGCCAAGCTCTTCTCCTCCGAGAGCGCGGTCACCAATGCCCGCGAGGCCACGCAGATCCACGGCGGCTACGGCTTCATGAACGAGTACCCGGTCGCCCGCATGTGGCGGGACTCCAAGATCCTGGAGATCGGCGAGGGCACCAGCGAGGTCCAGCGCATCCTCATCGCGCGCGAGCTCGGCCTTCCGGCGTAGTTTTCGCTGTCGCCTGCCCGATATCGGGCAGGATTCTTGCAAACCCTCCCACCCCTCCCGCAGTATCGAGCGGTGCTCGAACGCCGGACGCCTCATGACGACCTGGTGGACCACCTGGTGCGGACCACGCCGCTGAGCCGCGGCGAGGCCGCCCGGGTGGTCCTCGACGTCCTGGCGTACTTCGACGAGACGGCCGAGGACTTCGTACGGCGACGCCACCGTGAGCTGCAGTCCAAGGGGCTGCAGAACGCGGAGATCTTCGAACGGATCACCGCCGAGCTGCCGCACCGCGCGGTGGCCCCACCGGAGTTCTCGCTGCGGCAGCTGCGCCGCATCGTCTACGGCTGACTCACCGGCGCCCCACGGCGCACGGGCCGCGCCACGACCGGGAGGGACAACGACCATGTGCGGAATCGTCGGATACATCGGCAGGCGGGACGTCGCGCCGCTGCTGCTGGAGGGCCTGCAAAGGCTGGAGTACCGCGGGTACGACTCGGCGGGCATCGTGATCACGGGCAAATCCGGCGGCCTGAAGGCCGTCAAGGCCAAGGGCCGGGTCCGTGAGCTGGAGGCCCGCATTCCCAAGCGCTTCGCGGGCACCACCGGCATCGCCCACACCCGCTGGGCCACCCACGGCGCCCCCAGCGACGAGAACGCCCACCCCCACCTGGACGCCGAGGGCAAGGTCGCCGTCGTCCACAACGGCATCGTCGACAACGCCGCGGAACTGCGCGCCAAGCTGACCGCCGACGGCGTCGTCTTCGCTTCCGAGACCGACACCGAGGTGCTGGCCCACCTGATCGCGCGCTCCGAGGCGGCGACGCTGGAGGAGCGGGTCCAGCAGGCCCTGTCGCGCATCGAGGGCACCTACGGCATCGCCGTCCTGCACGCCGACTTCCCGGACCGCATCGTGGTCGCCCGCAACGGCTCCCCCGTCGTGCTCGGCATCGGCGAGCACGAGATGCTCGTCGCCTCCGACGTCGCCGCCCTGGTCCGCCACACCCGCCAGGTCGTCACCCTGGACGACGGCGAGATGGCCACCCTGACCGCCGGCGACTACCGCACGTACACCACCGCCGGCAGCCGCACGTCGCCCGAGCCCACCACCATCGAGTGGGAGGCCGAGAACTACGACCTCGGCGGCCACGACACGTACATGCACAAGGAGATCTCCGAGCAGCCGGACGCGGTGGACCGCGTGCTGCGCGGCCGGATCGACGACCGCTTCTCCACCGTCCACCTGGGCGGGCTGAACCTCGACGCCCGCGAGGCGCGGGCGGTGCGCCGGGTGAAGATCCTCGGCTGCGGCTCGGCATTCCACGCGGGCCAGATCGGTGCCCAGATGATCGAGGAGCTGGCCCGCATCCCGGCCGACGCCGAGCCGGCCTCGGAGTTCCGCTACCGCAACCCGGTGGTCGACCCGGACACGCTCTACATCGCCGTCAGCCAGTCCGGCGAGACGTACGACACCCTGGCGGCCGTCCAGGAGCTCAAGCGCAAGGGCGCCCGCGTCCTGGGCGTGGTCAACGTGGTCGGCAGCGCCATCGCCCGGGAGACCGACGGCGGCATGTACGTGCACGCGGGCCCCGAGGTGTGCGTGGTGTCCACCAAGTGCTTCACCAACACCGCCGTCGCCTTCGCGCTGCTCGCCCTGCACCTCGGCCGGATCCGCGACCTGTCGGTCGCCGACGGCCGGCGCATCATCGCCGGCCTGCGGCGGCTGCCGGAGCAGATCGCGGAGATCCTGGCGGGCGAGGAGGAGATCCGGAAGCTCGCGGCGGAGTACGCGAACGCGCGGAGCATGATGTTCGTCGGCCGGGTGCGCGGCTACCCGGTGGCCCGCGAGGCCTCGCTGAAGCTCAAGGAGGTCTCCTACGTCCACGCCGAGGCGTACCCGGCCTCGGAGCTCAAGCACGGCCCGCTGGCGCTCATCGAGCCCGAGGTGCCGACGGTGGCGATCGTCCCGGACGACGAGCTGGTGGACAAGAACCGGGCCACCCTGGAGGAGATCAAGGCGCGCAGCGGCCGCATCCTGGCGGTGGCGCACCAGGAGGAGGCGAAGGCCGACCACACCATCGTCGTCCCGCGCAACGAGCCGGAGCTCGACCCGGTGCTGATGGGCATCCCGCTGCAACTGCTGGCGTACCACTCGGCGCTGGCGCTGGGCCGGGACATCGACAAGCCGCGCAACCTGGCGAAGTCGGTCACGGTGGAGTAGCGCGAACGGGCGCCCCGGGGCGCCCCAAGCGCCCCCGCGCGCGAACGGACAGGCCCCCCACGCCCTGCGGCGCGGGGGGCCTGCCTTCTGCCGGTGGGTCAGGCCGCGTGCCCGCGGTGCGGGACGCCCAGCCGCCATCCGTCCGCCAGGGCCCGGCGGCCCCAGGCGGCGTTGGTCAGCAGTGCCGTACCGCCGTACCAGGCGACCACGCCGGCCGCCAGGCCGATCCATCCGGCCACCTTGCCGAGGCCGCCGTTGGAGGCCAGGGCGGCGAAGCCGGACAGCGCGGCGGAGACGGTCAGCAGCCCGAAGGCCGCCTGCGCCACACCGCCCATCTGCCAGGCGGCCATCGTGAGGGTGAGTGCCAGCAGCGCCCACAGGAGCATGAACAGCCCGACGACCTCCTTGCTCGCACCCGCGCCGGATCCGCCCGACCAGGTCACCCAGAAGGCGCCCAGTGAGGCGAACGCGGTGCCCGTGAAGCCGTTGCCGCCGTAGAACTCCCACATGCCGGCGACGAATTGGGTGATGCCGCCGACAAAGAGCGCGAGCCGCGCGGCGTCCGCCGCCGCGGCGTTGTCGATGACGCCCGTACTGAACAGCCCGTAGGCGATCAGTGTCAGGCCGAGTGCCAGATATCCCAGAGCCGCTGCGCCGGCTCCCGCTGAACGTGCCGTGGAGACGTCGTTGTCCACCGCCGGCCCCCTTCGTGTTCGAGGGAAGAAACTGCAGGTGAGATACCCTTCACAAGGGCACAAGCAATCCCGTGGAGCCGACATTCACGGCAACTGGCGCCGAATCGTTATGGAATGACCACGACAGGCCGCTGCGCACGCCGGGCGAGGCGTCCGGCGACCGAGCCGAAGATCTTGCCGATGATCCCGTGCGTCCCGCCCACCACGATGGCGTCGGCCTCGTACTCCCGGCCGACCTCCTCCAGCTCGTGGCAGATGTCCCCGCCGCGCTCGACGAGGATCCACGGCACCTCCGACAGGTGGTCGGCGCAGGCGAGTTCCAGGCCGAGCACCTCGGTGCGGTGGTCGGGGACGTCGACGAAGACGGGGGGTTCGCAACCGGCCCACACGGTGGCCGGCAGGCGGTTCGCGACGTGGACGATGATCAGCGCGGAACCCGACCGGCGGGCCATCCCGATGGCGTACGCGAGCGCCCGCTCGCTGGACAGGGAGCCGTCGAAACCGACCACCACCCCGTGCCGGAAGGCGGGGTCGCAGGCAGCGCGCGGCTCGGAGTCCGCCTGCGGTACCGCCGCCGATTCGGCGAGCGGCTTTCCGTCGGCGGGCTCGGGGAGCTCGTAACCGGCCATGATGCGGTTTCTCGGCAAGGTCGGCGCCGGTGGCACCGAGTGGGCGGACAACAACAGTGCGGGGGCCGCGGGACCGGCCGGATTTCGGCCGGTAAGGGGCTGCCCTTCCCGCTGACTCCAGAGTACGGCGGCGCCAGGCCACTGCACAGAGGTGCGCGGACCCTCACAGCGTCCCCTTACCCCGGAGTTTCCAGGAGAATGCCGGAGCGCGGCGCCGAGCGCAACGCCACGTCGCCAACCGGACAAGTCGCCCCTCCTTCCCCCGTCCCGGGCTGTCCGCCACCGGCCATATCCGGAATCGTCCTCAGGGCCCCTCCGGGGCTTGGGGGCGCACTCGTTCATCGGCCACCCGGGGGGCGCACGACGGGGCGCTGACCTGGGGCGCGCGCAGTGATTCCCCTCATTTTCAGCCAACTTCACTGTGGCAAAGGCCACTTGGGACACACCACCGCCAACCGCCCAGCCACCGCCGGGGAACCGGAATGAGGGGGCGCACAGCCCTTGTGCGCCTGTCCACCGCTTCGAGGCACACTTCACGAGTGGAACGCTTCGTGATCGAATGCTTCACGCCACGTGGTCATGTCGACATACCGCCAGGTGATGAACTTGCCATTGCGGATGCAACTGACCCAGTAGATTCGATCTTGAGCAACGACGGCGGGGGATCCGTGCAGGACCGAGAGGACGAGTCGACCGAGGGGGGCCCCAGCTCCATGAACCAGGAGTCCAGGACCGGCACCATGGCGGAGATCCAGTCGGCCGCCGGCATGTCCACCGCACCGTCCGTGTCTTCGGGGGCTTACGTGTCGTCGGGGCCTTCGGGCACTTCCGGCGCTCACAGCCTCCCGAACGTCCCGGGAGTTCCCGCACCGGCCGTCGTCAGCTCCGCGGCCGGCGGCCCGTCCGCCGCCTCGGCGGCCGGACGCGCGCCACGCAAACTGTCGGCGCGCCGCCGTCAGGAGGTCGTGGCCGTCATGCTGTTCAGCGGCGGCCCCATCTTCGAGAGCTCGATTCCCCTGTCGGTGTTCGGCATCGACCGCCAGGACGCCGGAGTGCCCCGCTACCGGCTGCTGGTCTGCGCCGGCGAGGACGGCCCGCTGCGCACCACCGGCGGCCTCGAACTGTCCGCGCCCTACGGGCTGGAGGCGCTGTCGCGCGCCGGGACGGTCGTCGTCCCCGCCTGGCGCTCCATCTCGCAACCGCCGCCTCCCGAGGCGCTGGACGCCCTGCGCCGCGCCCACGAGGAGGGTGCGCGCATCATCGGCCTGTGCACCGGCGCCTTCGTGCTCGCCGCCGCCGGGCTGCTGGACGGCCGCCCGGCCACCACGCACTGGATGTACGCGCCGACGCTGGCCAAGCGCTACCCCTCCGTCCACGTCGACCCCCGCGAACTCTTCGTCGACGACGGCGACGTACTCACCAGCGCCGGCACCGCCGCCGGGATCGACCTGTGCCTGCACGTGGTGCGCACCGACCACGGCAGCGAGGCCGCCAACGCGCTGGCCCGCCGGCTGGTCGTACCGCCGCGCAGGGGCGACTGGGGCGGCCAGCCCCGGCACCTGGACCGCTCTTTACCGGAGGAGATCGGGGGCGATCCCCTCGCCGAGGTCGTCGCGTGGGCCCTGGAACACCTTCACGAGCAGTTCGATGTGGAGACCCTCGCCGCGCGCGCCTACATGAGCCGCCGCACGTTCGACCGGCGCTTCCGCACCCTGACCGGAAGCGCGCCCCTCCAGTGGCTGATCACCCAGCGCGTGCTGCAGGCACAGCGGCTGCTGGAGACCTCCGACTACTCCGTGGACGAGGTCGCGGCCCGCTGCGGCTTCCGCTCCCCCGTCGCGCTGCGCGGCCACTTCCGCCGGCAGCTCGGCTCCTCCCCCGCCTCCTACCGGGCCGCCTTCCGCGCCCGGCGCCCCCACGAGGAAACGGACGCGCCCGCGGCCGCCAAGGACCCGCGCGGCCACGAGCCGGCCGGCGGCCCCGTGCCCGCCCCGCGCCGCGGCTCCCCGCCTGCGGCCGAGCGCACGGCCGGCGGCGTGCTCATCCCCGGACAGGGCGGCCCGGCGGCCGGTCCCGGCATCGTCAAGCCCGACCCCGACACCTACGCGGCCCGCATACCCGAGCAGGCCGGCAGCCGTTTCGACGCCCGCGAGGTGCACCCGCTGCGGCGGCCCCGCGACGGCCGGGACGCACGTGGCAGGAACGCGGGTATGCCTGCTCCGCGGGATCGCCCCGTAGGGTGAGACGTATGAACGACCGGATGGTGTGGATCGACTGCGAGATGACCGGGCTCTCCCTGGGCCAGGACGCTCTGATCGAGGTGGCGGCGCTCGTCACCGACTCGGAGCTCAACGTGCTCGGGGAGGGGGTCGACATCGTCATCCGCCCCCCCGCGGAGGCGCTGGAGACCATGCCCGACGTCGTCCGCACGATGCACACCGCCTCGGGGCTGCTGGAGGAGCTGGACGGCGGCGTGACCCTGGAGGAGGCCGAGAAGCTCGTCCTGGACTACGTGCGCCAGTACGTCGCCGAGCCCCGCAAGGCGCCGCTGTGCGGCAACTCCGTCTCCACCGACCGGGGCTTCCTCGCCCGCGACATGCCGACGCTCGAGCAGTACATGCACTACCGCATCGTGGACGTCTCCTCGGTCAAGGAGCTGGCCCGCCGCTGGTACCCGAGGGCCTACTTCGCCAGCCCCGAGAAGAACGGCAACCACCGCGCGCTCGCCGACATCCGCGAGTCCATCGCGGAGCTGCGCTACTACCGCGAGGCCGTCTTCGTCCCCCAGCCGGGACCCGACACGGACACCGCCCGAGCCATCGCCGCGAAGCACGTCCTGCCTGCGGAAACGGCGAAGTGACCGACCCGCGGGAAACATAGGCGCGAGCACCCTCTCGGACCCTGTACACTTTTTCTCGGCCGGTGCGAAGGAAACACAAGCGCCGGTCATGGTGGGTGTAGCTCAGCTGGTAGAGCACCTGGTTGTGGTCCAGGATGCCGCGGGTTCGAGTCCCGTCACTCACCCTGATTGATCAAGGCCCGGTCTGCGAAAGCAGGCCGGGCCTTTTTCATGCCGGGGGCCGGCGACGAATGGCGTCGCCCCTTCGGGCCTCTGAACCGCGCGGACGCGGTTCAGAGGCCCGTCGGAGCGGCCCGGCGCCCCGCGGCTACGCCTTGCGGGCCACGCCGCCGTAGAAGCCGATCTCGCCGGAGCGCGGCGACGGCTCGGTGTCCGGGCGCCAGAAGGGGACCTGGACGAGGCCGGGCTCGACCGGTTCGAAGCCGTCGAAGAAGCTCTCGACCTCGGCCCGGGAACGCAGGTTCAAGGAGGCCGTGGCCTTCTTGTAAACGGCCTGGGCATCACTGCGGTCGGCGAAGTCACCCGTGGCGTGCGAGAGCACCAGGAAACTGCCGGCCGGGAGCGCGTCGCGCAGGGTGGCGACGACCTCTCCGGGCTTCTCCGCGTCGGTGAGGAAGTGGAGGACGGCGACGAGGAGCAGGGCGACCGGCTCGTCGAAGTCGATGACCTTGCGGACCTCGGGGTGGTCCACGACGGCCCGCGGGTCGCGCAGGTCGCCGAGCACGACGCTGGTGGCGCCCGAGCGGCTGAGCAGCGCGTTGGCGTAGGTGTTCACGATCGGGTCGTTGTCGACGTACGCGATGCGCACGTCCGGGGCGGCCTCCTGCGCGATCTCGTGCACGTTCGGCGAGGTGGGCAGCCCGGTGCCGATGTCGAGGATCTGGCGGACGCCGCTGCCGACGACGTAACGGACGGCACGCTGCAGGAAGCCGCGGTTGGCCTGCACGCCGATCCTCACCTCGGGTGCCGCCACGGCGAGTTCGTCGCCGGCGTGGCGGTCCACCTCGTAGTTGTCCTTGCCGCCCAACAGGTAGTCGTAGATCCGCGCAGGGTGTGGCCTGCTGGTGTCTATCTCCTCGGCGCGGAAGCCGTCCTGTCTCACGCTGCGCTCCTCTCGACGACCGTCCCGGCTCCCGGCCCGCGGACGGCAGACGACAGCTTCGCACATCAACATCACCGGATTCGGACCTGGTTGATCACCAATGGTCAGGCAGGGACCGCTCAGATCTTCCAGTGGTACTTGGCACCACCGACCCAGCGCACGACCGCAGGGTCGTCGAGGTCCACATGATCGATGCCGGACTCGTGGGCGATGCGGACGACGTCGAGGAGGTCGTAGGCGATGCCCACGGTCTCACCGCCGATCTGGACGACGCGGAACGGCGGGTCCCCCTCGTGGACGGGGGAGACGACGATGGGGGTGTCGGTCACCTCTCCAGCTTGCGGCAGACCCCGGCCGGGCGCACCCGCCGTCCGCCCGCCCGGCGCAATGGCCTGCCCAGGCGGCCCGCGATTGGACCGGGCGGCAGGGCGGCGGCCTGCCTACGGTTGAGGTCATGAGCACCGCAGACTCCTCCCCCACGCCGCTCGCCGCCCGGCTGCGCGCACTGCACGTCCCCGGCCGTCCGCTGGTCCTGCCCAACGTCTGGGACGCCGCCTCCGCGCGTGTGGTGGTCGACGCCGGATTCCCCGCCGTCGCCACCGGCAGCGCGCCCGTCGCTGCGTCCCTCGGCCACCCCGACGGGGAGGTCGTACCGGTGGCGGAGATGCTGGCCGCGGTCGCCCGCGTCGTGCGCGCGGCCGGGGTCCCGGCGACGGCGGACATGGAGCGGGGCTACGGGCTCGGCCCGGCGGAGTTCGCCGAGCGGCTGGCCGCCACCGGGGCCGTCGGCTGCAACCTGGAGGACGTCGATCCGCGCACAGGCCGTCTCGTGGACGCCGGGGAGCAGGCGGCCTTCCTCGCCGCCGTCCGCGCGGCCGATCCGGATCTGGTGGTCAACGCCCGTACCGACGTCCTGGTACGGGCAAAGACGCCGGCGCGGGAGCGGCGGGCCGAGGCCGCACGGCGGATGCGGCTGTACCTGGAGGCGGGCGCGGACTGCGTGTACCCCTTCGGCCCGCTGGACGAGGAGACCACGGCGGCCGTGGTCGCGGCCGCCGGCGGACGCCCCGTCAACGTCCTGGCCTGGCCCGGCGGTCCCGCGACCTCCCGGCTGGCGGAGCTGGGGGTCGCCCGGATCAGCTACGGCCACCAGCTCCACACCGCGGCCCTGCGGCACTTGGGGGAACTGGTCGCGATCGTGCGCGACGGCGGCAGTCCCTTCGCGGCGGGCTGACCGGGCTTCAGGGGCTCAGCACTCCTCGCGCGGGGGCCCGTCGTCGTTGCCGCGCCGCAGGGTGCGCACGGGGCGGCCCGGCCGCCAGACCTCCAGCACGATGTCGGGGTCGTCGACGTACGTCCGCACGACCTCGGTCAGATCGGCGGCGAAGAGGTGGAACGGGCCCTCAGGCACGGTCACCTCACCGGTGAAGCGGGCGATGCCGGCGGGGTCGGTGACCTCTACGGCGCGGCCGCTGATCCGGATGTCGCCGCCGTCCATGGAGGTGCCAGGACCGGGGTTCACATGCAGCGAGAAGCGCGGGTCGCGGCGCAGGTCGAGGGCTTTGCGCGAGTTCGGCATCATGCCGATCCACAGTTCGCCGAGCCGGAACTCGGCCTCGATGCCGGAGACCCGCGGGGAGCCGTCGGCCCGCAAAGTGGCCAGCACATGGTGCTTGTAAGGACTGAATCGTGTCGTCACGGCCTCGGCGAGGCCGGGTTCGGCCGCCTCGAAGTCCGCCCAGCGTGTCGTCATACGACGATGCTCCCCGGCATACCCGACATCCTGTGTCGGCATTGCCGGGGAGGTTTTACTCCTCGCCCTTGTGGCCGTGCGTGTGGCCACGCCCGTGGCCCTGGCGGGCGGCCTGCCAGATCGCCCGCAGGCGGTCCAGCTCGGCCAGTTCGGCGCGCGACCAGGTACGCCGGCCCGCCACGTACCGCCGTATTGCTTCGTTGGCGGCCTCGACGATTCGACGGTCCAAAACGGTCGGTGACATACCCGTGATGTTATCGGCCGGGTCCGACAGCGAGCCCCGGCACATCCCCTCGCCGGGCGATATCACACCGTGACCCTTCTCACTGTGGCGGGGGTCACCACCGGGCCCGCGGACCGGCCGACCGGGCTCAGGCCGAATCGCGGCGCACCAGCTCCGTGGTGAGGACGACGTGCCGCCGGGTCGCGGTGGCGGCGCCGATCTCCTCCAGCAGGACCCGGGCCATCGTGCGGCCCATCTCCTCGATGGGCTGGCGCACGCTCGTCAGCGGCGGGTCGGTGTGCCGGGCGACGGCGGAGTCGTCGAAGCCGATCAGCGCCACGTCGTCCGGCACCCGGCGGCCGTACTCGCGCAGCACCTGGAGCGCGCCGCTCGCCATGACGTCGGAGGCGGCGAAGACGGCGTCGACGTCGGGCCGCCGCTCCAGCAGGGCGCGCATCGCGGCGCGGCCGCCCTCCTCGGTGAAGTCGGCGCGGGCGACCAGGGCGTCGTCCGGGACCAGCCCGGCGTCCCCGATCGCCTGGCGGTAGCCGTCGAGGCGGCAGCGGGCCACGTACATGTCCAGCGGCCCGGTGATGGTGGCGACCGACCGGCAGCCGCGGGCGAGCAGGTGCCCCACCGCCGAGCGGGCGCCGCCGACGTTGTCGGAGTCGACGTACGCGACCGACTCCCGGTCCGAGCGGCGGCCGCTGAGCACCGTGGGCATCTCCATCTGCTCCAGGAGGTCGGGCAGCGGGTCGTTCTCGTGGACGGAGACCAGCAGGACGCCGTCCACCCGGTGGGCGCCGAGATACTGGGCGAAGCGCTGCCGCTCCTTGGGGGTCCGCAGCAGCGTGAGCAGCAACTGCATGTCGGTGTCGGCCAGTTCCGCGCCGACGCCGCGAATGATGTCGGAGAAGTACGGCTCCGCGAAGAGCCGGGTCTCGGCCTCCGGGATGACCAGGGCGATGGCGTCGGTGCGGTTGCCCGCCAGGGCCCGGGCCGCGCGGTTGGGCACATAGCCGAGCTCGGCGATGGCAGCCTCGACGGCGGCCTTGGCGCGGTCGCTGACCCGCGGCGACCCGTTGATCACCCGGGAGACCGTGCCGCGACCCACGCCGGCCCGCGCGGCGACCTCCTCCAGCGTCGGCCTGCCGCTGTGCCGTCCGCCCATCACCATTGCGGCCTCCCAATCACGAGGTGGTAACTGCGCCAACTTAGAGCGTCTGCTCCCTTGACACCTCATCGGGGAATCGAGACTCTTCAACACATCACGTGTGGGAGCGCTCCCACACTAGCGAACACCTTCACTTCCCGCACGTACCCGGAGGACCCGAATGCGCACGACAAGGAAGTCGTACCGGCCACGAGGCCGTACCGCAGCCGTCGCACTGACCGCTGTGGCCGCACTGGGAGTGAGCCTGCTCTCCGGCTGTTCCAAGGACAGCGACGACTCGGCGGGCAGCGGAGGCACGTCGCAGGGCGCGGACAAGGGCGGCAAGCTCACGCTCACGGTCGGCACCTTCGGTGTCTTCGGCTACAAGCAGGCCGGTCTGTACGAGGAGTACGAGAAGGCGCACCCGGGGATCACGATCAAGGAGAACGTGATCGAGCGGAACGACGCCTACTACCCGCAGCTCCTCACCCACCTCGCCGCCGGCAGCGGCCTGAGCGACATCCAGGCCATCGAGGTCGGCAACATCAACGAGGTCGTCACCACCCAGGCGGCGAAGTTCGAGGACCTGTCGAAGGCGCCCGGCGTCGAGAAGTCGAACTACCTCGACTGGAAGTGGGCCCAGGCCACCACCACCGACGGCAAGACCGTGGGCCTCGGCACCGACATCGGCCCGATGGCGATCTGCTACCGCAAGGACCTGTTCAAGAAGGCCGGTCTGCCCACCGACCGCGAGGCGGTCGGCAAGCTGTGGGCCGGCGACTGGCAGAAGTACCTCGACGCGGGCAAGGCGTACACCAAGAAGGCGCCCAAGGGCACGACCTTCCTCGACTCCTCCGCCGGCCTCTACCAGGCCGTCAGCAACGGTGCCTCCGAGCGCTACTACGACAGCAGCGGCAAGGTCATCTACAAGACCAGCCCCGCCGTCAAGGACGCCTGGAACCTCGCCATGGAGGCGGCCACCGGCAAGATGACCGCCAAGCTGAAGCTCTTCGACAAGGCCTGGGACCAGGGCTTCGCCAACGCGCGCTTCGCTTCCCTCCCCTGCCCGTCGTGGATGCTCGGCTACATCCAGGAGAAGTCCGGCGACGCGGGCAAGGGCAACTGGGACGTCGCCGCCGCGCCGAAGTCCGCCAACTGGGGCGGTGCCTTCGTCGGCGTGCCCTCGGCCGGCAAGCACAAGGAAGAGGCCATCAAGCTGGCCACCTGGCTGACCGCCCCCGAGCAGCAGGCCAAGGTCTTCGCCAAGCAGGCGAGCTTCCCGAGCGCGCCCGGAGCCTATGACCTGCCCGAGGTCAAGGACGCCAAGCTCGCGTACTTCGACAACGCCCCGATCGGCACGATCTTCGCCGACGCCGCCAAGGGCATCCCGACCCTGGTGATCGGCCCGAAGGACCAGCAGATCTACACCGCCATCACCGACGTCGGCATCCTGCAGGTCGAGCAGCAGGGCAAGTCCCCCGAGCAGGGCTGGGCGGCTGCCGAGAAGGAAATCGACAACGCGCTGGACCAGTGACCCGCATGACCTCGGAACTCTCCGGTACGACCGCAGTGACCGCGCCCCCCACCCAGGGGGGCGCGGCCCCGCGCGACGGCTCCGGCCACCCGCGCGACGCCCGTGACGAGCGGCGCAACCGCTGGCGCAGCCGCCGCTACCGGTGGGACGTCAAGGCGATGCCGTACGCCTTCGTCTCGCCGTTCTTCCTCTTCTTCGCCGCCTTCGGGCTGTTCCCGCTGATCTACACCGGCTGGTCCTCCTTCTACCGGGTGGAACTGACCAACCTGGACCAGCGGGAGTTCGTGGGCTTCCACAACTACACCCGCCTGCTGGAGGACGAGTTCTTCTGGAACGCCCTGAAGAACACGTTCACCATCGGGGTCATCTCCACCGTCCCGCAGCTGCTGCTGGCGCTGGGCCTGGCCCACCTGCTCAACTACCGGCTGCGCGGCTCGACCTTCTTCCGGGTCGCGATGCTCACCCCGTACGCCACGTCGGTGGCCGCCGCGACGCTGGTCTTCACGCTGATGTTCGGCACCGACTACGGCATGATCAACTGGGCGCTGGAGCACATCGGGTTCAGCCACCACATCGACTGGCGGGCCGGCACCTGGTCCTCCCAGATCGCCGTCTCCTCGATCGTGATCTGGCGCTGGACCGGCTACAACACCCTGATCTACCTGGCCGCGATGCAGTCCGTGCCGCACGATCTGTACGAGTCGGCCGCGCTGGACGGCGCCTCGCGCTGGCAGCAGTTCCGGCATGTGACGGTCCCGATGCTGCGGCCCACGATCCTCTTCACGATCGTGGTCTCCACCATCGGCGCGACCCAGCTGTTCGGCGAACCGTTCCTCTTCGGCGGCCCCGGCGGCGAAAAGGGCGGCGCCTCCCACCAGTTCCAGACGCTGGGCCTGTACCTGTACGAGCAGGGCTGGACGAACTACCACCTCGGGCGGGCCTCGGCCATCGCTTGGGCGATGTTCCTGCTCCTGCTGCTGATCGCCGCGATCAACGGGCTGGTCGCCCGCTGGCTGCGCAAGAGCCACGAGGGGTGACGCCGATGGCCACCGTCGCGACCGACCCGACGGAGCAGGGGGCGGCCGGTACGCCGGGCAAGCCCCGCAAGGCGGCGCGGCGCGCACCCGGCGCGCCCAAGGCCGGACGGCAGATGCACGCCGGGCCGTTCACCTACGTCGTGCTGATCGTCTTCACCGCGATATCGCTCTTCCCCCTGGTGTGGACGGCGATCGCGGCCTCCCGCACCAACACGCGGCTGGCGCAGACCCCGCCGCCGTTCTGGTTCGGCTCCAACCTCTTCAAGAACCTGCAGACCGCGTGGACGGACGCCAACCTCAGCACGGCGCTGCTCAACACCGTCATCGTGGCGGGCTGCATCACCGTCGGCACGGTGCTGTTCTCGACCATCGCCGGCTTCGCCTTCGCCAAGCTCCAGTTCCGCCTGAAGACGTTCCTGCTGATGCTGACCATCGGCACCATGATGGTGCCGCCGCAGCTCAGCGTCGTGCCGCTCTTCCTGTGGATCGCCGACCTCGACTGGACCAATCACCTCCAGGCGGTCATCCTGCCGACCTTCGTCAGCGCCTTCGGTGTCTTCTTCATGCGGCAGTACCTCTCCCAGGCGCTGCCGACCGAGATCATCGAGGCCGCGCGGGTCGACGGCGCCAGCAGCCTGCGGATCATCTGGCACGTGGTCTTCCCGGCCGCCCGCCCCGCGATGGCGGTGCTGGGCATGCTGACCTTCGTCATGGCCTGGAACGACTTCTTCTGGCCGATCATCGCGCTCACCCAGGAGAACCCCACCGTGCAGGTCGCGCTGACCAGCCTGGGCCGCGGCTACATCCCCGACGAGTCGGTGATCATGGCCGGCGCGCTGCTGGGCACGCTGCCGCTGCTGCTGGTCTTCGTGGTCTTCGGCAAGCAGATCGTGGGCGGCATCATGCAGGGCGCGGTCAAGGGCTGAGCCTTCCCCGGCCGGCCGCGCCTCCTTATTCCTTCCTCTTGTTCACTCGTTCCGATGGGAGCGCTCCCGAATGACAGCGTCCGACACCCGCCCCGCAGAGAGCGGCACCGCCGCCGCGAACGGCCGTCAGTTCCCGCCCGGCTTCCTGTGGGGAGCGGCCACCGCCTCCTACCAGATCGAGGGCGCGGCGGCCGAGGACGGGCGCACCCCGTCGATCTGGGACACCTTCAGCCGCACCCCGGGCAAGGTCTTCGAGGGGCACACGGGCGACGTGGCCGCGGACCACTACCACCGCTTCCGCGACGACGTACGCCTCATGGCCGACCTCGGCCTGGGCGCCTACCGCTTCTCCGTCTCCTGGTCGCGCGTGCAGCCCACCGGACGCGGGCCCGCGGTCGAACGCGGCCTGGACTTCTACCGCGCCCTGACCGACGAGCTGCTGGAGCACGGCATCCAGCCCGTCGTCACCCTCTACCACTGGGACCTCCCCCAGGATCTGGAGGACGCCGGCGGCTGGCCCGCCCGCGACACCGCGGACCGTTTCGGCGAGTACGCGCGCATCGTCGCCGACGCCCTCGGCGACCGGGTGCAGATGTGGACCACGCTCAACGAGCCCTGGTGCAGCGCCTTCCTCGGCTACGGCTCCGGTGTCCACGCCCCCGGCCGCACCGACCCGGTCGCCGCCCTGCGCGCCGCGCACCACCTCAACCTGGCCCACGGGCGCGCCGCGGAGGCCCTGCGCTCGGTGCTCCCGGCCCGCGCGCAACTGTCCATCACGCTCAACCTGCACCAGGTCCGGGCCCTCACCGAGTCCGCCGCCGACCTCGACGCCGCCCGGCGCATCGACGCCGTCGGCAACCGGGTCTTCACCGGCCCGCTCCTCGACGGTGCCTACCCGCAGGACCTCATCACCGACACGCAGCGGCTGACCGACTGGTCCTTCGTCCAGGACGGCGACCTGGCGGCGATCGGCCGCCACCCGCTCGACGCGCTCGGCGTCAACTACTACACGCCCACCCTGGTCTCCGCCGGTGCCGCGCCCGAGGGCCCGCGCAGCGACGGCCACGGCGCCAGCGAGCACTCCCCGTGGCCCGGCGCGAACGACGTGACCTTCCACCAGCCCCCCGGCGAGCGCACCGCCATGGGCTGGTCCGTCGACCCGACCGGCCTGTACGACCTGCTCGCCCGCGTCTCCCGCGAGCACCCCGGCCTGCCGCTCCTGATCACCGAGAACGGGGCGGCCTACGAGGACGCCGTCGGCCCGGACGGCACCGTGGACGACCCCGAGCGGATCGCGTACCTCCACGGCCACCTGGACGCCGTGCTCAAGGCGGTGGAGAGCGGCGTCGACGTGCGCGGCTACTTCCTGTGGTCCCTCATGGACAACTTCGAGTGGTCCTACGGCTACAGCAAGCGGTTCGGCGCGGTCTACGTGGACTACGACACGCAGGTGCGCATCCCCAAGTCCAGCGCCCACTGGTACGCAGGCGTCGTCCGCACGGGAAGCCTTCCTGTGGAGCCCACGACGGCCTGACCGTCAGGCGGGGCGCGGCGGGTGGGACCCGGGGGAGCCGCCGCGCCCCGTCGCCACGGCGGAGACGAACTCCGCCCACGCGGCGGGCGTGAACGCGAGCGTGGGACCCTGCGGGTCCTTGGAGTCCCGCACGTGGACGGCGTCGGCGCCGGGCGCGACCTCGACGCAGTCGCTGCCCTCGGTGTCGCTGTGGGTGGACTTCCGCCAGGAGAGGGCGACTTCGACACAGTTCCCGCCCTGGTCGTCGCTGTAGCTGGACTTGAACCACACCAACTGTGCGCTCACGTCGCCTCCGCCACTCGCCCGATGAACTGCGCCGACTCCTCGACCCCGAGAGCCTGCATGCGGATGATGCCATGCCGCTGGGAAAGCGTGCTGACCCGTGCGGGCTCCGAGTACAGCGCACTGGTCTCCTGGCCCTCCACGTAGGCGTAGTGCTCGTGCTCCTCCGTCTCCAGCAGGACCAGCGAACCGCTGAGTGCGGGATAGGCGGCGCGGTCGACCGGCAGCACTTGCACAGCAACGTTACGCAGGGCGCCGACGTTCAGCAGGTGACGCAACTGGCCCCTCATCACTTCGGGGCCGCCGACCCCCGTACGCAGCGCGGCCTCATAGATGACGAAGCCGAACAGCACTGTCGGCTTCTGCTGAAGCCTCTCCTGACGGGTCAGGCGAGCTGTGACGCGTTCATCGATGGTCTCGTCGTCGAGAGGCGGACAGCTGTTGCCGATCAGCGCGCGGGCATAGGCCTCGGTCTGCAGAAGGCCGGGAATCAGCAGGGGCTCGTAGCCGTGCACTGCGATGGCCTCGGCCTCCGCCTGCATGAACTCCCGCGTCCGCTCGGGGAACTTCTCCGGTTTCAGGTACTCCTGGGCCGCCACCAGCTTGCCGCCCGCGCCGCACAGTTGGTCCGCCACCTGAAGCAGCCGCGGCATGGGACGCCGGCGGCCGAGCTCCATGGAGCGCACCGTCTCGACGCCGTAGCCCGCCTCGTCGGCCAACCGCTCGCGCGTGACGCCCGCTTGCTCACGCCAGAGCTTGACCTGGTTGCCGCAGTACCGCCAGGCCATCGGCGGCTGGGTCACCTCGCCGGTCATCCGCACACCCCCCACACACTCCGTGATCACAAGACTACGGAAGGGCACCGCCAGTCGCGTCCGAAGCTGTGGAAAACATCGACGGCACCGTTCATCGCCGCTCACCTTCGGCCCGGTAGCGGAACTGGATATGCTCACCAACCGTCAATACCGTTGCTGCCAAGTACCAGTAGAGACACGGGGGTGTCCGCGGTGGGCGTAGTGCTGCCTGACGAGCTGGCGTACGTGCTCGACCTGATCGGCATCGCCTGGCCGAACGTGGACGAGGACGACTACCGCGAGATGGCCACGTCGCTGCGGGACTTCGCGGACGACATCGACGGCGGCGCGATGGACGCCCACACCGCCGTGCAGGAGTTGCTGGGCGCGAACGCGGGCGCCGCGATGGACGCCTTCGAGGCCCACTGGGGCAAGGTCAAGGGCACACATCTGGCCAATCTCGGCGAGGCCGCGCGGATGGGGGCGATGGCGCTCGACGGGGTGGCGATCGCGATCGAAGTCGCCAAGGTCGCGGCGATCGTCCAACTCGGCATCCTGGCGGCCGAGATAGTCGCGACCATCGCCTCCGCCCCCTTCACCCTCGGGCTGTCGAGCTTCGCCGGGGCAGCGGCGACGCAGGCGACCCGGATGATCGTCAAGAAGATCTTCCGCGAGGTCATCAACCAGGTCGTCGACCAGCTGATGTCCATCGCCACCGCGCCGATCTACGCCGCCTTGGAGTCGATGGCCGCCGACCTGATCATCCAGGTCGGTTCCAACGCCCTCGGCCTGCAGAAGGGCGTCGACCTCGGCCGGACCGCCAACGCCGGCAAGGAGGGCTTCGGCGACGGCGTCGACGGTGCCAAGAAGCAGGCCGACAGCTTCACCCTCGCCAGCGCCGGAGGCGGCGGAGGCGGGGGCGGAGGTGGCGGCGGCACCGGTGGCGGAGGCGGCGGTCACTTCCAGAGCGACGGGGACAGCTTCGACCGGATCGACACCCAGCTCGACGGGATCACCGGCTCCCTGCACAGCAAGTCGAAGGGCCACATAGGCCGGGCCCGCGACGCCAAGGGCCGCACCGGCGGCCGCGGCGAGATCGCCGAGCACGTCATGCCGATCGCCACGAAGATCGTGGACGGCATCGGCGAGGCCGCCGAGAAGGCCGTGGGCCACATGCGCAACGACATGCGCAAGGGCCTGAAGCAGATGCACCAGAACCACCGGGACAACGACGACCACATCGCGACCGAGCTGCAGCAGCTGCAGAAGACGGGCAGGGGCAAGCCGGTCTACGTCCTGGAGTCGGACGGACAGATAAGGCGCCTGGACGACCAGGGCAGGCTCGTGGACCTGACCGACGAGGACAAGAAGTCCGGCGTCACGCGCCTGCTGGAGGACCGCGACGGCAACACCACGGACCGGACGAGCGTCCCGCAGCCGGGCCGGCGGACCGTGGGCCAGCTGCCCGGCGGCAAGCCCGCCAAGAAGAAGGAGTCCACCGAGGTCCCGCTGTCGTCCACCCCCCTGGCGGACGCCACCCGCAGGGCGCGCCACGCGAAGGGCCACTACGGGACGTACGAGAGGCCGGGCACCGACGACGAGACCTTCAGCAGCAACAACTACGCCGCCGCTCACTACCGCGACGAGGCGAACGACCACGAATTCGTCCTGGTCACCTACAGCGAACGCCCTTACCACTCGGAAAAACGATTGGCGACACCGTTCATGGACCGGGGGATGGACGGAAACGTCACGCACATGTACACGGAGCGCGAGCCGTGTTACGACAAATCACCCACCTGCGCCTACTGGCTGGAGGGGTACATGCCGCATGTCGATGTGAGCCACAGCGTGGAGTACGGGGACACGGCGTCCCAGGACAGGGGCAACGCGATCATGAAGGACTATCTCGACGACCTCAGGGCGGGCCGCCGGTAGGATCAGCAGCCCATGGTCGACCGCCCCCACAGCCACGACGCGCAGGAGATGGCATCATGCCGCCGACAGTGACACGCGACATGCTGGAGTCCGTTTTCCCTCCCGGTGCGCTGGTCACCCTGGACGACCCGGCGATGGACCTGATCACCCACGGACCCACGCGTGAATTCCTGCGGAACGTCGGCCTGCCGCTCCAAGAGAGCGGCCTCTTCGTGATGGACCCGGAATTCCCGGCGCACATGTCGACCATTCACGACTGGTACCTGGGGGACGACGCCCCTCCCGGCGCCGCGGATTTCCTCTACGTGGCCCAACTGCATTACGACCACGTGGTCCTGGACGGGGTGTCGGGGCGCGTATGGGCGCTCCCCGAGGCGGAACCGGGCCTGTTCCCCCTCCACAAGGACCTGGGGTCGCTCGCGTACTTCCTCTGGGCCGCCGAGCGCGAACGCCACGCCTACGACCCGCAGTTCCCCGACGCCGCCGAACGGGCGGCGCACTGGGACCCGCGGGGGGCGGCGGACAGGCTTCTCGCGGAGCTCCGCCCTCTGGAGCCCATGGCGTTCGAGAACGAGAACAGCCCGTGGTCGCAGTTCCTCCAGGACGCCTCGAAGGGCTTCGACGGCATCGCCGGCTAGGGCGGCACCGGGAGAACCAGCGAACCGGCGGGACACCCACGAGAAGGGGACGACAGGCTATGGACGGCCGCCAAGAGGTGACGGCGCGCATGGTGGCCCGGTTCGGCGACGGCGGGGTCCGGCGGTTCGGGACGGCACCGGAGGTCGCCGTGCCGCTCCAGGTGGGGCCGTACTTCACGACCTCCCCCGAGGATCCGGAGTCCTTGGCCGCCTTCGCGGACGCGCTGGAGCAGGGGGTGCCTGACCGGACACGGGAGTACCTGCGCCTGGGCACCGACCGGGGGTACGAGATCTGCCTCGCCCCGGACGGCGCCGTGCGCGGGGTCCTGGTCGGCTACGACGAGCCCGAACGGCATGTGAACGGCACGGCGGAGGAGTTCGCCCGGAGCCTGGTCGCGCTGGACGAGGCCCTCGCGGCGATCGCGGGCACCGACCGGCCCGAGGCGGCTTCGCAGGCGTTCGCGGCGCTGGAGGCCCGGCTGCGGGAACTCGACAGGACGGCGTTCGCGGACCGCGAGGACTGGTGGCCGCAGGTGCTGGACGACATCCGGGACACCGCGAGCGCGGAGTGGTTCGCGGCGTTCGAGGTCGTCGACGCCGACGGGGAGGCGAAGATCCTGACCTCCTCGGGCGGGATCTGCGTGCACCCCGAGGAACGGCTGTGGGCGAACCTGCGGGCGGCCGGGGTGGAGCCGGAGCAGGTCAGGCGCATCCACACCGAACTGGAGTCGTGCTTCATGCCGGGGCACTACTGCTCGATGATGCTCGCGGACCTCTTCCCGGAGGCCGAGCTGACGCACAACTTCCCCTACGGGGAGACGGCCGAGTCCCGGGCCGCCGGCATCCGGAAGCTGCGCGAGACGGCGGCACAGGAGGACTGAGGGACATGACGGGGGAACTGGGGATGTCGGACCTGCCCGCTCTCGGGGCCGGCCGGGGGCCCGCCGGGCGGCGGGTCCTGGAGTGGGCGACGTCGGGCACCAAGGCACCCCTGGCGGTGACCGGTTCCGCCGGGGCCGGCAAGAGCCATCTGCTGGCGTGGTTCGCAGCCGGCGCGCACCGGGACCCCGGCACCATGGTGCACGGGCTCGCCCCCGCCCACGGTCTGACCGCGGACGCCGTGTCCTGGGAACTCGGGCGGCAGCTGGGGTACGGGCCGCTCTCCCCGGAGGGCCTGCTGGGGCGGATCCTGGCCGACCCGCGTCCGCTGACCCTCGGCTTCGCCGACCTGCACCGCGCCCGGCCGGGTTGCCGCGAGGCCCTGGTGGATCCCCTGCTGGGCTTCCCTCACGTGCGCGTCCTGCTCGAAGCGGGGGATGCCGGGAGCGTTCCGGACGGCGCGTTCGTGGTCGACCTGGACGACCCCGCACTCACCGATCACGCGGAGTTCGCCGCCTGGTACGCCGAACAGGCCCCCGCCGGCGTGGCCTTCGCCGCGGACCAGGTGTTCCCGCACCCGGCCACGGCCCTGCTCGCCGCGACGATCCCCGGGCCGCCCGCCCAGGGGGACGTACCGGCCACGTGGTGGGCGCGGCTGCCCGACGCGGCCCGTCCCGCGCTGCACACGCTGGCCGCACTGCGCGGACCGGTCGCCACGGACGTCTGGGAACTGCTGCACGTGCACCTGACCGGGGACCCGGCGGCACGCGAGTCCGTCGCCACGGCCGTGTCGCGGCTGCCCCGGGGAGCGGTGTACGAGGTACCGCCGGGCGGCCCCGTCGTGGAGCGACCGGACGCGCGCATCGTGGACGTCCTCAAGTCCCAGGCCCTGACCAGTTCCTACGCCCGCGAGCACGTGCTCGCCCACGCCTTCGCCGCCGGTACGGCGGACCGGTTGCTGCGCGACGCCGGCTTCCTCGTCCACGGCTCCGCGACCGCCGTGACCTCGGCGCTCGCCGACCCGGCCGGCGCGGCGGCGGCTCCCGGTGCGCTGGCCGCCGTGTGGCGCCGCGCGGCGCCCGTGCTGTCCACCCCCGCGATGAGCGACCCCGAACGAGCCGCCGCCCTGCACACCGCCGCGCTCGCCGACGCGCCGCAGATGGCCGCGGTACTGCGCCCCATCGCCGAGCGGCACGTCTGGACCGCGGAGTGGTTCCGGCCCGAGCGGACCTTCACCGCCCTCGGCCCCGGCCCGGTCGGCGGTGAACTGCTCGCCGCGGATCCGCTCGGCCAGGTGCACGCCCTCGACCCCGCCACCGGCGCCGGACTGCGCAGACTGCCCTCCCCCACGACCGTGCGGCCGTCGGCCCTGGCCGCCCTCGGCAACGGCCTGTTGCTCCTCGACCGCGAGCAGGTCCTGCACTCCTTCCCGGCCGACACGGTGGTCTTCGGGGAGGCCCCGCACCGCCACAACCCGGACGTCCCCTGTGCACTGGCCGCGTCGCCCGCCTCCGGTCTCCTGGCCGTCGGCGACGCCTCGGGCCGCGTCCACGTCTGGCGCTCCCCCGCGTACGACCCCGAGCCCGTGAGCCGCACCTTGCACCAGGCTCCCGTCTCGGTGGTCGCCCTGGTCCACTCGGCCGGGTACGACCTGTCGTTCTGCCTCAGCGGAGGACTCGACGGGACCCTGCGCCTGTGGGCGATCTCCGACGAACCGATGCCCGGTCCCGTCGAGCGGCGCGACAGCGTCATCACCGCCCTGGCCGCCGCCGACACCCCGGTCGCCGGCCCCGTCGCAGTGGCCGCCTGGGCCGACGGCCGGGCGCACGTCTGGAGCCTCGTCGACGCGCGGGTCCGCCCCCTGCCGCTGCTGCACCGCGCGGACGGGCTCGCGCTCACACCGGACGGCGTCCTCACGGTCACGGGTCCCGGGGGCACGTACGGGCTCCGGCTGCGCCTCGATCTGCTCTGGGGATAGCGGCGGCCGAGCCGTCCGCGTGGCGCGGCTCGGTTCAGGCGGTGCGCGACTCCGCCTGCCGGCGCAGGAACCCGGCGACGTCGGGACGGCGTGCGTACGGCTGGAGCGTCTGGGCGGCGGAGGCGAGCATGCCCCGTACGCGAGGCGACTGGACCCGGCCCAGCAGGTCCAGCACCCGGGCGCCGGTGGCGGCGGCTTCGTCGACGCGGTGCGCGCAGGCCAGGTTGGTGGCGAGTTCGGCGGTGTAGAGCGCGATGTTGCGCGTGAAGTGGGGGGCCTGGAGCCCGATGGCGCGGCGCGCGTGCTCCACGGCGCGGTGGTGCTCGCCGAGGGCGGCCCAGGACTGGGCCTCCAGGCCGGCGAGTTCGGCCTCGCCGTAGAAGGTCATCCACTGCGGGTCGGCGTCGCGCGGGCCGCGTCCGAAGAGCGACTGGGCGCGCAGCAGGGCGCGTTCGCAGCCGGAGCGGTCGCCGAGGCCGGCCCGGCCGCCGGCCTCGCGCAGGGCCAGCAGGGAGAGCAGCCGGGGGGAGCCGAGGTGGCGGGCGGCCTCCTGGGCGGCCTGGGCGGCGCGGACGGCTTCGCGGGGGCGGCCGGCGTCGCGGGCGAGGAAGGAGGCGTTGCAGAAGGCGTGCGCCTCCAGGGCGGGGTCGCCGGCCATGCGGGCGGTCGCGAGGGCCTCGCCGTAGTAGGAGCGGGCCTCGGCGTGCCGGCCGGAGTCGTGCGCGAGCCAGCCGACGGAGATGGCGAGTTCGCCGGCGCCCGCGTGCAGGTCGTCGGCGACGGCCTGGCCGTAACTGCCCTCGTCCAGCAGGCGGTAGGCGGCGCCGAGGGAGTGGCCGGCCTGGCGGTAGAGCGCGCCGGCGCCGTGCCGGTCGTCGTGCAGCCGGATCTCGCGGACGGCGTCCTGGACGGCACGGACCTGGGATCTGCCGACCCGGTGCACCGGCTCCGCCGCGGCCGGAGGCCCCAGCACCAGGGTGGTGGCGATGGCGGCGGGGCCGCCGGTCATGAACGCGCGACGCAGCACGTCGCTCTCCTCATCGGTTTCGGGCTCGCGGGGGGTGGCCGCCACCGGGAACGGCGGCGCCAGGGTGCCGGCGGCTCGCCGGCCGCGGACGGACTCGCGGGGCTCGAAGCCCATGTCGGCGAGGCCGAGGCCGGGGAACATGTGCCGGAAGACCCGTTCGTACGCGTAGTTGGGACATCGGATCTCCCCCGACTCCACGCGTCCGATGTAGCGGGCGTCGCAGCTGACCTGCTCACCGATCTCCCGGGCCGCGCGCCGGACGGCGGCGGCGAACTCGCCGGGCGACCGGTCCGCGCGCAGCAGCCGGAAAGCGGCGTTGGGTGTGGTGGGGGTGGAAGGTGACGAGGGCATCGCCGGACTCCCGGGAGCGATCGGTGCGGAGCGTTGTTGTCGCGCTGCGCCGCCGGGCGGCAGCGGAGCGTAGCGGCGCGACGACCGTACTCGGTGCCGGGAGGGGCAGAGCGCCGGTTTGGCTACAAAAGGGATATCTCACCCACCATCCGCCATGAAACGCCACCCTCCCGGCGTCACGCGGGCGTAGCCGTTGACGTAGTGCGCGCGTTGGACAACAGGCAACCAACCGTGCGTCCGACTCCTAGGAGGACCCGCCTTGTTGGACGAGCCATGGGACCTGGTGACCGTCCCGGCCCGGCAGGGACTGGAAGCCGTGGACATCCTGCGCCTGCGGACCGGCCCGGTGCCGGGTCTGGGGCCCGTGCTGCACGACAGCTCGGACGACAGCCTCGGCTTCCTCGTGCCGCCGGGCACGGCGGCCGGCTGGGACGTGCCGGGCAGCGCCTGCACGCAGACCTCGGGAGGCGGCTTCGCGATCCCCGGAGAACTGCGTGAGCCACCGGTCACGGGCACCGACTGGCTGGTGCCGCCGCACACCGACGCCCCCGTCACGGACCCGGCGGTGCTGCGCGCCGCGCTGGGCGAGGCGGCCCGGATGATCGAGCTCGCGGACCGGTTCTGACCTGCGGCGGTGCCGCGCCCATACTGGGTGCATGGCACAGCGCAGGACGAAGGACCCGGAAGGGATACGCGAGCGGGTCGGCGGAGGTCTCGCCGAGCTCGTGCCGGACCGGGACCGCCCGCGCGGCCGCTCGCTGCTGATCGACGGCGCCCCGCAGTCGCACGTCGACCTGGACGACCCGGCGTACCTGGACTTCGCGTACCAGCGCCGGCTGGGCCACGTCATCGACCTCGCCGCGCCGCCCGGCCGCCCGCTGCGCGTGCTGCACCTCGGCGGCGGCGCCCTGACGCTGGCCCGCTACACGGCCGCCACCCGGCCGCGCTCGACCCAGCAGGTCGTGGAGGTGGACACCGCGCTGGTGGAGTTCGTCCGGCGCGAGCTGCCCTGGGACCGCACATGGCGGATCAAGGTGCGCGGCGGCGACGCCCGGGCGGGACTGGCCAAGGTGGCCGAGGGCTGGGCGGACCTGGTCGTCGCGGACGTGTTCAGCGGGGCGCGCACCCCCGCCCATCTCACCAGTACGGAATTCCTCACCGAGGTACGCCGCGTGCTGGCGCCCGGCGGGCTGTACGCGGCCAACGCGGCCGACGGCGGGCGGCTGGAGTTCCTGCGCGGGCAGATCGCCACCGTCGGATCCTGCTTCCCGCACGCCTGTCTGGCGGCGGACCCCGCGGTGCTGCGGGGGCGGCGGTTCGGGAACGTGATCCTGGTAGCGGGCGACGGGGACCTGCCCATCGCGGAGTTCACCCGCCGGGTGGCCTCGGACCCGCATCCGGGGCGGGTGGAACACGGGCGGGAGCTGGACGCCTTCGCGGGCGGCGCGTTGCCGGTCACGGACGCGACGGCGGCGGCCTCGCCGGCTCCCCCGGAGTCCGCGTTCCGTTAGGCGGTACCCGGCGGGCGGCGCCGCCCTACTGGCTCCCGGCCGTGTACGTCTCGACGGTCGGCGGGTGCCCGTTCCAGGTGCAGAACAGCGAGGACGTGGTGCTCCCGGAGGTGAAGTCGACGCGGATCCAGGCGGATTCGGACTGGTTCCAGACCTTCATCTCCCAACCGGGTTCAGGCGTCGCGGAGACCAGGGTGGCCGAGGTGGCGTCCAGGTCCAGGACGACCCGGCCGCCCTCGACCGGATAGCTGTGGACGTCACCGGTGGCGCCGGGGGCGGACGCCGCGGGAGTCGGGCTGCCCGGCGGGCGGGCAGGCGCCGAGGCCGACCGCCCGGCGGCGGGCGGCGTGGCCGGATCCGTGGCGGTGGGCGTGCCGGAGGGCGTGCCGGTGGGGGCCTTCGGCCGGTGCCCGGCGGAGGCCGAGGGCGAGGACGGCGGCGAGGGCGGGGGCGCCGACGCGGCAGCCGGCTCCGCGAGGGGCAGCGCGCGTGGCGGGTCGTACGCCGTGCCCGCCAGCACGTGGTGGACGCCGAACCAGGACAGCGCGACGGCGGCGCTCGTCGCGAGTGTCCACGCTCCGGCGTGCGCCAGTCCTCTTCGCATGCGCCCATACTGCCGGACGCGCCCCTTCCGCGGAGTTGAGGGTTGCGCACGCGGCCCGGACGTGCTCGGACCCGCCCGTGGCATCCCCCGGATGGGCTAAGTTGCGGCCCATGGCAAGTGTGCTCGTCGTGGAGGACGACCAGTTCGTGCGCTCCGCCCTCATCCGGCACCTCACCGACGCCGCGCACTCCGTACGGAGCGTGGGCACGGCCCTGGAGGCGCTGCGCGAGGTGGCGCAGGTCGGCTTCGACGTGGTGATCCTGGACCTCGGCCTGCCGGACCTGGACGGGGCCGAGGCCCTCAAGATGCTGCGCGGCATCACGGATGTACCGGTGATCATCGCGACCGCGCGGGACGACGAGTCGGAGATCGTCCGGCTGCTCAACGCCGGTGCCGACGACTACCTGATCAAGCCGTTCTCGGTCGAGCACCTGTCGGCCCGCATGGCCGCCGTGCTGCGCCGCTCGCGTGCCCGCGAGGCCGCGGAGGTGATGCGGGTGGGCGGGCTGCAGATCGACGTACTGCGCCGGCAGGCCGTCCTCGACGGCGCGGCGCTGGACCTGACGCGGCGTGAGTTCGACCTGCTGTCCTTCCTGGCGGCCCGGCCGGGTGTGGTGGTCGGGCGGCGCGAACTGCTGTCGGAGGTCTGGCAGCAGTCGTACGGCGACGACCAGACCATCGACGTCCATCTGTCCTGGCTGCGGCGGAAGCTGGGCGAGACCGCCGCCCGCCCCCGGTACCTGCACACCCTGCGCGGGGTGGGCGTGAAACTGGAGCCGCCGTTGTGAGATGGGCCCTGGTCAAGGTCTGCGTGGCGGTCACGGCGATGGTCGTGGTGGCCTTCGCGGTGCCGCTGGCGCTGACGGTCAAGGAGATGGCGCGCGACCGGGCGATCGGCAACGCGGAGCGCCAGGCCGCCGCCATCGGCCCGGCGCTGGCGATCACCACGGACCGCACGCAGCTGGAACGCGCGGTCGCCTCCACCCAGGCGGGCGCGGACGGCCGGATCGCGGTGAGCGTGCCGGCCACGGAGCGCACGGACGGCGTGCGGATCGGCCGCTCGCACGCGCCGGACGCCGAGGTGGAACGGGCGTCGCAACTGGGCCGGGCCGCCACGGTGCCGGTGCCCGGCGGGTACGCGCTGCTGCAGCCGACCGCCGTCGGCTCCGGCTCGGTGGCGGTGGTGGAGGTCTTCGTCCCGGACGGCGAGGTGACCCGCGGGGTCACCACCGCGTGGGCGGTGCTCGCGGCCGTGGGCGTGGGACTGATCATCGGCGCGGTCGCGGTCGCCGACCGGCTGGGCACCCGGATGGTGGGCCCGGCCAAGCGGCTCGCGGACGCGGCCGACGGGCTCGGCCGCGGTGACCTGACGGTGCGTGTGCCGGAGGACGGGCCGCCCGAACTGCGTTCGGCCGCGGTCGCGTTCAACGCGATGGCCGACCAGGTGGTGCAACTGCTCGCCAACGAACGGGAACTCGCGGCCGACCTCTCCCACCGCCTGCGCACCCCGCTGACCGTACTGCGGCTCAACGCCGCCTCCCTCGGCGAGGGCCCGGCCGGCGAGCAGACCCGGCACGCGGTGGCCCAGCTGGAGCGCGAGGTCGACCAGATCATCCGCACCGCACGCGCCCAGCAGGCGCAGGACAAGCCGGTGGCGGTGGGCTGCGACGCGGCCGCCGTGATCCGCGAGCGGATGGCCTTCTGGTCGGCGCTGGCCGAGGACCAGGGCCGCGAGGCCCGCACGGCCGGAGTCGAGCGCCCGGTACGCGTCCCGGTGGCCCGGGCCGACCTGGTGGCCTCGCTCGACGCCATGCTCGGCAACGTCTTCCGCCACACCCCGGAGGGCACCGCCTTCGCGGTGGACGTGCACAGCGGCGAGGACGCGGTGATCGTCCTCGTCTCCGACGCGGGCCCCGGCATCAACGACCCCGCGGCCGCGATGCGCCGCGGCCAGGGCGCGGGCGGTGACGGTTCGACGGGACTCGGGCTGGACATCGTGCGCCGCCTCGCGGAATCCACCGGCGGCGACGTCCGCATCGGCTCCTCCATGCTGGGCGGCGCCGAGATCCGCGTCTGGATCGCCCTGCGCCCCTACGCGTCGGGCGGCAAGCGCACCCACCGCGTGGTCCGCCGCCGCCGCGGCAAGCGGCCCCCGGCCCGCTCACAGGCCTGACCCCTGGTGCGGAAGCGTGCGCCTGACGCGGTCGGGGTAATGCCGGCCGACGGGTTTCCGGTGCGCGGCGCGAGCGCCACCAGGCTCAGGGTGCCCCCTGTGCCGCGGACGACGAAGGCGCCGTGACGGCCCGCCGCGGCCCCACCCGGTGTCCCGCTCCGATTGACACAAACATGTTCACGAGATTCGCTGCGAGGGTGACTTCGTACCTCCTCGCCCCGCGCCGCGTCCCCCTCGCCCTGCTGGTCACGACGCTGGCCGTCGCCGGCTGCCAACAAGCGCCGTCCGCTCCGGAGTCCGTGGTCGCCCCCGGGCGCGCCGCGGCGACCTCCGCCGCGAAGACGTCCTGCGTGGACCGGGTCCTGGCGGGGATGAACGACACCCAGCGGGTGGGCCAGCTCTTCATGGGCGCGGCAAAGCTGCCGACGCCGCCGAAGGCGGACCTGGACGCGATGCGCACGTACGCGGTCGGGTCCGTCTTCCTCGCGGGCCGCAGCACGGCCGGTGTCAAGAAGACCCGGACCCTGGTGGACAGCCTGCAGAAGTCGCTCGGGAAGACGGTGGCGGGGCAGCGGGTCGGCCTGCTGGTCTCCACCGATCAGGAGGGCGGCCAGGTGCAGGTCCTCAAGGGCCCCGGCTTCTCGACCATCCCGAACGGCAAGACGCAGGGCACGTGGTCCACCGCCACGCTGCGTACGCGCGCACAGGGCTGGGCGAAGCAGCTCAAGAGCGCGGGCGTGAACGTGAACCTGGCGCCCGTCGCCGACATCGTGCCCGCCTCGATCGGCACGGCGAACATCCCCATCGGACGCTACGGACGCCAGTTCGGCTCGACGTCCGCCGTGGTGTCCCCGCACGTCACGGCGTATGTGCAGGGCTCGAAGTCGTCCGGCGTACTGACCACGCCCAAGCATTTCCCGGGCCTCGGCCGCGTCAAGGGCAACACGGACACGACGGCCTCGGTGACGGACACGACCCTGACCCGGACGGGCAGCAACATCGCCCCCTTCCGCGCGGGCATCTCCGCCGGCGCGGGTCTGGTGATGGTCTCACTGGCGACGTACAAGCGGATCGACCCCAAGCACAAGGCCGCCTTCTCCTCGCTGATCGTCGATCAGACCCTCCGCCGTGACCTGGGCTTCAAGGGCGTCATCATCTCCGACGACCTCGGACAGGCGGCCTCCGCCCAGTCCGTGGCGCTCCTCCAGCGGGCCCTGACCTTCCTCCGCGCCGGCGGCGACCTCACCCTCACCGTCACCCCCAGGGGCATCCCCACGATGGCCGAGGGCATCCGCTACGCCATGCGCCACGACCCGAAGGTGCGCACCCTGGTCCAGAACAGCGCCCGGCGCATCCTGACGGCCAAGCAGGCCGCGGGCGCGCTCAGCTGCACGAGCTGACGCACCCTCCCGACGGCGCGTGGACAGGCCTGTGCCGGTCGCGCAGCCGTCCCGCACCGGCCCCGCGTCATCTCAGGCGTCCTCCTCGCCACGCTGGAAGAAGGTGCCTCCCTCGAGCTTCCGGTAGGCAGGCTCGGCTCTCGCCATCCATGCGTCCACATCGGCCGCCATCGAAGGAAACCTCGCCTTGAGAGGCCCGGCCAGTGCGGCAATCTCCACCCAGGAATCGGCAAGGTAGGTCTCGTTCTCCAGACCGATCGCGACGGCCACCCGGAAGGAGTCGTCCGACCTCAGCCATCGCTTTGCCACTTCGACGATGCGGTCGGCGTCCTGGGCGTCGATGATCCACGACATGGAGAGCAGCTGCTCCGAGATGTACCCCGGAGTGACGCCAGGGGCCCTGTGGTCGACGAGAAAGGCCATCACGTCCTCAACGCTCACCATCACGACCCCCTGCGCGCAAGCCACTCGTGCTGTCCGCCGATGTCCGCAGCGGAACTCACCCGTATGTGACTTATGATCAGGGCCCACCCGATCCACGTCGAGCGATGGCGTCGTCGCACCGCGCTCACCTCGGCCTCAGGCCGCCCTTAGCCGCACCTTAAGTGCGCCATAAGAAATCGAACGCACGCCCGGCTCAGGTCATTTGTCCGAATGCCGCTCGCTAGCGTGCCGGTCCATGAGGAACTCACATCGTCGTCGCCCCACGCGCAAGGTCGCCCTTCTCGGCGGCCTCACCGCGGGCGCGGTCGTCGCGGCCGGTGCCTTCGCTCTCGCGGGGTCGGCCCAGGCCGCCACCGTCGGTGCCGCGTACAGCATGACCAGCGACTGGACCACGGGGTACACCGGCCAGTACGAGATCAGCAACTCCTCGGGGTCGACGCTGTCCGACTGGACGCTGACGTTCGACCTCCCGGCGGGCACCAGCATCAGCTCGCTGTGGAACGCGACCTGGACGGCGTCGGGTCAGCACGTGACCGTGCGGCCCGCGAACTGGAACAAGGACATCGCCGCCGGGCAGTCGGCCCAGGTGGGCTTCGTGACGAAGTCCTCGGCGACGGCGGGCGATCCCGTCAACTGCCTGATCAACGGCGTGAAGTGCTCGGTGGACGACGGTGCGACCGCCTCCCCCAGCGGCCGCCCCACCGCGACCGCCACCCCCACCCCCTCCCCCACCCGGACCGCGACGGCGGCCCCGACCGCCACCCCGACCGCCACCCGGACCGCCACGCCCACGGCCACCGCCACCCCCACCGCGACCGTGCCCCCGGCCTCCGGCGCGGCCGCCGGCTTCGCCCCGTACGTGGACACCTCGCTCTACCCGGCGTTCGACCTGCTCGCGCACTCCAGGGCGACGGGTGTGAAGCAGTACAACCTGGCGTTCGTCACCGACGGCGGCGGCTGCACCCCCAAGTGGGGCGGTGTGACGGACGTGGCGGCCGACGCGGTGGCCGCCCAGATCGGCGACCTCCGCAAGGCCGGCGGCGACGTCCGCGTCTCCTTCGGCGGCGCGTCCGGCTCGGAACTGGCGACCACCTGCTCCTCGGCCTCGGCGCTCGCCGCCGCGTACGGCAAGGTGGTCGACACCTTCAAGCTCACCAAGGTGGACTTCGACGTCGAGGGCGGCGCCATAGCCGACGCGACCGCCAACTCCCGGCGCGCCCAGGCCATCGCGCAGCTCCAGGCGAGCCACAGCGGCCTGGAGGTCTCCTACACGCTGCCCGTCATGCCGACCGGACTCACCCAGGACGGCGTCAACCTGCTCGCCGACGCCAAGGCCAACCGGGTGCGCATCGCCGCCGTCAACATCATGGCGATGGACTACGGCGCCTCCTTCAGCGGTGACATGGGCGGTTACGCCATCGACGCCGCCACCGCCACGCAGGCGCAGATCAAGAGCGTGCTCGGGCTGTCGGACGCGACCGCCTGGAAGACCGTCGCCGTGACCCCGATGATCGGCGTGAACGACGTCAGCACCGAGGTCTTCAAGGTCGACGACGCCTCGCAGCTGGTGGCCTTCGCCAAGTCCAAGGGTCTTGGCTGGCTGTCGATGTGGTCCGCGACCCGCGACAAGCAGTGCCCCGGTGGCGCCAAGAACTCCGCGGACGCCACCTGCAGTTCGGTCGTCCAGGACACGGGCGCGTTCTCGAAGGCCTTCGCCGCCTACAACGGCTGACCCCGGGGGACCGCCCCGGGAACGCCAGCCACCTCACCAGCCATCTCCCGATCCCCCCACACGAGCGCCCCGGCCGGCAGTTCACTCCCGCCCCGGCCGGGGCGCTCTTTCATGTGCGCGGCAGCGCGGGCCCGTTCAGCAGCCCGGCCAGCAGCGCGGTCAGGCCGGCCTCGTACTGCGCACGGCCGGAGTCCTGCGCGGCGCTGAGTTCGGGGGCGAGACCCGTCAGCGACGGGTAGCTCTCCGGCGGGAGTTCGGCGAGGCGTTCGCGGATCTTCTCGCGCAGATTCACCTCGGCGTCGCACTCGGCGCGCTTGCGGCGGACGGCCCACATGGCGGAGCCCACCGTGTACTGCATGAGCGCGACCTGCCCGGCGGCGGCCGCGGCGGGCTCCAGCCCAGCGCTGCGCAGCAGGCAGAGCATCCGGTCGATCACGGACAGCGCCTCGTCACCGCGCAGCGGGCGGCTCGCCAACAACTGGAGCGCGGCGGGGTGTTCACTGAAAAGTCGGTACACCCCCACACAGAGTTCAATAAGCTGCTCGCGGGGCGCGCCGGCGTCCGGGGGAATCTCGATCTCACCGAGCAGCCGCTCGTTGACGGCGTCGTTGAGTTCCTCCTTTCCCTTGAAGTGCGAGTAGACGGCCATCGTGCCCACGCCCAGTTCCTGGGCGAGCGCGCGCATGGTGAAGGCCTCGGGCCCGTCACGGTCGAGAAGCGCGACGGCCGCGTCGAGGATGCGGTCGGGGTTGAGGGTATTGCGGGGGACGCGGCGCCGTGGGGAGCGGGCCGGCGGGGTGACAGTCATGAGGGATGCGTGTCCGGTCATGGGAGCGGTCGGTGAGCGGTTTCCTTGATTCTCCCGCGTCCACGGGCAACCCATGACGGTCGTGCGGCGTCTTTTCGCACGCGTTCACGAGCACACACTGTTGAACCTCGGACGAACCAGGAGTTACCGGAATAGGCGGGGGTGGTGTTCAGGTTGCCTAGCGTACGTCGTACGGTAGTCCGCATGAACTCTCACAGGGAGAGAACGGGGAGAACGGCCCGATGACCATGACCACCACCGCGCCGCGGCCCGCCACCTACAGGGGCGGCCTGCGCTGGTGGACCGAGCTGCCGCTGATCGCGGTGGTGTACGGCCTCTACACGACGGGACGCCTCCTGGTACGCGGGGACGTGGGGCGAGCGGTGGACCACGGCATCGCCATACTCCACCTGGAGACGGCACTCACCCTGGACCCCGAACGCTGGCTGAACACCCTCTTCAGCCGTTACCGGGCGCTCGGCATTCCCGCCGACTTCTGGTACGCCTCCCTGCACTACCTGGTCACCCCCACCGTGCTGATCTGGCTCTGGCGGCGGCGGCCGACCGTCTACCGCTTCGCCCGCACCTGGCTGATGACCTCCACCCTCATCGGGCTGATCGGCTTCACCCTGGCGCCGACCGCCCCGCCGCGGCTGCTGGCCGGCGGGCACGGCTTCGTCGACACCATGGCGCAGTACGGCTCCTACGGCTGGTGGGGCGGCGACGCGAGCGCCCCGCGCGGCCTGGGCGGGCTCACCAACCAGTACGCGGCCATGCCCAGCCTGCACGTCGGCTGGTCCCTGTGGTGCGGCATCGTGCTCTGGCGCTACGGGCGCACCCGCTTCGTGCGGGCGCTCGGCATCGCCTATCCGCTCGGCACCGCCCTCGTCGTCATGGGCACGGCCAACCACTACTTCCTCGACGCGGTCGCCGGCGCGGCGGTCATGGGCCTCGGCTTCCTGCTCACGCGGCCCTTCCTGCGTGCCGTGGACCGCGCGCGGGAGGCGGTCGCCGCACGGTTCGCCCGCCCGGCCCGGAACGTTCCCTCCACCGTCATCGCCTCCTCGCGCGACGCCGCCCCGGCCGAGCCCCTCGCCGCCCACCGGTCCGGGCAACGGTCCGGCCACCCGGCCGTCCCGGCGCAGCGCGGGGTCCGGCCACCGGCCCGGGATGCCGGCGGCTGAACCGCGGTGGCCCACGTTGTCGGTGGGGGGTGCGAGACTTGCGCGGGTGAGCACTACGCACGATCTGCGAGAGCGGTTGGCGGGGCTGCGCGGCCCGGGAACCACGCCGCGCGCGATGGACGCGCGGGCACTGGCGGCGCTGGCGGCGAATCCGGGCTGCCGGCGCCGCGCGCTGCTGGACGCCGCGGGGGTGGACAAGGCGGCCGTGGCCGGCGTGCTGGGCAACCCGGCGCCGTTCGGGCAGTCGCAGTTCGCGTTCATCCGCGGCCACGCCTTCGAGGCCCGGGTCAAGGGGAACGGCTGCGCCGAGCTGCTGCGTCTGCTGGGCACCCCGGAGGACGCCGAGGTCACCCTGCCCGATCTGACCGCGCACGGCCCCGAGGGCCGCGTGGAGCGCACCCGCCTCGCGCTCAAGGAGGCCACCGCCGCGGGCCGTTGGGCGCTGCTGGACCATCCGCTGCTCGCCCTGGATGTGGCCGGCTCCCCGGCCTTCCTGGAGCCGGACGCCATCGCCGTGCGCCCCGACGGGTCGTGGACGGTGATCGAGGTCAAGTCCTTCCCGATCCTGGACGGTTCGGCGGACGCCGTGAAGGTCGGCGCCGCCGCCCGGCAGGCCGCGGTCTACGTCCTGGCCCTGGAACGGCTCGGCTTCGGCGCCCCGGACCACCGCGTGCTGCTGGTGTGCCCCAAGGACTTCTCCAACCTCCCGGTGGCCGAGGTCGTCGACGTCCGCAAGCAGCTGTCGGTCACCCGACGGCAGCTCGAGCGGCTCACCCGGATCGAGGAGATCGCCGACACCCTGCCCGAGGGCACGACCTTCGACCTGCGGCTCGCCGACGACCGGCGCACCCCCACCCGGCCCGGGCCCGAGCTGCGCGCCGCGGTGGACCTGCTGCCGGCGGCGTACGCCCCCGAGTGCCTGGCCAGCTGCGAGCTGTCCTTCCACTGCCGCGAGCAGGCACGGGCCTGCGGCGCCGTGGAGGCGCTCGGCCGCGGGGTCCGCGCCGAACTCGGCTCGCTCACCGACGTCGAGCAGGTGCTGGCGGCCGCGCTCGGCGACCGGCCGGACGGCGGCGACGGTGAGGCCGCCGCACCCGACGATCCCGCGGTGGCCGCGCTGCGGCGTGCCGCCGCACTCCGTGCGGAGGCGCTGGGATGTCGCTGATCTCCGTGCTGGCCAGGGCGGAGGCGATGGCGACCGGGTGGGCGACCCCGCTCGCGACGGTGCGCCACCGCCATCTGTCGGACCGGCCGCTGGTCCTCGTGCCGCTCACCACCGCCGGCGAGGTCGGCGCCCCCCTGGGCGCGCTCGTCGGGACCGCGCGCGAGGAACCCCGGCTGCTGACCGTGGCGCAGCCGCGCGACCGCGACCTGCGCTTCGCCTTCCTCGCCGAGCTCGCCCAGATCGTGCTGCCCTACCTGGAGAGCTTCGCCGACGACACCGAGACCGAGCCCGCGACGCGCAACCGCGAGGAATCCGAGGTCTGCACCGACGCGCCCCAGCTGGTGGTGGCCAATTCCGCGGCCGTGGAGTACGTCCGGCTGCTCGGCCGCTCCACCCGCTTCCGCCGCACCGCCGAGGACGACCCGGACGAGCCGCACCCCGTGCCCGCCCGGGTGCCGCTGCTCGGCCGGTGGTTCACGCACTACGGGGAGCGCGCCCGCACCCCCGGCTCCTCGCTCCTGCTGTCCGCGACCGAACTGCTGACCCGGCACTGGGCCACCGGCCAGAGCAATCTGGAGGACCAGCACCTCGGCGCCTTGCTGGCCTGGATCGACCGCCCCTCGGCTCCGCCGGGGGGACCCGCGTCCGAGGGCGTGACGGGCGCCGAGGCGGCGCGCCGCGCGGAGAGCGTGCGCGGCACCGACGGACTGCTGGAGTGCCCGCCGGCCGGCCCCGCCACGGACCCCGTGTTCGACAACACGGTGCTCGCGCCCGCGACGGCCCGCTTCGACGTGGGCATCCCGGGCGCGGCGGACGAGATCGCCACGCTGCTCGCCGGGCAGATGCGGCCCACGTGGGACGCGATCTGGCGCTCCCTCGACCTGCTGCGCGAACTCCCCGAGGGCGCCCACGTCGAGGAGCGGTGGAAGCGCGACCGCTGGTCGTACACCTCGCACCGGGACCGGGTACGGGCCGGGGAACCGCCGCAGCCGCGCCGCGACGACGCGGTCTCCGCGGCCCAGAAGCTCGCCGGGCGGGAGACCGCGCAGGTGCGGCTGGAGGCGCAGGAGGCGCTGGACGACCCGCTGGAGATGGCGGGGCGGCGGCTGGCCGGCCAGGCGTTCGCGGGCGAGGTGGTGGACGTGCGGATGGCGATGAGCGAGGGCAAGATCCCCAAGCCGCGCCCGCTGGTGACCGTGGCGACCGAGGACCGGCCGCATCTCGACCCGGACGCCAAGGTCTACCGCGCCCTGCCGGACGGCCGCACCCAGCAGGCGCAGTTCCTGGAGTGGTCCGGGCCGGGCACCGTGCTCCTGCGCGTGGTGAACGGCATGGGCCGGTCCAAGGTCCCCGACCCCGGCACCGTGCCGGAGCCCGGTGACGCCACGTGCTGGACGCTGTTCGAGCACGCCCCGCGCGGCGGCGCCGGGCTGCCGGAGCCGGAGGACACCCCGTGGACCCACGGCGGCCCCCCGGGCGCCGTGACCACGGCCACCGCTGCCGCCACCGGCACCACCACCGCAGCCGCGCTCGCCGAGAGCGCCGACCCCGCGACCGCGGAGGACTACCTGTGAGCCCGAGCCCGGTGAGCGAGGCGGCCCGCGCCGCCGATGCCGCGACCGAGCGGATCCTGCACGACACCCTCCACGGCACGCACCGCGGCGTGGTCGTGGACTCCCCGCCCGGCGCGGGCAAGTCCACGCTGGTGGTGCGCGCCGCCCGCGAACTGGTCGCGGCGGGCGAGTCCCTGATGGTGGTCGCCCAGACCAACGCCCAGGTCGACGACCTCGTGGACCGGCTGGCCACGGCCGACCCCGGCCTGCCCGTCGGCCGGCTGCACGGCGGCGACTCCCCGCCTGACCCGGCGCTGGACCGGCACCCGTCCGTGCTGAAGTCGACCAAGGCCGCCGACCTGACCGGCGCCAAGGTGGTGATCGCCACCGCCGCGAAGTGGGCCTTCACCGCCGCGTCCAAGGACGTGGAGCCGTGGCGGCACGCGATCGTCGACGAGGCGTACCAGATGCGCTCGGACGCGCTGCTCCAGGTCGCCGGGCTGTTCCAGCGGGCCCTGTTCGTGGGCGATCCCGGGCAGCTGGACCCGTTCAGCGTGGTCGGCTCCGAGCAGTGGGCGGGGCTGAGCTACGACCCCTCGGCGAGCGCCGTGGTCACCCTGCTGGCCCACAACCCGGGGCTGCCCCAGCACCGGCTGCCGGTGTCCTGGCGGCTGCCCGCCTCGGCCGCGCCGCTGATCTCCCGCGCCTTCTATCCGTACACCCCGTTCCGCAGCGGCACCGAGCCCGGCGAGCGACGGCTGACCTTCGGCGTGCCGGGCGACGGCTCCGGCCCCGACCGCGTGCTGGACGAGGCGGCGCTGTCCGGCTGGGGCCTGCTGGAGCTGCCGGCCCGCCGCACCCCGCGCACGGACCCCGAAGCGGTGCGCGCGGTCGCGCTGGTGACCCGGCGGCTGCTGGACCGGGGCGGGGTGGCGCACTCCGAACGCGGCACGGCCCCGGTCGGCCCGGACCGTATCGCGGTCGGCACCGCGCACCGCGACCAGGCCGCGGCGGTCCGGGCGGCGCTGGCGGACCTCGGCGTCCAAGGTGTGACGGTGGACACGGCCAACCGGCTGCAGGGCCGGGAGTTCGACGTCACCGTGGTGCTGCACCCGCTGTCGGGGCGCCCCGACGCCACGGCCTTCCACCTGGAGACCGGCCGGCTGTGCGTGCTGGCCTCGCGGCACCGCCACGCGTGCGTCGTGGTGTGCCGGGCGGGCGTGCCGGAGCTGCTGGACGAGCACCCCTCGACGGAGCCGGTGCAGCTCGGGGTGACGGTGAAGTTCCCGGACGGCTGGGAGGCCCATCACGCGGTCCTCTCCCACCTCGCCGAACACCGCGTGACCTGGCATCCCTGACGCGTCCCCGCCCCGTCCCCGCCTCGCGGAGGTCCTCTTGCGCGAGGCGGGACAATGGAAGGCGCCGACGATCCTGGAGGTACGTTCATGTCCGAGCCGCAATCGGCTCACAGCGCGGCGGGCAAGCCGTCCGCCCCCCGGCTGAAACCCGCACAGCTGCTCTTCGAACCGGCGGCGATCGCCGAGGACGAGGAGCACTTCTTCGACCTGGAGTCCATGGAGGACCCCAGGCAGTTGCTGGCGCGCTCCACCGAGCTGGCCCTGGCCTTCCGTGCCGCCGCCGACCGCGCCACCGAGTTCCAGGCCATGGCCGCGGCCCAGCTCGCCGACCCCAAGCGCTTCGACCGGCTGGTGCCGGCGGCGATCGCCGAGCAGGCGGGCTGGTCGGAGGACTACGCGAAGCGGATGATCGAGTTCGGCCAGGGCCTGCTGCAGGGCGGTTCCACCGGCTCATAGCGCCCGCATATATGCGCGGGGCAAGGTACCCGACCACCCTCCCGCGCGTCCCACCTTCTACCGGATTGGCGTAACGAAACGTTTACGCACGGTAGTTGTATGTGTCATGAGTGATGGGCAGTGGCACACATGGCCGGGGGGCATGATCGATCCTGCTTCCTCAGGCATACCCGACGCGGCCGGCTTCGCGGCGAACCGGCACGCGCAGTACGTGACCCCCGACGGAGCGGACTGGCTGGCCTCCGCCAGCTCCTTCCCGCGCAGCGTCCGGGCGCTGTGGTCCGCCCGGCCCACGGCTCCCACCGTGCTGCCCTGCGGCACGGCCTTCGACGTGGTGAACCTGCCCGCGCTCTTCGGCCGCCGGGTCCTCGAGCAGCTGTGGTCCGCGGGCCCGGGCTCCGGACCGGCCGCCGAGTGCCGCGGGCGCATCCTGCTGCTCGTCGCACCCGGCGCCGCGCAGCGACTGCGCACCTTGCTGTCCTGGGAGGAGTGGGGCAGGGCCGTACCCTCCCCGCTCTGCCACGGCGAGGGTGACTCGGTGGCCCTGCCCCCGCCCTACGCCGACTGCACCACCGCCCGCTCCCGCTGGCTCGTCGCCCCCGACACGCTCCGCCCCTGGCTCCCGGGCGCCTCCGAGCTGCTGTGGGCCTGCGTCCGGGCGGCCCGCTGAGCGGCCGGCCGGGTCCCTGAATATCGATTTTCACCCGCCCGCAAGCGGATGCTAATCTCTACGACGTGAGCGAGCGCCGCTAGCTCAACTGGCAGAGCAGCTGACTCTTAATCAGCGGGTTCGGGGTTCGAGTCCCTGGCGGCGCACCATCATCGACGGGCGTCCTCCCTCCGGAGGGCGCCCGTCGTCGTGTGCGCGGCGGCCCGCACCTTCTCGGTCCGCCACGGGTGGCGGTTGGTGATCCGCACCGTCCAGCCGTCGTCGGCCGGGTCGTGGGCGAGGACGTCGACGGTGAGGCCGGAAGCGGGGTCGGCGAAGTGCTCGCCGGGCCGGAAGGGCGCGTCGTTGAGGGAATTGAACGAGGCGCTGCTGTACTCGCAGGCCGAAGTGGCCGGGTGGGCGTCGCGGACGGTGACGGGGCCGTGGCCGGAGTCGACGTCCGTGCGGATCTGGTAGACGAGCACCCCCTCCCGGCAGGCCTCGGCGTCGTTGCCGCGGGCGGCACGGGCCTCCACCACGTAGGCGCGGGTGCGGCCGAGCGGGATGACCGCCGCCTTGCGGCCACCGGGGACCTCGACCGGGGACAGCCGCACCAGGTGCGTCGCGGCGTCGCGGACGCAGAGGATCTGGGCGTCGTCGAGCCAGCCCAGGCGCCACTTGTGCCAGGCGAACAGGTCTCCTTGCAGTCCCCAGTCCAGGGACATGCCGTCCCACTGACCGGCCAGGACGTCGGTGCGGCCGAAGCGGTCGACGGCGTACAGGTCGGGCAGTCCGAAGGCGTGGCCGTTCTCGTGGCTGAGCACGCGCGGGCCCGACTGGTCGTGACCGTATATCAGCGACACGCGATCAAGGCGGGCGCCGTCGTCGGTGGTGGCGGCGGAGGCACCGGTCCAGGTGACGGAGAGGACCGCCTGGTCGGCGGGCGGGCCCGCGTTGGGCGTGACCAGGACGTTGACCAGGCTGTAGCCGGAGAAGTCGATCGACTTGTCGGCGACCCGCAGCAGGTCGCGCATCATGGCGGTGTGCGCGTTCCAGCCGTAGCCGCGCCCTATGCCGTACGCGGTGAAGGGGCGGGGCATGCGGATCCAGTGCAGCACCGGCGTGGAGTCGTAGCGCAGTCTGCCGTACGAGGCCCGGTGGAACCACTGCCGCACCGCGGGGAAGAACTCGCCGTAGCGCTCCTTCGCGGGGTAGGGGGCGGGCTTGTCGGGGAAGTCGACCATGAGGGTGAGGGCGCGCACGTCGCCGGTGGCGGCGGCGAAGTCGTGCCCGCCGTCGCTGAACCCCTCCGACATGGCCGTGCCCGGCGCCGCGCGGAGCGCGCAGGGCCGGTCGGCGGGCGGCAGGCCCGCGGCCGTACCGCTTTTGGTGACGGCGCCGCTGCCCGCCGCGAAGAGCAGCACGCAGGCCGATACGGCCAGCGCCCTGGATCCGCGCACCGCCTAGCCCTGCGTGACCCGGACGGTCCAGGAACCGTCCTGGTGCCGGCCGAGGACGTCGATCCGCGAGTCGGAACCGACGTCGTACCCCTCGCCCACACGGAAGGGGGCGTCGGCCAGCGGCGGATAGACCGAGGCCTGCGAGCAGCCGGAGGTGCGCGGGTGGCCGTCGATGACGTCTATCGGGCCGTCGCCGGACTGGACGTCGGCGCGCACCCGGTAGAGCAGGACGCCCTCGGCGCAGGTGAGCCGGTCGTTGCCGGTGGCGGCGCGGACCTCGGCGGCGACGACGGACTTGAGGCCGGCGGGCACGACGAGGAGCTTGGTGCCGCCCGGCCGTTCGACGGGGGTGATGCGGTAGGTGTGCGTGCCGCTGTCGACGACGCAGTGGACCTGCGAGGAGCGCAGCCAGCCGAGCTTCCACTTGTGCCAGGCGAAAAGATCCGGCGCCAGCCCGAACTGACTTCCCATGATGTCCCAGTCCCCGACGTGGGTGTCCCAGTCGGCACGGCTGCCGGCCGGCGGGCGGTAGTACAGGTCGGGCAGGTCGAAGGCGTGACCGGTCTCGTGCGCCAGGACGTTGACGTCCGGCGGGTGGCTCTCGAAGACGGTGACGAAGCGGCGCAGTTCCACGCCGTCGGCGTGCAGCGGCGAGCCGAGGCTGACCACCTTGGTGGCGTCCGGGTCGACGCCCGGGGCGTCGGGGTCGGCCACGAGGTACACGACCTTGTAGCGGCGGAAGTCCACGCGCCGGTCGGCGGCCGCCAGGGCGTCGCTGAGGAAGCGTGAGCGCACGGGGGCGTTCCAGTCGCGTGCTATCGAGTACGCGGTGGAGGGCAGCGGCATGCGCAGCCAGACCGGCACGACGTGCGGCCGCAGCCGGAAGGCGCCGTAGGAAGCGCGTTCGAAGTACTGCGCGGTGGCCGGGAAGTGGTCGGCCGCCAGCTGGTCCGGGGTGAGGCTGGGCCGGGCGTCGGGGAAGGACAGGAAGATCATCACCGCGTCGACGTCCGCGTGGGCCCGCGGGTAGGAGGGGTCCCAGGACGAGACGCCCTCGGAGTGGTGGGCGGTGCCGCGCGGCAGTACGCACACCTCGCCACCGGCACCGCCGGCGGAGGGTCCGGTGACCAGGGTCCAGGCGACGACGGCGGCGAAGACGCTCATCGCCGCGACCGCGGCGCGCAGTACGTGCCGGGCGGCGCGCCGGGAGTCACCCCTGCGAACACGCCGATGCGCACGTATGGGTAGCCCTGGCAACGGCACGTGGACCTCCCGGACGGTGTCGGGACACCCACATCACGCTGCTATGTTTTGTGGTGTTTCGCCCCGTTCTGCTGCTCCGCCCGGGTTACCGTCCGATCACTACAGTGCGTAATGAGTAACGAAAAACGATCAATTCAATTCGTGACGCGACGAGAAATGACCAACGCCACACCCCGCACACCGAGAATCACCGCTACGGCGGTGGCCTGGTCATTCGGGAAACCTCTATGATCGGCACATTTCCAGCATGAACACCGCCTCTTGGCGGTCATCCGATCCCTCCACGACCATGTGTGCGAGACGACAGCTATACGGGAGTCAGCGATGGGCGGACCCTCGGGAGGCCCCGACCTCGACCCCGAGATGACGGCCCCCACAGTCACTCAGTGTCATCCTCCGGCCCCGGAAAGATCGGCCTCGGAGGGTCACGACTACCGCGCCGCCTTCAACGTGGCGCGGTTGCCGATGGCGCTCATCGGCCCCGACGGACGGGTCCGCGAGGCCAATCCGGCGCTCGGTCAGCTGCTGGGCGCCGACCCGGTGCGGCTCACCGCGCTCACCGCCGCGGAGCTCGTCGGCCTCGCGGGGATCGGCGGTCCCGACGGTCCCGACGACCGGCCCGTGGCCACGCAGGCGGGGCACACGGCCGGCGCAGCCGCCGGGGCTCCGGATGACGCGGAGAACTCAGAGAACGCAGAACACGCAGAGCACGCGGCGGAGGCCGGGAACCCCGGGAACCCCGCGAGCGCCACGAGCTTGGAGTACGCCGAGTACGAGGCCGTACTCACCGGCCGCCGCGAGGAGTTGCGCCGCACCCGGCCGGTCCGCGGGCCGGACGGGCGCACGGTGTGGGCCGAGGTGGTCGTCGTACCGGTCCCGGGCGGCGTGCTGCTGTCCGTGGAGGACCTGGGCGAACGGCACGAACTGCGCGAGCAGTTGCGCCATCTGCGCATGCACGACCCGGTCACCAAACTCCCCAATCGCCAGCTGTTCTTCGAACGCCTGGCCACCGCGCTGGAGGGCGCCGGCAGCCGGACCGGCCGGATCGGCCTGTGCTATCTCGACCTCGACGGCTTCAAGGCCATCAACGACACCCTCGGCCACCGGACCGGCGACCGGCTGCTCAAGGCCGTCGCCGAGCGGCTGACCGACTGCGCGGCGCGCCTCGGCCGCAGCGGGACACTCGTCGCCCGGCTAGGCGGCGACGAGTTCGCCGTCCTCGTCGAGGACTCCACCGGCACCGGGCAGGCCACCGCCCTCGCCGAGTCCGTACTGACCGCGCTGCAACGTCCGTTCGACCTCTCCGGGCACCGGCTCGCGGTGTCCGCGAGCATCGGCGTGGTCGAGCGGGAGGCGTCGGGGACCACGGCCACCGGCATCATGCAGGCCGCCGACACCACGCTGTACTGGGCGAAGGCGGACGGCAAGGCGCGCTGGACGCTGTTCGACCCCGAGCGCAACGCGCACCGCATGACCAAGCAGGCGCTGTCCAGCACGCTCCGGCAGGCGGTGGAGCGCGGGGAGTTCGTGCTGGAGTACCAGCCGCTGGTCGAGCTGGGCAGCGGCAGCCTGCGCGGGGTGGAGGCCCTGGTGCGCTGGGAGCACCCGCACTTCGGGCTGCTCGGGCCGAACCGGTTCATCCCGCTGGCCGAGGAGAACGGGTCGATCGTCCAGCTCGGCCGCTGGGTGCTCGCCGAGGCGTGCCGCCAGGCGCGGCAGTGGCAGAAGGACCACCCGGACGACCCGATCTTCGTCAGCGTCAATGTGGCGGTGCGCCAGGTCTGGGACTCCGACCTGGTCGCGGACGTGGCCGAGATCCTGGACGACACCGGGCTGCCACCCGAGCTGCTGCAACTGGAGCTGACGGAGTCGGCGGTGATGGGCTCGGCGGGCCGGCCGCTCCAGGCGCTGCACGCCCTGCACGAGATGGGGGTGCACATCGCCATCGACGACTTCGGCACGGGCTACTCCAACCTGGCCTACCTGAGCCGGCTGCCGGTCTCCGCGCTGAAGCTCGACGGCACCTTCGTACGCGGCTTCCGCGACACCCTGCACCCGAACCCGGCCGACGAGACGATCGTCGAGGCGCTGGTGCAGCTCGCCCACCGGCTCGGGCTGACCGTCACCGCCGAGTGCGTGGAGAACGCCGAGCAGGCGGAGCGGCTGCGGCGGATCGGCTGCGACACCGGCCAGGGCTGGCTGTACTCGCGGCCCGTTCCCCCGGAGCGGATCGCCGAGCTGCGGCGCGACGGCACCGGGGAACGGTCGCCCGGGCAACGGGGAGAACCAGGGGAATCAGGGGAACAAGGGGAATAAGCGGAGTCGCTCTCCGGTTGTGCTTCGCCGTACGCAGCAGCGACCGGCCACAGGAGGCGACGGAGCGACGTGGAGACGAACGACCCCGTACGAGGCACCACCCACGGCACCGCACCCGTGCCCCTGTCCGTGCTCGACCTGGCGACCGTCGGCGCGGGCCTGACCGCCAGCGACGCGCTGCGCACCGGCGTCGAGCTGGCCCGGCTCGCCGAGGCCCGGGGCTACCAGCGCTACTGGGTCGCCGAGCACCACTCCATGCCCGGGGTCGCCTCGTCCTCCCCCGCCGTGATCCTCGCCCACCTCGCCGCGCACACCGAGCGCATCCGCCTGGGTTCGGGCGGCGTCATGCTGCCCAACCACGCCCCGCTCGTCATCGCCGAGCAGTTCGGCACGCTGGAGGCGCTCGCGCCGGGCCGTGTCGACCTCGGGCTCGGCCGCGCGCCGGGCACCGACGGCGCGACCGCGGCCGCGCTGCGCCGCACCGACCGGCTGAACGAGGGCGCCGACGACTTCCCGCAGCAGCTCGCCGAGCTGGTGCGCTTCCTGGACGACGACTTCCCCGCCGGCCACCCCTACGCGCGCATCCACGCCATCCCCGGCCCCGTGCAGGGCACCGCCCCCGGTGGCGTGCAGTCGACCGCGCGGCCGTCGGTGTGGCTGCTGGGTTCCAGCGGCTTCAGCGCCCGGCTGGCGGGCGCCCTCGGTCTGCCCTTCGCCTTCGCGCACCACTTCTCGGCGGCGAACACGGTCCCCGCGCTGGAGCTGTACCGCGAGTCGTTCCGGCCCTCCGCGGTCCTGGACAAGCCGTACTCCGTCATCGGCGTCGCCGCGCTCGCGGCGGACGACGAGAAGGAGGCCGCCCGCCAGGTGCTCACCGGGGCGCTGTCGATGCTGCGACTGCGCATGGGACGTCCCGGACTCGTCCCGACCCCCGAAGAGGCCGAGGCCTACGAATTCAGCCCCGCCGAGCGGGAGTTCGTGGACTCCTGGCTGGTCAACATCGTCCACGGCACGCCCGAGCAGGTCCGCGACGGACTGAACGCGCTGGTGGAGCGCACGGGCGCGGACGAGCTGATGCTCACGGCCAACGCGCACAGCCCGCAGGCCCGCCTGCGCTCGTACGAACTGGTCGCCGACGTGTACGGGCTGCCCAAGGCCTGATCCGCGGCGGAACGGCCGAACAGGACGGGCCGGGGGGGGCCACCCCCGGCCCGCGTCACACGTCGACGGCGACGTACTTGATCTCCAGGTACTCGTCGATGCCGACGAAGCCGCCCTCGCGCCCGGTCCCGGACTGCTTGACGCCGCCGAAGGGCGCCGCGGGGGTGGACACCACCCCCTTGTTGAGGCCGAGCATGCCAGTCTCCAGCTCCTCGGCGTAGCGGATGCCGCGCCGCAGGCTCTCGGTGAAGACATAGGAGACGAGGCCGAAGACCGTGTCGTTGGCCAGCCGGATCGCCTCGTCGTCGTCGGTGAACGTGACGACAGGTGCGACGGGCCCGAAGATCTCCTCGCGGAGCATCGCCGCGTCGGCGGGGACGTCGGCCAGCACCGTCGGCGGGTAGAAGTAGCCCGGCCGGTCGGAGAGCGGCTCACCGCCGGTGATGACCCGGGCCCCACTGGCCACCGCGTCGCGCACCAGGCGGTCGACCTTGCCGAGGCCGGCGCTGTCGATGAGCGGCCCGACCTGCGCGCCGGGCTCGGTGCCCCTGCCGACGACCATGGAGCCCAGTTTCTCGGCCAGCCGCCCGGTGAACGCCTCGGCCAGGTCCCGGTGCACGTACATGCGGTTGGCGGCGGTGCAGGCCTCGCCGATGTTGCGCATCTTGGCGATGGCCGCGCCCTCCACCGCCTTCTCCAGGTCCGCGTCCTCGCAGACGATGAGCGGCGCGTTGCCACCGAGCTCCATGGAGGTGCGCAGCACGCCCTTCGCGCTCTGCCCGATCAGCTTCTGCCCGACGCCGGTGGAGCCGGTGAAGGAGAGCTTGCGCAGCCGCGGGTCCTCCAGCAGCGGGGTGGACACCTCGCCCGGCCGCGAGGTGGTGAGCACGTTGAGGACGCCGTCGGGGAGCCCGGCGTTGCCGAGGATCTCGGCGAGGGCGAGCATGGACAGCGGCGTCTGGTGCGCCGGTTTGACGATCATCGTGCAGCCGGCGGCGACGGCGGGCCCGATCTTGCGGGTGCCCATGGCCATCGGGAAGTTCCACGGGGTGATCAGCAGGGCGGGTCCCACCGGCTGCCGCATCACCCAGATCCGGCCGTTGCCGTCCGGAGCGGTCGCCCAGCCGCCGTCGATGCGGACCGCCTCCTCGGCGAACCAGCGGAAGAACTCGGCTGCGTAGAGGATCTCACCGCGGGACTCGGCGACCGGCTTGCCCATCTCCAGGGTCATCAGCAGCGCGAGGTCGTTCTGCCGTTCGACGATGAGCTCGTAGGCGCGTCGCAGGATCTCCCCGCGCTCGCGCGGCGCGGTGGCCGCCCAGCCGGCCTGCGCGGCGGCGGCCGCGTCCATCGCGGCGCGCGCGTCCTCGGCGCCGGCGTCCGGCACCGCGCACAGCGCCTGCGCGGTCGAGGGGTCCTCCACCTCGTACTCCCGGCTGTCGTTCGCCGGCCGCCACCGGCCGCCGATCAGCAGCCCCTTCGGCACCCGTTCCACGACCAGTTGCTCGCGCTTGCCGTTCCGGTCGGTGCTGTCACTCATCGCGGCTCCCTGCCTCTCGCGGACGTCCGGGCAGTCGGGTACCCCTCCACATTCGCATGAATGCCTCCCGTACGCCGGGGTAGGCGCGGCCCTCGTGTGGTCGGCGTACCGCACGGAGACGAACTACCGGAGGTCTGGCACATGACGGAGCGCAGCGACAGTACCCGGCGGGGATTCCTCACCCGCACCGCGGCGGCGGGCGGCCTGGCGATGGTCCCCGGGCTGCTGTCCGCGTGCAGCCGCACGCAGGTGGGGACGGGCGCGCCCGTCGGGGACGGGGACCTGCTCGCGAAGCTCAGAAAACAGGGGTACGTGCGGGTGGGCTTCGCCGGCGAGGCCCCGTACGGCTACCAGGACGGCGGCAGGCTGGCGGGCGAGGCCCCGACCCTGCACCGGGAGATCTTCAAGGCCCTGGGGGTGCCCGAACTGCGGCCCACCCTCACCGACTTCGGGGCGCTCATACCCGGACTGAGCGCCGACCGCTTCGACGTGGTGAGCGCCGGGATGGCCATCACCCCGGACCGCTGCCACAAGGTGATCTTCTCCGAGCCCGAGTTCGTCTCGCCGACCTCGCTGATGGTCCGCGAGGGCAACCCCAAGGGGCTGAGCGACCTGGCCTCCTGCGCCCGCGAACAGGCCACCGTCGGCGTCCTGACGGCGGCGGTCGAGGCGGACTACGCCGACGCCGCGGGGGTCCCCTCGTCCCGGGTGAAGGCGCTGGCCAAGCAGCAGGACGGGGTGGACGCGCTGCTCGCCGGGCGGATCGACGCCTTCGCGCTGACCGGCATCTCACTGCGCTGGCTGGCCCGGACCAACAAGGGAGCGGCCGTCGAGGTGCTGGACCCCTTCCTTCCGGTGGTCGGCGGCAAGAAGCAGTACAGCCCGGGCGGCGCGGTGTTCCGGCCGGACGCGACGGGGCTGCGCGACGCGTTCAACGGGCAGCTGAAGAAGATCACCTCCGACCCGGACCACTACACCTCGCTGATCGGCCGGTACGGCTTCACCAAGGCGGAGGTGCCACCGGCGAACCTGCGGACCGCCCAGCTGTGCAAGGCGTGAGGCCCGCCTGTGATCACCGAGGCAAGTGAGTCCCTGTCCGTCCTGACGGAGGTCACGCGGTCGCTGCCGAGCATCGGCGCCGGCCTGTGGGTCACCGTGCAGGCCACCGTCCTGGGGGCGCTGACCGCGCTGGTGCTCGCCTTCGTCCTGGGCTTCATGGCGCGCTCGCGCCGGGGCCTGGTGCGCGGGGCGTCCCGGGTCGTCGTGGAGTTCTTCCGCGGCACCTCCCTTTATGTGCAGTTGTTCTGGCTGTTCTTCGCGCTGCCCATCCTGGGCTTCAAGCTCGCGCCGCTGGCCTGCGCGGTCGTGGCGTTCGGGCTCAACTACGGGGCGTACGGCTCCGAGGTGGTGCGCGGGGCGATCGACGCGGTGCCGAAGGGACAAGCGGAGGCGGCCGTGGCGCTGAACATGACGCCGTGGCAGCGGATGCGGCTGGTGGTCCTGCCGCAGGCGTGGCCGCAGATGATCCCGCCGTTCGGCAATCTGCTGGTCCAGCTGCTGAAGTGCACCCCGCTGATGTCGCTGATCACCATCTCGGACGTCACCTTCCAGATGGATCAGCTGCGTTCGACCACCGGTGACACCGCGACGGTGTACCTGCTGCTGCTCGTCGTCTACTTCGTCCTGGCCTATGTCCTGACGCTGGCCATGAACGGACTGGAGTCCGTGGCCAAGGCGCGGCTCGGGCAGCCGGCGGGAGGTCGTGCCTGATGTGGGACTGGGAGACGGCCCGCGAGGGCCTGCCGCTGATCCTGCGCGGCTTCGAGGTGACGCTGCTGGCGACCGTGCTCGGCTCGCTGCTGGCGATCGTGCTGGGCCTCGGCATCGCGGTGCTGCGGCGCACGGCCGGCCCCTGGGTCACGGTGCCGCTGCGCGCGGTCGTGGAGTTCGTGCGGTCGACGCCGGTGATGATCCAGCTCTTCGCCGCCTGGGTGCTGCTGCCCGCGCTGCAACCGCTGGTCATCGGCATCACCGTGCTCGGCGTGCACTACGCGACGTACACCTCCGAGGTGTACCGGGCGGGCATCGACGCGGTGCCGGAGGGTCAGTGGGAGGCCGCCAGAGCGCTGTCGCTGTCCCGGGCGCGCACCTGGTTCGCCGTGGTGCTGCCGCAGGCGGTGCGGAAGATCGTGCCGGCCCTGGGCAACTACGTGATCTCGATGTTCAAGGAGACGCCCTTCCTGTCGGTGATCACCGTCAACGAGATGGTGCACGAGGCCAACACCTTCGGCAGCGACCACTTCGCCTACCTGGAGGCGTTCACCCTGGCCGCCGCGATCTTCCTGATCGCCAGCACCCCCACCTCGATCCTCATGCGGAAGCTGGAGAAGCGCCTTGCTCACTGACGAGACCCACCACCCCGCCAGGACCTCCGTGTCCCCGGCCGTCCGCTTCGACCAGGTGGTCAAGCGCTACGGGGACCACACCGTCCTGGACCACCTCGACCTGGAGGTCCGCCGCGGCGAGCGGGTGACGCTGATCGGCCCGAGCGGCAGCGGCAAGACCACCATCCTGCGGCTGCTGATGACCCTGGAGCGGGTCACCGAGGGCGTCATCCAGGTGGACGGCGAGCCCTTCTCGCACATGCCGGGCCGCGGCGGCCGGCTGGTGCCGGCGGACGAGAGGCACATACGCGCCAAACGACGCCGTATCGGCATGGTCTTCCAGCACTTCAACCTCTTCCCCAACATGAAGGTGCTGGAGAACGTCACCGAGGCCCCGGTGCACGTGCTGGGCATGGACCGCGACGAGGCCGCCGAGCGCGGCCGCGAACTGCTGGAACTGGTGGGCCTGGCCGACAAGCAGGACGCCCACCCCACCCGGCTCTCCGGTGGCCAGCAGCAGCGGGTGGCCATCGCCCGCGCGCTCGCGATGCGGCCGGACATCCTGCTGCTGGACGAGGTGACCTCGGCGCTCGACCCCGAACTGGTGGCCGGAGTGCTGGACGTGCTGCGGGACATCGCCCGCAGCACGGACATCACCCTGCTGTGCGTCACCCACGAGATGGGGTTCGCCCGGGACGTCTCCGACCGCGTGCTGATGTTCGACGGCGGGAAGGTGGTGGAGTCGGGTGCGCCGGAGCGCATTTTCGGCTCCCCGGAGCACCGCAGGACCCGGGAATTCCTCGGTGCGGTGCTCTGACGGAAAGTGGGCCGTGCCGGGGGCATATGCCAGAGTGGCGCGTTCCTGCATATACGTCCGAAGGCGTTCAGACAAAGCTTCAACGGGCTCTACTCGAAACCGCTTTGAGGCTATCGTGGAATGCGGCCCGGCTGCCGGGTCCCGTCCGCCGTGCGCGGTGGCCGTGACCAGCAGCCACAGCAAGGACGCAAACGGTCACACCTGTAGGGGGACACCGTGGCGCTTGAGCACCGACAGGTCGCGCCGGTCTACGCCGTCCAGCACGCGCTGCGCGTGCTGGAGACCGTGGACAAGCACCGGCACGGCGTCAGCGCCGAGCAGCTCGCACGCGAGGTCGGCGTGCCCATCGGTTATCTATCGCAACTCCTCGCCATGCTCAATCGGGAGCGTTATCTCAACGCCCTGCCCGGTGGGGGGTACGCGGTCGGTGAATCGCTGGTCCTGCTGGGCAGCGCCAGCCGCGACACGGCGCTCGCCGAGAGGATCAAGAACGTACTGATGGCCCTGCGCGACGAGGTCGGCGCGGCGGTCTACTTCAGCCGGTACGACGACGGCGAGGTCAAGATCGTCGACTTCGCCGACGGCCCCGCGGCGCCCAAGGTCAACGAGTGGGTCGACTTCCGCTCCGCCGCGCACGCCAGCGCGGTCGGCAAGTGCCTGCTCACCCAGCTCGACCACAACGGCCGCCGCGACCACCTGTCGCGGCACAAGATCGTGCGGCTGACCTCCAAGACCACGATCAGCGAGAAGGTGCTGCTGACCAAGCTGGAGAGCCAGCCGGCCAGCGCGCCCACCCTGGACCTGCAGGAGTACGCGATCGGCACCGTCTGCGCCGCCATCCCGGTGACCATCGGGGCGACGGTCGGCTGCCTGGCGCTCTCCCTGCCCGTCACCCAGGCCCACCGCCTCAAGGGCGCCGCCGACACCCTCAACGAGCGGGCGGCCCCCGTGCTGCTCTCGCTCGCCCTCTGACAGCACACAAAAGGGCGCCCCTCCCGGAGGAGGGGCGCCCTTGTTCTGTGCGCCGCCAGGGACTTGAACCCCGAACCCGCTGATTAAGAGTCAGCTGCTCTGCCACTTGAGCTAGCGGCGCCTGCGAACGGGACAATCATACGGGGTCGGAGGGGGTGCTCACGACCACCCCCTGGCGCGGCCCGGAGTTCCCGGACGATCTCCTGGCCCACCGCGCCGCCCCTGCCGCCGGAGGCGTGGCGGATTCCCGCCACCCCACTGTTTCCGGACATGCTGAAGGGCCCGGCAAGAGGGGGGAGGTATGCCGGGCCCATCAGCGTGGGGGGAGGGGTGTGGCTCTTGGGGGGTGGGTGCAACGGTGTAGCTCTTGGGGGGGTGTTGTGTTGTCTTTGTGGAACGGCCCAGGGTGCTACCAGACGATGTCGTTGGCGGTGTGCCAAACGATGTCGCCCGGCGCCGGCTGCGCAGAGGCAGTGGTCGCGCCGATCAGCCCCAATGAAATGGCGGCTACGACGCCCAGAACTGCACGAAGGGCGTTGCGACGGAAGGTTGTCATGGCAGGCCTGTCCTGGGGGTGTGAGCTGGGTTGGTGCTTTTTCGGGGGTGCCGCTCCGGCTTGGGGGAACCGTACGACTGACTGAATTCTGTCGGACGCCAAGCCGGTGGTCTTCACTTTTCACGGTCCGGATTCGGACATGGCCCTATGCGGACACATGGGACCGGATGGCCCCCGATGGGTCCATACACGAGCGGCGACCCTTAATCTGATCGGAGCCGGGGGTGACGTGAAGCATTGGGGGTGCGAGCAGTGACCGACGACCTTCTGCGCGCCCGGGCGCAGGAACTCTACGCTCTGGCGCTCGCCGACGCCGACTGGACACCAGAAAGCGTCTGTACGCTCACCGGCTGGTCACAAACCGAACTCGACGCGGCACTCGTCTCGTTGGCGTCGCTCGGCCTGGCTGCACGGTTCCCCTCCGCACGCAGCGGGTGGGCGGTCCACTCCCCCGCGACGGCCATGGCGCAGCTCACCGAGGGCAGCCGGCGCAGGACCGAGGAACTGGTGAACACCATCACCGCCGCCCACACCGCGCTGAGCCAGCTCGCGGCGGAATTCCAGCCGGTCCACATACGGCAGCTCGCGGAGGCCCGCATCGAGGTCGCCGCCCAGCCCGCGCAGATAGCGGCGATCCTCGACGAGGCCGCCAGCACCGTGACCGCCGAGATCCTCTCCATGCACGCGAGCGTGCAGGAGGAGCACCTGGGTGACGACCGCAACCGCGAGGCACTCGGACGCGGCGTCCGCCAGCGCTCCATCTACCTCGCCACGGCGGCAGCGGTACCGAACATCCGCACCCATCTGCGGACCTTCGTCAATGACGGCGGCGAGGTGCGGACCACGGCCACGCTCCCCATGAAGATGATCATCGTCGACCACTCACTCGCCGTGGTACCGGCCCTCGGGCTGGACGACCGGGGCGGCGAGGGCTCCGCGATGGTCCTGCGCAGCCCCGCCATGGTGGCCGTCCTGCGGCAGATGTTCGAGCACTGCTGGGCGTCCGCGTCGGACCTGTTCACCGACGACGTGGGCGCCGCGCCCGCCGCCCGGCACCGGGAGGTCGTCCGGCTGCTGGCCTCCGGGCTGACCGACGAGGCGATAGGCCGCAAGCTGGGCCTGTCCGACCGGACGGTACGGCGGATCGTGGCGGAGCTCATGCAGCAGATAGGGGCCGACAGCCGCTTCCAGGCCGGGGTGAAGATGGTCCGCCTCGGGTGGCTGGACGACGACCCCGCGCTGCTGGAGGACGTGGTCGGGGGCACCCCCGGTGGTCAGGTAGGATCCTCTCTGTCGGTGAGCGCCGCTAGCTCAACTGGCAGAGCAGCTGACTCTTAATCAGCGGGTTCGGGGTTCGAGTCCCTGGCGGCGCACAGACACGAAGGCGTCCCTCCTCCGGGAGGGGCGCCTTCGTTCGTTTGCCCTCGAACGAACAGGCGGCATCCTTGGGGACTCGGTGCGAAAATATGCCGTAACGACGAGGTAGGGCCTCCAGCGGGGCTCCGCCGGGGCGTACGAGGAGGCCATGCACGCACACGACGCAACGCCGCCCGGTACGGACGGGGAGGCCCGGCCGCGTCCTGGGACCCCCACGCCCGGGGGCCTGCTCGACCTTCTCGCGGTCGCTGCGATGGTCCTCGACCGGCACGGCCGGATCGTCCTGTGGAGCCCCGAGGCCGAGCGGCTGTTCGGCTACAGCGCGGCCGAGGCGCTGGGCCAGAACGCCGGCCTGCTCATGGTGGAGCCCGCGAAGCTTGAGCTGGTCACCGAACTGTTCAAGCAGGTCAGGGCGGGTGCGGTGTGGCAGGGCGTGTTTCCGATCGTGCACGCGGACGGCACGGTCCGGGACATCGAGTTCCGCAACATGCGCATGCTCGACGTGGACGGCGGGGTCTTCGCGCTGGGACTGGGCGCCGATCTGGCGACCGTCCGCCGGGTCGAGACGGACATGGGGCTGTCGAGCAGCCTGGTCGACCAGTCGCCCATCGGGCTGGCGGTCTTCGACAACGAGCTGCGCATCGTGCGGGTCAACGAGGCCCTGGAGGGCATGTACGGCCTGTCGGCCGCCTCGATGCTCGGGCGCACCGTGCGGGAGGTCTCACCGGGCATCGACGCCGCGGGGATCGAGACGGCGATGCGGCGCGTGCTGGAGACCGGCGAACCTCTGCTGGACCTTGAGACGATCGGCCGCACCTATGCCGACCTGGGGCGCGACCACGCGTGGTCGATCTCGTACTACCGGATCGAGGACCCCACCGGGCGGGTGCTGGGCCTGGCCACCTCGGTGGCGGATTTCACCGAGCGGCACCACGCCGCCGAGGAGATCGCGATGGCCCGCGGCCGGCTGGCGGTGATCGCCGAGGCGGGCACCCGCATCGGCACCACCTTGGACCTCCAGCAGACCGCGCGGGAGCTGGCCTCGGTCGTGGTGCCGACGCTCGCCGACATCGCCACCGTCGACGTGCTGGACTCGGTGATGCGCGGCGAGACGGTGTCCCGGGTGGCCACGGGCGAGACCGCCGACTTCCGGGCCCTGGCCATCGCCGCGGCCGACCCGAACGAGACGATCGGGGCCGTCGACCCGGTGGGCGAGCCGGCCTCGTACCCGACCGACCGGCTGATCACCCGGGCGGTGCGGGAGGGGCAGCCGGTGGTGGTGCACCGGGTGAGCAGCCGCATGCTGCGCCGGATCGCCCGGGACGACCGGGCCGCCGCGCTGCTGCGACGGGCGGGGGTGCACTCGTACATGGCCGCGCCGCTGATCGCGCGCGGCGAGGTGCTCGGCGTGATCGGCCTCTTCCGCACCCGCAACCAGAAGCCCTTCGACGACCAGGACCGCACCCTGGCCGTGGAGCTCGCCGCCCGGGCCGCGATATCCATCGACAACGCGCGGCTGTACGCGGGCGAGCGCATGGCCGCCCTCACCCTCCAGCGGAGCCTGCTGCCGCACGAGCCCCCGACGGTGGACGGGATGGAGACGGCCGCCCGCTACATACCCGCGGTCCGTGAGGTCGGCGGGGACTGGTTCGACGTGCTGCCGCTGAAGAACGGCAAGGTCGGCCTGATCGTCGGCGACGTGATGGGCAAGGGCCTGCACGCCGCCGCGATCATGGGGCAGCTGCGCACCGCCACCCGGGCCTTCGCCCGGCTCGACCTGGCCCCCGACGAGCTGCTGTGGCATCTGGACGACATCATCGGCGGCACCGAGGGGGACTTCATCGCCACCTGCGTCTACGCGGTGTGCGACCCGGCCACCGGCCGCTGCCAGTTCTCCACCGCCGGGCACCTGCCGCCGGTACTGGTGCCCCCCGGCGGCCGCGCCGAACTGATCGACATCCCGAACGGCGTGCCGCTGGGCGTGGGCGGGATCAAGTTCCGCACCGTGGAGCGGGAGCTCACCGAGGGGACGGTGCTCGCGCTGTTCACCGACGGGCTGGTGGAGGACCGCCGGCAGTCCCTCGACGTGGGCCTGCGGGCGCTGATGCGCGTCCTCAAGCTCAAGACCCGCCACCGGTCCCTGGAGGAGACCTGCGACCTGGTGCTGGGCACCATGCAGCAGTCGGCGGACGACGACGTCGCCCTGCTGCTGGCCCGCATGGGCTCCGGCGCCACGGCGGGGCTCTAGGCGTACTGCCCTGTCGGCGGAGCCCGGCACGGCATCCGACGCCGCCCGGTTTCCCACTGCCCGTCTTGTCTGTCTATGTTCGAAAGATGAGGTCATCACGCCGGGTGCCGCCCCACAGCGGCGCACCCGCCCTGCGGAGTTTCGATGCGGTCGTACCGGTCGGCAGCGGGATCCTGCTGCCCCTGGTGCTGATCGTCGGGATCTCGCTGACCGACTGGCTGAGCGGCCCGCAGACCTATCTCGCGCCACTGATGATCATGGCTCCGGCACTGGCGGGCGTCTCCACGACCTGGCGGCGCACGCTGGGCATCGGCGTCGCCGGGCTCGTCGCGCAGCTGGCCCTCCTCCCGTACGACGAGGTGCGCCTGCCGGACAGCGGCACCCTCCTGTGGTCGCAGCTCATCGCCTATGCCGTGGGCTCGCTCTTCGCCGCCTACATGGCGTGGCACTACGAACAGAGCCGACGGGTGTTCGCCGCCGTCCACTCGGTCGCCGAGGCCGCCCAACGGGCGCTCCTGCTGCCTCCCGGGCCGGAGGTGGGCGACCTTCGGCTGGCGGTGCGCTACGTCTCGGCGGCCGACACCGCGAAGATCGGCGGCGACCTGTACACGGTGGTGGAGACGCCGCACGGTGTGCGCGCGCTCATCGGTGACGTGCGCGGCAAGGGGCTGGACGCGGTGCAGACGGCCTCGGTGACACTGGGGTCCTTCCGGGAGGCCGCGTACGACGAGGAGGCGCTGACCCGGGTCGCGCAGCGGGTGGACGCGAGCGTCGCGCGGCACATGGCCCCGGGCGAGTTCACCACGGCGCTGTTCCTCCAGTTCAACGACCCCGGGCAGGTGGGACTGCTGCACTACGGGCACGTGCCCCCGCTGCGGGTCGCCACGGACGGCACGGTCACCTCGCTCGACCCACCCGATCCGTGGGTGCCGCTCGGGCTGTCCCAGTTCGCGACGGGTGCACCGCCCCGGCCCTGGCAGGAGACGCTGGGAGCCGACGACGTCCTGGTGCTGTGCACGGACGGGGTGATCGAGGCGCGCAGCGCCGTGGACGGCTCGTTCTACCCGCTGGCCGAGCGTGCCGGGGTGCTGGCCGCCGCATCGGCCGACAACCTCGAGGCCGCCGTCGAGCGGCTCTACGCGGACCTGTTGCGGCACACCGGCGGCAGCCTCTCCGACGACGCGCTGCTCATGCTGGTCGCCCGCTCCTGAGCGAAGCCGGGCGACGACCGATCGAATGACCGAATATCCCTCCCAAATCGCTCATTTGACCGGTTAACAACTCGTTTCCCGCCTTGCGATCAAGACGGGCATTCGGGGAGGCTGGGACCGCAAGTCATGTAAGCGCCAAACGGAATCTATCCTCCCTAAGCGGGAGGACCGGGATCCGTTTCGGCGCCTTTCGCCGATCGGGGCCAAGGGGAGACGGTCCCGGCAAGGGGGTGGGCCACCGGCGTGACCCAGCGCGGTCCGGTCGTCGACGAGCTGCAGCGAGCATCGTCCGATCCGGGAGCAGACCGCACACGCATGTACACCCCGGGGGGCGGGGGGCCGCAACGCCCGGGACACCATCGCCGCGCGAGCGGCGCACATGCTTCGGGGGGAGCATTCCCATGCCGCCGACACCGACCGGCGCCCAGCAGTACACCACCGATCACTCCCGCGCCGGCGCGCCCGACGCCGCGCCCGTCATCCCGCACCAGACCCGCCCCGGCCCGTCCCGGCCGCGGCCCGGCGCGGTGGCACCCCGGTACGACTACGAGCACTACAGCAGACTCGCCGGCCCGCTCACCGAGCCGGAGCCCGGCGTCGCGTACCGGGTGCGCTACCGCAGCCTGCTCGCCGAGGAGCCCCACCGGATCCGCGCGGCGCTGCTGCTCGGCGCGGCTCCGGTGCTCTCCGCGGTGCTGCTCACCTGGCTGTTGCAGCCGGCCCACTGGACCCGCCGGGAGAACGCGCCCGGCTGGATGACGGCCTGCGACACCGTGATGCTGATATCCATCGGCCTGATCGAGGTCTTCCGGCTGATCAACGTCACGTCGAACGCGCACGCCACGCTCGTCGCGCGCGACCCGGTGCCCGTGATCCCCGAGGAGGGCACCAAGGTCGCCTTCCTGACCACCTTCGTCCCGGGCAAGGAGCCCCTGGAGATGGTGCGGGCCACCCTGGAGGCCGCGATCCGGCTGCGCCACCGCGGCACGCTGGACGTGTGGCTGCTGGACGAGGGCGACGACCCCGAGGTCCGGCGGCTGTGCGACCGGCTGGGGGTGCACCACTTCTCCCGCAAGGACGTCGAGAAGTGGAACCGGCCCAGCGGCTCCTTCCGCGCGAAGACCAAGCACGGCAACTACAACGCCTGGCTGGACGCGCACGGCGACGACTACACGTTCTTCGCCTCGGTCGACACCGACCACGTCCCGCTCCCCAATTTCCTGGAGCGGATGCTCGGCTACTTCCGCGACCCCGACGTCGCCTTCGTCGTCGGGCCGCAGGTCTACGGCAACTACGACTCCGCCGTGACCAAGGCCGCCGAGAGCCAGCAGTTCCTCTTCCACGCCCTCATCCAGCGGGCCGGCAACCGCTACGGCGCCCCGATGTTCGTGGGCACCAACAACGCGGTGCGGATCAGCGCCATCAAGGGCATCGGCGGTCTGTACGACTCGATCACCGAGGACATGGCCACCGGCCTGGAGCTGCACCGCCGGCGCAATCCGGCCACCGGCCGCAAGTGGCGCTCGGTCTACACCCCGGACGTGCTGGCCGTCGGGGAGGGCCCGTCCTCGTGGACGGACTTCTTCACCCAGCAGTTGCGCTGGAGCCGCGGTACGTACGAGACGCTCATCAAGCAGTTCTGGAAGATGCCCTTCACGCTGTCCCCGGGCAGGCTGCTCAACTACACGCTGATGGTCGTCTACTACCCGATGACGGCGGTCAACTGGATGCTGGGCGGCCTCAGCTGCGCCCTGTTCCTGGGGCTCGGCGCCTCCGGCGTCCAGATCGACTCCGAGGTCTGGATGATGCTGTACAGCGACGCCGCGGCCCTGCAGATCGGCCTGTACGTCTGGAACCGGCGGCACAACGTCAGCCCGCACGAGCCCGAGGGCTCCTCGGGCGCGGCCGGCATGGTGATGTCGGCGCTGTCGGCGCCGATCTACGCCCGCTCGCTGATCGACGCCGTACTGCGCCGCAAGAGCCGCTTCGTGGTCACGCCCAAGGGCGACTCGGCCAGCCCCGACCGGCTGCTGTCCACCTTCCGCACCCACATCCTGTGGACGCTCGTGTTCGGCGGGTCGCTGGCCGCGAGCTTCTTCAACGGCCACACCCATGTCGCGATGCGCACCTGGGCGGTGCTCGCGCTGCTGCTCGCCGTCGCGCCGATCGCCGTCTGGTGGATGTCGCTCGCCCGCACCAGGAGCGCCGCCCGATGACCTACCGACCCAGCCGCAGACTGCGGAAGATCGCCATCGGGAGCACCGCCGTGAGCGTCCTGGCCGGGATGAACGCGCCCGCACTCTACGGCTGGACCGCGGCGACCTACCACGACTACAAGATCAACCAGCCGGAGTACAAGGCCGCCCACGGCCACTGGGATCGGCTCGAGGTCCCGGAGAAGTACCGGATCAACGCCATCCACGCCGCGCTGCTGCACACCGGGAAGGTGCTGCTCATCGCCGGTTCCGGCAACGACGAGACGAACTTCGAGGCCAAGTCGTTCAAGAGCGTCCTGTGGGACCCGGTGAAGAACACCTTCAAGGAGATCGACACCCCCAAGGACATGTTCTGCGCCGGCCACACCCAACTGCCCGACGGCCGGCTGCTGGTGGCAGGCGGCACGGCCCGCTACGAGAAGCTCGAGGAGGCGGTGGACCGGGCGGGCGGCGCGATGCTGGTCAAGAACGAGAACCCGGACGCGCCCCGGACGTTCCCCCAGGGCACGGTCTTCGTCAACAACGAGAACGGCCGCACCTTCCGCTCGGAGTTCCCGGTCACCGCCCCGCGGGCGAAGAAGACCGTCGACAAGAAGAGCGGCAAGGTCACGGTCACCGCGAGCGAGGTCCGGGTCTTCGTCCAGTCGCTGGTCAAGGGCGAGGCGGGGATCGTCAACACCGCGGCGCAGTACGAGATCCGGGGGCTCGCGGGCCAGGACCGCAACAACCTCTACGGGCTGGCCACCAAGCTCGGCCTGGACAAGAAGGACTTCCAGGGGATCAAGGAGGCCTACGAGTTCGACCCGGTCGCCGAACGCTACATCCCGGTCGACCCGATGAACGAGGCCCGCTGGTACCCCACCCTGGTCACCCTCGCGGACGGCCGGGTGCTGTCGGTCTCCGGCCTCGACGACATCGGCCAGGTCGTCCCCGGGAAGAACGAGATCTACGACCCCAGGACGCGGAAGTGGACCTACACCACCACGCGCTACTTCCCGACCTACCCGGCGCTCTTCCTGATGCAGGGCGAGAAGATCTTCTACTCGGGCGCCAACGCCGGCTACGGCCCGGCCGACGAGGGCCGCGTCCCGGGCGTGTGGGACCTGCGGACCAACCGCTTCACCGCGGTGCCCGGGCTCAGCGACGCGAAGGACCTGGAGACGGCCAGTTCGGTGCTGCTGGCGCCCGCGCAGGACCAGAAGGTGATGGTGCTGGGCGGCGGCGGGGTCGGCGAGTCCCACTCCTCGACCGCGCGCACCGCCGTGGTGGACCTGAACGCGGTCAGCCCGGCGTACACCGACGGCCCGGACCTGCCGGAGCCCACGCGGTACCTGAACAGCGTGCTGCTGCCGGACGACACCGTCTTCACCACCGGCGGCTCCCGCGACTACCGAGGGCGCGGCGGCAGCGACATCCTCAAGGCGCAGATCTACGACCCGGTGCGCGACGTCTTCCGGGACGCCGCCGATCCGGCCGTGGGACGCAACTACCACGCCGAGGCGCTGCTGCTGCCCGACGGCCGGGTGGCGGTCTTCGGCTCCAACCCGCTGTTCGGGGACAAGGCCGACACCACGCCGGGCTTCTTCGAGCAGCGCGTGGAGATCTACACCCCGCCCTATCTGTACCGGGACTCCAAGCCCTCGCTGGGCGAGGGCCCGCGGTCGGTCGAGCGCGGCGGCTCGATGTCGTTCCCCACCCGGTACGCCGGCCAGATCGACACGGCGCGGCTGATCCGGCCGAGCGCCGTCACCCACGCCACCGACACCGAGCAGCGGTCGATCGCGCTGGACATCGAGCGCGGCAAGGGGTCGGTGCGGCTGACCGTGCCGCAGGACCCGTCGCTGGTGCCACCGGGCTGGTACATGGTCGTGGTCACCGACGAGGAGGGCACGCCGTCCGTGGCGCGCTGGGTCAAGGTGTCCTAGGGCGTCTGCCCTGCTCAGGGCCCGGCGCGCGGTGTCTCAGGACGCCGCGCGCCGGGCCAGCCCCAGGGCGTATTCGGGCCACCACTGGCCTGCCTTGGGGCCGCCCTTGCAGGTGCCGTCGGAGTCGCCGGGGCGCTTGATCCACAGATAGGCGTCCACGAGTTCGTCGCCGGTGTCGGTGGTCGGCGGGGTGCCCAGGCCCCGGCCGGGCGGGTTGCACCAGGCCTCGTCGTGACCGCCCTGGAGCGGGCCGCGGCCGTTGCGGCTGGTGTCGATGACGAAGTGCTTGCCGTCGAGCCGCTCCGACAGCTCGGTGCCGTAGGCCGTGTTGGCCTCGGTGGTGTAGAAGTTCGAGGTGTTCAGGGCGAAGCCGTCGGCCCGCTCGATGCCGGCCCGCCGCAGCGGATCCACCACCCGTGCGGGGTCGCGCACCCACCCGGCGTTGCCCGCGTCGAGGTAGACGGCGGTGTGCGGCAGCCCGCTCAGGGTGTCGACGGCGTGGCCGAGCAGGGCGTAGCGCTCCTGCGCGAAGCGGCCGGGGGTGCAGCCGTCGACCAGGTGGGTGAGCGCGTCGGGCTCCAGGACCACCAGTGCCTCACGGTCGCCGATGCCGGCCGCGACCCCGTCCACCCAGTTGCGGTAGGCGTCCGCGTCGGCGGCGCCGCCGCTGGAGTACTGGCCGCAGTCGCGGTGCGGGATGTTGTAGAGGACCAGGACGGGGGTGCGGCCGGCCTTCTCGGCGGCCCTGGTCAGGCCCTCGGCCTGGCCGCGGGGGTCGTCGGGGCCGATCCACTCGGCGACCGGCCGCCCCGCGATCCGTTCCAGCAGCGCGGCGTCCGCGTCGCGGCCGTCCTCGCGCCACTGGCCGGCCTGTCGGGCGGCGGCGGTGTCCGGGTTGACCCAGAAGGGGGCGCCGGCCATGGGTGTGCTCTGCGGCGCGCCCTTGTCCCGCCCGGAATTCGCGGTGCCGTCGCCGCGGGAACAGCCGCCGAGGGCCACCGCGACCACGGCGGCGATCGACGCCGCGCGGGCGGCCTTGCGCAACGGGCCGGTGGAGGTGCCGTACATCCACTCCCCCTTGGATGGCGGACGGGACCGGTCTGCGTCAATCCTGACATACCGCACCGTCAAAGCACTGTCAGATCAGGTCAGTTGCCGTTTTCCCGCCGAAAGCCGCGGATCGCCGGCATGGCAGAATCCCGGCGGAGCCGTGGCCGACGATGGCTGGAGCAGGACGTGACCGAACACCCGCACCACATCCCGCGCGAACGGCGGCTCGCCGAAGTCCTCGTGGGGCTCGCCGACACCCTCGGCGGGGACTTCGACATGGACGCCCACCTCGGCCGGCTGGCCGCCGCCTGCGTGGAGCTCCTGGACGCCCGCGCGGCAGGGCTGCTGCTGGCGGGGCCGGACGGCGCGCTGCGCGCAGCCTCCTCCGGGGCGGTCCCGGAGCTGCTGCCCGCCCTCGACGAGGAGGGGCCGTGCCTGGACTGCTACGTGTGCGCGGCCACGATAGACGTGCCCGACCTGGCACGCTGCGACGAGCTGTGGCCGCGGTTCGCGCCTCGCGCGCGCGAGGCCGGCCTGCACGCGGCGTACGCGGTACCACTGCGCCGGGGCGCGGAGGTGATCGGCGCGCTGGGGGTGCTGCGCGCGGACCCGGGGGAGCCGCCCGCGGGGGACGTGGAGCTGGCCCGCGCGCTGGCGGACGCGGCGGCCGTCGGGGTGCTGCAGCGCCGGGCCCGTCGTGAACAGGAGCTGCTGGCCGAGCAGTTACAGGGCGCGCTGGACAGCCGGGTGGCGGTCGAGCAGGCCAAGGGGGTGTTGGCGGAGCGGTGGGGTGTGGGTGTCGACGAGGCGTTCGGCGCGCTGCGCCGGTACGCCCGCAGCCACCGGCTGCGGGTGGCGGAGCTGGCGACCGGCGTGGTGGCCGGCAGCTTCGACACCGACCGGCTGCGGGACGACGCGACCTGACGCATGCGGTCGCGGATTGTCAAGTCCTGGCCTGAGAAGAAGGTGTGACGGCCCGTCTGCCCTAGGGTGGTGCCCATGTCCGAGACCTCCCTCCTGACGAGCACCCCGTCGATCGCCTCGGTCCGCCGCCGCGCGGAGGGCGACAGCACCGTGGTCACGCTCGACGGTGAGGTGGACGTGCTCACCGCGCCCCGGGTGTCCGCCGCGCTGGACCTGCTCACCGGGACGGACCGCCCCGACATCGTGGTGGACCTGCGGCCGGTCGACTTCATCGACTGCAGCGGGCTGTCCGCTCTGGTGCGCGCACGCCGTCGCGCGGAGCAGCAGCAGGGGCGCGTACGGCTGGTCTGCCGGGACGAGTTCACCCTGCGGACCCTGCGGGCGACGCGGCTGGCCCAGTACTTCACCATCCTGCCGGACTGGCCGGATCCCACGGCCTGACGCGCGCCACGTCCGCGCGCCCCCAACGCGCCCTGGCAGGGCCGAGATCGCCTGTTCTAGCCTGACAGGGCGGCCCAGGACCCCGGTCGTCGGCAGTCAGAGCAGCAGCAGCCTCCTACGCGCACAGGACGTGGTCCGGCCATGGCCAAGCTCGCGGCCTCCTCAGCCTCCTCACGACTGTCCCTGTCCGATCCGAAGAGATCCGCCCTCGACGTCTCCTGGACCTGCTCGCTGCGCAGCGCACCCGGCAGCGACGCGCTCGCCGCGCGCATGAGCCATGCGGCGCTGGAGATCCTCGCCTGCGGTACGGCCGGCGCCCGGATCTCCCAGGCCGTGCTGGTGGCCTGCGGCTACGTCGTCACGCACGGCCAGGCGCGGCGTTTCCGCGTCACGCTCGGCGTGGAGGACGGGCACTGCTCGGTGTGCGTCACCGACACCGGTTACGACCAGCCGCCCGCGCTCGCCGGCGCGGCGCCGCCGGAACCGCCGTCCTCCTCCGAGACCACCCGGCTGTGCCGTCAGCTGACGGACGCGGGGGACGCGGAGCCGCTGGACGGCGTGCAGGTGCACCACACCGCGGACGGCGCCGTGCTGGTCCGCTTCCGCGCCCGGCTGCCCGAGCCCGGCGGAACGCCGCGGCCCCACCGCCCTCCCCCGGACGCGCCGGACCACTCCCGCGGTCCAGGCACCCGAGGGTGAGGAGCGCCCGGCCGGCGGCCGTGAGGGGAGCGCGCCGCGGGCCGGGCGATCGGGTCGCCGTCACCGCCACGCGGCACGGCCGGGGCCCGCGGTGACCCGGGGACTCGCCGCCGTGCGTGACGGCACCCCGCAGAACGCCGCGAATCCACCGCCGAGGCCGCGAGGGACGCGCAGCGCGCCGTCCCCCGGGCAGCGCAGGCCGCGGTGACCGACGGCGGCGATGGCCGTGTAGTACGCGAAGTGGTCACCGAGCAGCGCCGACTCGGGGCGCACGCTGTCCCGCCCGACGCCCGACCGGCGGCTTTCGCGATCGGGTCGCCGTCAGCGGCACGGCAGCGTGGGCCGCGGTGACCAGCGGCTCGGTGCCGTCACGCAGGCCCGCGGCCGAGCGTCGTACGCGGGGTGGCCACCAGGCAGCATCGGCTCGGGGCGCACGCCGACCCCGACGCCCGGACCGCTATGCGGCGGCCTCCTGCACCGACAGGGCCGCGCCGACGGGGGCGCTGTGGTCCCGTAACGCAGGACCGCAGCAACAGCCCCGTCGTACGCAAGATGGCCACCAGGCAGCGCCTCGAGGCGCACGCCGACGCCCGGACCGCTCCGGCGGACCAGGCGACCGGAGCCGTCAGCCGCGGGGCGCGAGCGACACCGTGCGACCCTCACGGGCCGAAAGGACACCGCCTCAAGCACCCCCAGCATCACGACAGCCTGGGCCGCGCCGACCGGCGGCTGCGGTCCGTCACGCAGGACCGCCGCAACAGCCGCGCCGTACGCAGGATGGTCACCAAGCAGCCTCGCCTCGAGGCGCACGCCGACGCCCGGACCGCTCCCGCGGACCGGGCGACCGGAGCCGTCAGCCGCGGGGCGCGAGCGGCACCGTGCGGCCCTCGCGGGCCGAGAGTGCCGCGGCCTCAAGTACCGCCAGGGTCGCGGCGGCCTGGGCCGCGGTGACCGGGGGCTCGGTGCCGTCGCGCAGGGCGGCGGCGACGGCCGCGTAGTAGGCGGGGTAGTCGCCGGGCAGCGTCGGCTCGGGGCGTACGTCGTCACCGGCGCCCAGCAGACCCCACGCGGACTCCGGTTCGGTGCCCCACGCGGCGCCCGGCGCGGGGCGGGCGCCCTCGCGCAGATCGGCCTCCTGGGGGTCGAGGCCGTGCTTGACGTAGCCGGCGGTGCTGCCGAGCACGCGGAAGCGCGGGCCGAGCTGGGCGGTGGTGGCGGTCATCCACAGGTGGGAGCGGACTCCGCCGGCGTGGGTGAGGGCCACGAACGTGTCGTCGTCGGCCTGGGCGCCGGCGCGGCGCACGTCTCGCTCGGCGTACACGCTCACGGCCGGGCCGAAGAGGGTCAGCGCCTGGTCGACCAGGTGGCTGCCGAGGTCGTAGAGCAGACCGCCGATCTCCGCGGGGTCGCCGGACTCGCGCCAGCCGCCCTTCAGGTTCGGCCGCCACCGCTCGAAGCGGGACTCGAAGCGCCACACCTCGCCGAGCTCGCCGCGCTCCAGCAGCCCGCGCAGGGTGAGGAAGTCGTTGTCCCAGCGGCGGTTCTGGAAGACCGAGAGCAGCAGTCCGCGCTCCGCGGCGAGGGCGGCGAGCGCGTCCGCCTCGGCGGCGGTGGCGGCGAGCGGCTTGTCGACGACGACCGGCAGCCCGGCCTCCAGCGCGGCCGTGGCGAGCGGGACGTGGGTCTTGTTCGGCGAGGCCAGGACCACCAGGTCCAGCTCGTCCGCGCGCTTCCACAGCTCGTCCGCCGCTGAGGCGAGGCGGACGTCCGGGTACGCGGCGCGGACCTGCGCCTGGCGCTCGGGGTCGCCGGTGACGACGGTGTCCAGGGCGAGGCCGTCGGTGGCGGCGATCAGCGGGGCGTGGAAGACCGAGCCGGCCAGGCCGTAGCCGACCAGTGCGACGCGAAGGGGTGCGGAAGCCATGCGACCCACTTAAGCAACGCTGTTGCGAAAGCGCAAGCGTGCCCGACAATGGGCAGGTGAACAACGGAACCGCCGGAGCCAATCTGCCCGCGCTGCGCAGCCACAACACCGCGCTGGTGCTCGGGTTGCTGCGCACCGCGACCGTCGCGGACGGCGAGGGGATCAGCCGGCTGGAGCTCGCCGAGCACACCGGCCTCACCCCCCAGGCGGTCAGCAAGATCGTGGCGCGGCTGCGCGCGGACGGCCTCGTCGACGCGGCCGGCCGCGGCGCCCCCACCGGTGGCAAGCCGCGCACCCTGCTCCGGCTGGCCCGCCGCGCCCGGTACGCCGTCGGGGTGCACCTGGACCGCGACGAGGTCACCGTGCTCCTGGCCGACCTGGCGGGCGAGACCACCGACGCGCGCACCGCCCCCCTCGACCTCGGCCGGCCCGCCGCCGAGGTGCTGTGCGCGGTCGCGGACCTGGTGCGCGCGACCGTCGCGGACACCCCCGGCGCGAGCGGCGCGGTGCTTGGCGCCGGGATCGCCTCCCCCGGCCCGCTGGACCACGGGACCGGCGCGCTGCTGCGGATCACCGGCCTCCCCGCCTGGGACGGCTACCCGCTGCGCGAAGCGCTCGCCGACCGCCTGGGGCTGCCCGTCGTCCTGGACAAGGACACCAACGCCGCCGCCCTGTCCGTGCTGTCGCCGCCGGACCGCACCGGCACCGGGGACTCCTTCGGCTATCTGCACCTGGGCAGCGGGCTCGGCGCGGGGCTGGTCCTCGGCGGCACGCTGCACCGCGGGGCCAGGACCGGCGCCGGGGAGTTCGGGCACCAGGCGGTCGCCCTCGACGGGCCGCGCTGCGCCTGCGGCAACCACGGCTGTCTGGAGGCGCTCTGCCTGGCCGCCGTCGGCGACCGCGACCACGCGGGAGCGGCCCGGCTCCTCGGACTCGGCGCGGCGAACCTGGTCTCGCTGCTCGACATCGACCGCGTCGTGCTGGGCGGGCGCACCGTGCTGGCGCGGCCCGAGCTGTTCCGCCGCGAGGTCGCCGCCGCCATGGACGCCCGTACGCGCCGGTCGGCGGGCCGCACCGTCCCCGTCACCCTCGTCCCGGACGGGGCGCGCGCCGTCGCCCGGGGCGCGGCCCTGCTGGCGCTCGCCCCGCTGTTCGGCCAGACGGCGGGGGGCTGACCGCCCGTACGGGTAGCCGCCGGCGACCGCCCCGCGCCCCGCGGGCATACGACCGTACGAACGTGAGAGCTTCGGTGCCCATGAGGTGGCGCAGCGCTCTTGCCATGACGGCGGCCTCGGTCGTGCTGACCTCGGCCCAGGCGACCGGTGAGCCGTTCCCCGTGCGCGCCCGGCTGCAGGACGGCCCGCGCTCCTTCGTGGCGGGCGCCGCGGCGCGGGAGTTCCGCGTGGAGCTGGAGAACACCACCCGGCAGGCGCGGCGGAACGTGCACCCGGTCATCGTCTTCGTGGACCGCGACCGCAAGTTGACGGCCCGCCACATTCGTCTGGAGTACAAGGAACTCACGACCGGTGGGACGAAGGGCGCCGGCAGGTCCGGCACGCCGCGCTGGCGGCCGGTGCCGGTGGTGCACACCGACAACGACGAGAACGTGGCCGTGGTGGGCGAGCACGACCCCGGCGCGGTCCTGCCCGCGCGCCGCACGGTGCGCATCTCCCTGCGGCTGCGCTTCACCGCGGACGCGCCCCCGGAACCGGTCGCGGCCTCGGCCACCGTCGTGCAGCGGCGCGGCGCGGACGGCGACTGGGTCGGTGAGTCCGCGCCGTACCGCTTCTCCATCACACCGCCGAGGGACGCCTCCGGCGCCGTGCCGCCGACGGCCCCGGGGGCGGTGCCGGGTGCGCCGCTGCCGGACGGCACGCCCCGGGAAAGCGCCGGCGGCCGGAAACCGGACGGCGCCGCGACGGCCCCCGGCACGAGTGGCGGCGCGGGCGGCGGCCACCCCGGCGAACGCCCCGGCGGCCAACCCGGAGCGCACCCCGGCGAGGACGGCAGCACGGGCCCCGGCACCCGCCCCGGAAAGGCCCCCGGCGCGGCCCCCCACACCGGCAGCCCGGTCCCCGGCAAGGGCGACGAGGGCGAGGCGGTGGGCGGGGCGGACCGGCAGGACGCGGGGCGCGGCGACGCCGCGGGCACCCCCGCCGCCTCCGCCGCGCCACGCCCCCGCACCCGCCCGTCCGGCCTGGCCGACACCGGCCCCGTCCAGGACCCCGCGCCCGCCCTGCTGCTCATGGGCGCCGGGGCCCTCCTGCTCGCGGGCGGGATCGCCCTGAGGGCCGGCCGCCGGAGGTGAGCCGGGCGCGGGCCGCGAACTCCCGCCGCCCGGCGGGCGACCGGCCGGTGAACGGTGTCCGGCGCGGCGCCCCCGGCCGCCTCCCGCGCCCCGCGGCGGCGACCGCCGGCCCCGTTCCGATCTGCGAGGATTCACGATGTGAACGACAGCCAGGCAGGCGCGCCGACCCGCGCCGGCATCCCCGAGCACGGCCGGCTTCCCAAGTACTTCGTCGTCAAGACGCGCCTGGAGGAGCTGCTCGGCGAGCTCGGCGAAGGGGTGCCGCTGCCGACCGAGCGGGAGCTCGCCGCCCGCTTCGGAGTGGCGCGGGAGACCGTACGGCAGGCGCTGCGCGAACTGCTGATCCAGGGACGGCTGCGACGGCGCGGCCGCGCCACGGTGGTCGCGGGCCCCAAGCTGGAGCAGCCGCTGTCGCTGGCGAGCTACACCGAGGGGGTGCGCCGCCAGGGCCGGGTGCCGGGCCGCAACCTCACCGCGCTCGACCGGATCGCGGCGGACGAGGTGCTGGCCGGCCAGCTGGGCATCGCCACCGGCGGCACGGTGTGGCACATGGAGCGCGTACTGCTCGCCGACGAGGAGCGGGTGGGCCTGGAGAGCACCTACGTCGCGGTGGAGCGCGTACCGCGCCTTGACGTGGAGTTCGACCCGGACTCGTCCTTCTACGCCTATCTGCGCGAGCGCGTGGGCGTGGAGTTCGGCGACGCGGACGAGCGGATCGAGACGGTGCTGGCGACCCCGCGCGAGGCGCTGCTGATCGGCACCCCGCCCGCGCTGCCGATGCTGCTGCTGCACCGGCACAGCCGGGACACCGGGGGCGCGCCGCTGGAGCGGGTGCGGTCGCTGTACCGCGGGGACCGCTTCAGCTTCACGACCCATTTGTCCCGTACGTAGCCGCAAGAACCTTTTGAACCCCCTCTCATGGAAGCCCTGTTATCACGGAAAGATAACGGGTCTAGTCCAAGATTGCGGGTCCGTTCACGGCCGGTTCAGAAACCGGACCCGATCGCGTCCGCGGGCCGCACGACCGTGGTCCGCATGAGAGTCCTGATCGTGGGCGCCGGAGCACTCGGCACCCTCCACGCCTGGCACGCCGTCGACCGCGGACACGAGGTCGTCCACCTGGAACGGGAGACCGAGGCCCGCGGCGCCTCCGTCCGCAACTTCGGCCTGGTCTGGGTCGGCGGCCGGGCCTCCGGCGCCGAGCTGGAGACGGCGCAGCGCGCCCGCGAGTTGTGGCAGCGCATCGGCAGCCGCGTGCCCGGCGTCGGCTTCCGCGCCAACAGCTCGCTGACCGTGGTGTGCACCGAGGCCGAACGCGCCGTCGCCGATCAGGTCCTCGCCTCCCCCGAGGCCGCCGCGCGCGGGCTGAAGTGGCTCGACGCCGCCGAGGTCCGGCTCCGCAACCCGGCGCTGCGCGGCGAGTTCACCGGCGCCCTGCTGTGCGAGCGGGACGCCGCCGTCGAGTCCCGGGTCGCGCTGCCCGCGCTGCGCGCGCACCTGGCCGCCACCGGCCGCTACACGTTCCTGCCCGGCCGCGAGGTCCGCGACGTCGCCACCGGCACCGTCCGCGACGACCACGGCGAGACCCACCGCGGTGACACCGTCGTCCTCGCCACCGGCGCCCACCTGACCGGGCTGGTCCGCGAACTGGCGGGGCCCGCCCTGCCGGTGCGCCGCGTCCGCCTGCAGATGGCGCAGACGGACCCGCTGGACGAGCCGCTGACCACCTCGGTCGCCGACGCCGACAGCTTCCGCTACTACCCCGCCTACGCCGGCACCGCGCTCGACGCCCTGCGCGCCGGGCAGCCGCAGGCGCCGGTCGCCGCCGAGCACCGCATGCAACTGCTCATGGTGCAGCGCCTCGACGGCGGACTGACCATCGGCGACACCCACGAGTACGACGAGCCCTTCGCCTTCGACGTCACCGAGGCCCCGTACGACCACCTCACCGCCACCGCCGAGGCGCTGCTCGGCCGCCCCCTGCCGCGCGTGCGCCGCCGCTGGGCCGGGGTGTACGCGCAGTGCACCGACCCGTCCCTGGTGGTGCACCGGCAGCGCGTCGCCGACGGCGTGTGGCTGGTCACCGGACCCGGTGGCCGCGGCATGACCTGCTCCCCCGCCATCGGCGAGGACACCGCCAACGAGATCGGCTGGTAACGAAGATGACAGACACTCACCCCAGCGCTTCCCCCACGCTCGTCGTGCTCGACATGGCCGGCACCACCGTCGCCGACGACGGCCTGGTCGAGCGGGCCTTCGTCCGGGCCGCCGAACGCCTGGGCGTCGAGCCCGACCTGGACTACGTGCGCCGCACCATGGGCGAGTCCAAGATCTCCGTCTTCCGCGCCCTGTTCGGCACCGAGGAGCAGGCGCAGCGCGCCAACACCGAGTTCGAGTCCGCCTACGCCGAACTCGTCGACTCCGGCGCCTGCGCGCCGCTGCCCGGCGCCGCCGAGGCCATCGCCGCGCTGCGCGAGCAGGGCCGCACCGTGGTGCTGACCACCGGCTTCTCGCGGACCACCCAGGATGCGATCCTGGCCGCCCTGGGCTGGCAGGACATCGCCGACCTCACCCTGAGCCCGGCCGAGGCCGGTGGCCGCGGCCGTCCCTACCCGGACATGGTGCTCACCGCGCTGCTGCGCACCCGCGCCGCCGACTCCGTCCAGCAGATCGCGGTGGCCGGCGACACCGCGTACGACATGCTCTCCGGCGTCCGCGCCGGCGCCCCCGTGGTCGCGGGCGTACTGACCGGCGCCCACGACGAGAAGGCGCTGCGCGCCGCGGGCGCCACCCACGTCCTGCCCTCGGTCGCCGGACTGCCCGCCCTGCTGGCGGAGTTCTGAGATGGGCATACGGTTCGAGGATGTGACGGTGGCCTACGGCCGCACCACCGTCCTGGATTCCTTCGACCTCACCGTCGAACCCGGCGAGGTGATGGCCCTGCTCGGCCCCTCGGGCTCGGGCAAGACCACCGCGCTGCGCGCCGTCGCCGGATTCGTCAGCCCGGCCCGCGGCCGGGTGTGGATCGACGGCCGCGACGTGACGAAGCTGCCGCCGTACAAGCGCGGCATCGGCATGGTCGTGCAGAGCTACGCCCTCTTCCCGCACCTGCGGGTCGACAAGAACGTCGGCTTCGGGCTGCGGGCGCAAGGTGTGCCGCGCGCCGAGACCGCCGAGCGGGTCGCGCAGGCCCTGGAGCTCACCGGCATGGGCGAGTTCGCGCGCCGCTACCCGCGCGAGCTGTCCGGCGGCCAGCAGCAGCGCGTCGCCATCGCCCGCGCCCTGGCCGTACGCCCCCGGGTGCTGCTGCTCGACGAGCCGCTCTCCGCGCTCGACGCGAAGCTGCGCTCGGGGATGCTGGCCGAACTCGCGCGCCTGCACCGCGAACTGCCCGACGTCTCGATGCTGTACGTCACCCACGACCAGATCGAGGCCCTGACCCTGGCCGACCGCATCGCGGTGATGGACCGGGCCCGGTTGCAGGACGTCGGCACCCCGCAGGAGCTCTACCGGCGTCCGCGCACCGAGTTCACCGCGTCCTTCGTCGGCAACGCCAACCTGCTGCCGGTCACCGTCGGCGAGGACGGCGGAGTCCGCTTCGCCGGCCACGACCTGCGCGCCCCGACCGGCGACGCGGCCCCCGGCGCCGAGGCCACGCTGTGCGTGCGCCCGCACGCGGTCGGCCTGGGCGACGGACCCAACCCGCTGCCCGGCACCGTCACCGGTATCCAGTGGCGCGGCGCCACCCACCGTCTGCTGGTGGAGACCGCCGGCCACCGGCTGATGGCCGACGTCAGCGAACTGCGCGACCCGCCCGCCCCCGGCGACGCGGTGACCCTGCACTTCGCGCCCGGCGACGCCGTCCTGCTGCCCGCGGGCACCGGGGGCGGTGACCGCGATGGCTGAGACGGCAGAAACAGCCGCCGGGGCGGCCGGGATGCGCCCCGCGACGGCCCGCCTGCTGTGGGCGGGCGTGCCGGTCGCGCTGCTCGCGGCGGCCTTCCTCTACCCGCTGGTGCTGCTGGTGTGGCAGTCGGTGTCCCCCGACACCGGCGGGCACTCCTTCGCCGTGTACGAGGACGTCTTCGGGTCCGAGGTCTTCCGGCGGGCGCTGGGCAACACCGTGTGGATCGCGGCCGCCTCCACGGCGGGCTGCCTGGTGCTGGGCTTCGTCCTCGCCCTGGTGATCGCCTTCGTGCCGTTCCCCGGCGCCCGCGCGGTCGCCCGCTTCGTGGACGTCTTCCTCTCCTTCCCGTCCTTCCTGATCACGCTGGCGCTGGTCTTCGTGTACGGGTCCGCGGGCATGGCCAACGGGCTGTGGACGGACGCCACCGGCGCCGCCGAGGGGCCGTTCGCCTTCCTGACCACGCCGTGGGGCGTGATCCTCGCCGAGGTCACGTACTTCACGCCCTTCGTGATGCGCCCCCTTCTGGCCGCCTTCGGGCAGCTGGACCCCGCGCAGATCGAGGCCGCCTCGTCGCTGGGCGCCCGCGCCCCGCGCATCGTGCGGCAGGTGATCCTCCCCGAAGCGCTGCCGGCGCTGGCGGCCGGCGGGAGCCTGGTGCTGGTCATGTGCCTCAACGAGTTCGGCATCGTGCTCTTCACCGGCGCCAAGGGCGTCACCACACTGCCGATGCTCGTCTACACCAAGGCGATCCTGGAGTCCGACTACCCCGCGGCCTGTGTCGTCGCCGCCGTCAACGTCGCCGTCTCACTGGCGCTGTACGGCATCTACCGGGCGGTGAGCCGACGTGCTGGTGCATAGCCGCGGCGGCCGCTGGGCCGTGTGGGCGCTGTTCGCCCTGCTCTTCCTGCCGCTGTTCGCGCTGCTGGTGCTGGTGGCCGCGTCCTTCGCGGGCCACTGGAGCGGCGCCCTGCCGTCCGGCCCGACCCTGGACCACTACGACGCCGCCGTGCGCGGCGAGTCCCTGCAGGCCCTGACGACCAGCCTGCTCACCGCGGCCGCCGCGAGCGCGCTGGCGCTGGCCGCGGGCACCTGGGCGGCGCTGTCCGCGCACGCGCTGGGCCGCCGGGCCCGGCGCGTGATGGACCTGCTGTTCATGCTGCCGGTCGCGGTGCCGTCGGTGGTCGCGGGCCTCGCGCTGCTGGTCGCCTTCAGCAAGCCGCCGGTGCTGCTCAACGGCACCCGGTGGATCGTGATCCTGGCCCACACCGTCCTGGTGACGGCCTTCGCCTACCAGTCCGTGACGGCCGCGCTCGGCCGCCTCGACCCCGCCTACGAACAGGCGGCGGCCAGCCTCGGCGCGCGCCCCTGGTACGTGCTGTGGCGGGTCCGCCTGCCCCTGCTGCTGCCCTCCCTGGGGGCGGCCGCCGGGCTCTGCTTCGCCCTGTCCATGGGCGAGTTGAGCGCCACGATGATGCTCTACCCGCCGGACTGGCTGCCCCTGCCGGTCCTCGTCTTCAGCGCCACCGACCGCGGCTCGCCGTTCACCGGCTCCGCGCTCGCCGTGGTCCTCATGGGCACGACGCTCCTCGTCCTGCTCGCGCTCTCCCGCATCCGCACCAAGGCCTCCTACCGATGACCCTCAAGGAGATCAGTCCCGCCATGTCCCCCCTGTCCCGCGCCTCCCGCGTCCCCCGCGTCCCCCGTCGCGCCCTGCGCGCCCCGATCGCCGTCCTCGCCTCCTCCCTCGTGCTCGGCGGCGCCCTCACCGCCTGCGGCGGCGACTCCTCCGCCTCCGACGCCAAGGAGGTCACCGTCTACAGCGCCGACGGCCTCAAGGGCGAGAACGGCGACGGCTGGTACGACCGGATCTTCAAGGACTTCGAGAAGCAGACCGGCATCAAGGTCCGCTACGTCGAGGGCGGTTCCGGCGAGGTCGTGCAGCGCGCCGTCCGCGAGAAGTCCAACACCCAGGCCGACGTGCTGGTGACCCTGCCGCCGTTCATCCAGCAGGCCGACGCCAAGGGCCTGCTGGAGAAGTACGCCCCGCAGGGCGCCGACAAGGTCGCCGCCGCCGACAAGTCCACCGACGGCACCTGGACCTCGGTCGTCAACAACTACTTCGGCTTCGTCTACAACAAGCAGCAGCTGAAGACCGCCCCCACCACCTGGGACGAGCTGCTGGACGCGAAGTACAAGAACAAGCTCCAGTACTCCACCCCGGGCGTCGCCGGCGACGGCACCGCGGTCGTCATCAAGGCGATGCACGACTTCGGCGGCAAGGACCAGGCCATGGAGTACCTGAAGAAGCTCCAGGCCAACAACGTCGGCCCGTCCTCCTCCACCGGCAAGCTGGCGCCGAAGGTCGACAAGGGCGAGATCCTGGTCGCCAACGGCGACGTCCAGATGAACTTCGCGCAGGCCAAGTCGATGCCGAACCTCGGTATCTGGTTCCCCGCCGCCGAGGGCGGCAAGCCCACCACCTTCGCGCTGCCGTACGCCGGCGGCCTGATCAAGGGCGGCCCACACTCCGAGAACGGCAAGAAGCTGCTGGACTTCATGCTCGGCGAGGAGGCCCAGCAGCAGGTCAGCTCCATCGGCGGCGGCTTCTCCGCGCGCACGGACGTGAAGGCCGACGACGCCAACGCCAAGGCGCTGTCCGGAATCCTCCAGGGCGTCGAGGTCTTCGAGCCCGACTGGGCCGACATCGACGCCAACCTCGACTCTTACGTCAAGGCCTGGCAGGACGCGACCGGCAGCTGATCCCGGCGCCGCCCACGCCACCACTCCCTCGCGACCCGAACGCCCCTGCGCCGTCAGGGGCGTTCGGCTGCCCGCGGCAGGGTCACCACCGCCGACGGGGCGCGCGGGGTACGGGGTCAGATCTCGTCGACGAGATCCGCGATGGAGTTCACGACCCGGGTCGGCCGGTAGGGGTATCGCTCCACGTCGCTCGCATGGGTCAGACCGGTGAGCACCAGCACCGTTTCCATGCCGGCCTCCGTGCCGGACACGATGTCGGTGTCCATTCGGTCGCCGATCATCGCGCTGGTCTCGGAGTGGGCCCCGATCGCGTTCAGCCCGGCCCGCATCATCAGCGGGTTCGGCTTGCCCACGAAGTAGGGCTGCACACCCGTCGCCTTGGTGATCAGCGCCGCGACCGCCCCAGTGGCCGGCAGTGCGCCCTCGGGCGACGGCCCTGTCTCGTCCGGGTTCGTGGCGATGAAGCGGGAACCCGCGTTGATGAGCCGCACCGCCTTCGTCATGGCCTCGAAGGAGTACGTCCGCGTCTCACCGAGGATCACGAAGTCCGGGTCCGTATCGGTCAGGACGTACCCGATGTCGTGCAGGGCCGTCGTCAGGCCCGCCTCGCCGATGACGTACGCGGTGCCGCCGGGACGCTGGTCGGCGAGGAACTTCGCGGTGGCCAGCGCCGACGTCCAGATGTTCTCCACCGGCACGTCCAGCCCTATCCGCGCCAGCCGGGCGTGCAGGTCGCGCTGGGTGTAGATGGAGTTGTTCGTCAGCACCAGGAAGGGCTTCCCGGACTCCCTCAGCCGCTTGATGAAGGCGTCCGCGCCCGGGATCGCGACCCCCTCGTGGATCAGCACGCCGTCCATGTCGGTGAGCCAGGACTCGATGGACTTGCGCTCTGCCATGGTCGGACTCTCCTGCGGGCAAGGGGCTTGCGGTACGGCCCAAGGGTAACGATCGCGATCGGACCGCACCGGGTGGGGTGGAGATCCCGGCCGGCAGGTGCCGGCCGAGGCCGCGCACGCCTTCACGCTCGGGAACGCACTGTTCTCATCGCGGCGCCCGCGGCCCCACATCGCGGCGAAGTGGTTTATCATTCAACAAATAACGGGCGTCGCTCCGGGTTGCCGGTCCACCGCCCTGTCGTACGGCGACAGCCGTCCGGTGCCGGCGGCAAGCACCTCACTGCCACCAGCCGAGCCAAGGAGTCACACCATGACGACCACCAACGACCTTGCCGCGCTCGAGACGGAGCGGAACCGGATCCGTGCGGAGTATCTGAGTCCCGCGGACCGGCGCCCGGCCTCCTCCGCGCGCGGCCTGCACCACACCGCCCTGCTGAGCAGCGATGTGCTCAGCACCGTGCGGTTCTACCAGGACATCCTGGAGTTCCCGCTCACCGAGCTCATCGAGAACCGGGACTACCCCGGCTCCTCCCACTTCTTCTTCGACATCGGCAACGGCAACCTGCTGGCGTTCTTCGACTTCCCCGGGCTGGATCTCGGCCCGTACGCCGAGGTACTCGGAGGACTTCATCACGTCGCCATCTCGGTCGACCCCGAACGCTGGCAGCACTTGGTCGACAAGCTGAAGCAGAACGGCATCGACCACGTCGTCCACAGCGAGGTCTCGGTCTACTTCAAGGATCCGGACGGAGCCCGGCTGGAGCTCATCGCCGACCCGCTCGGCGAGATGTACGGCCACCGGGTGCTCTGACCACAGGAAGGCCGGACACCCTGCCCCTGCCCTTCGCTCGCCGGCCACCGGCCTGACGCGGTCCGCCGACTTCCACCGATCCGGTGGACCTCGTCTGACCCAACCGGAGCAACCCCGCATGCGGCGGCCCGCCGGAAACGAGACCTTCGGAGTACCAGGGCCGACCGATTCCGACGACGTGAGCCCGGGTGAGTGGAGGTTTTCGTCATGGGCTCTGTCATGGACGCCGCCCGCGTGCCCCTGTGCGCCGCCGCGGCGGTGACGGTGATCGCGATCTGCGGACCCGTCGCCGTGGCCGACGACGGCCCCGCCGGGAGCGGGGACGCCACCAGCCGGCTGTGGGAGCGCGCCGGCGGCGGGGGCGGTGGCGGCGGAGACCAGAGCGGCGACCGCCAGGAGTTCGGCAAGCAGGACGGTGGCCGGGACAACGGCGGCCGGGACAACGGCGGACGCGACAACGGGGACCGGGACGACAGCGGCCGGGACAACGGTGGACGCGACGACAGCGGACGTGACAACGGGGATCGCGAGGACGGCGGCCGGGACAACGGCGGGCGCGACAACGGGGACCGGGGCGACGGCGGGCGCGACAACGGCGGCGAGGGCCGCGGCGGCGATGAGGGCGGCGGAGGCGGCCGCGGTGGGGGCGGTGGCGGCGGAGGCGGCGGAGGCGGCGGCGGTGGGGGCGGTGGCGGTGGCGGCGTGACCGTCAACCCGGGTTCGGTCGGCCCGGGCGGCGACGTCGACGTACGCACCCAGGACTGCGACCGGGCCCGCTCCGGCACCGTCAGCTCCTCCGCCTTCGTCACCCCCGTGAGCCTCGCCCCCGCCTCCGACGGCGGCATGTACGCCTCCGCCGTGGTGCGCTCCGGCCTCGCGTCCGGCTCCTACAAGGTCTCCATCGAGTGCAACGGCCAGTCCCACGAAGGCGAGGTCCAGGTCGGCGACGAGGCCGGGGACGGGGACGGCGGCTTCCCGTCCGCTCCGGTGCCCGCGGGCGGCGGAGCGATGGCCGGCGTGGCACGGCACGCGGCACCCGCCGCGCAGCCGGCCGGGGTACCGGGCGCCGTTGTGGCGGGCGTGCTGGCCGTGGCGGGGGCGGCGGGCCTGGTGATGCACCGGCGCCGCGCCCGGGACTGACCGCGGTGCAGGGACGGACCGTCGCGGCCGCCACGGCCGCGGTCGTGCTCTTCGCGGCGTGGCTCAAGGGCTACGTCCACCCGGCCCCCGGGGACGCCATGGGCGCCCCGGGGGTCACCGCCACGTCCGCGGCCGAGGGGGCCGGCGCGGACGGACGCCCCACCCCGGTCTACGCCGCGCACACCCCGCTCGGCCATGCCCGGCCGCTGAGCATCGAGATCCCCTCGGCCGGCATCGACGCCCCGCTCGTCACGCGCGGGCTCACCGCCGACGGGGCCGTCGACCCGCCGCCGTTCAGCTCCCCCGAGGTGGCGGGCTGGTTCGGCGCGGGCCCGGCGCCCGGCGACGCGGGCGCGGCGCTGATCGTCGGCCATGTGGACACCCGCACCCGGGCCGCGGTGTTCTACAACCTCAGCACGGTGACGCCCGGCACCCTCGTGGAGATCAACCGCTCGGACGGCTCGGTCGCGGAGTTCACCGTCGAGGGCGTGGAGATCGTCCCGAAGGAGGGCTTCCGCCCCGACCGGGTGTACGGGTCGGGCGTCCGCCCCGAACTACGGCTGATCACCTGCGGCGGCACCTTCGACCACACCACCCAGAGCTACTCGGCCAACGTCGTGGTCTACGCGGCGCTGACCGGCTCGCACACCCGGGCCTGAGCCGGTGGCGCCGCACCGGCCCGACAGGACGTCAGACGCCCAGGTCGCGGATGAGTTTGGCCACGTGCCCGGTGGCCTTGACGTTGTACCAGGCGTGCTCGACCTTGCCCTGCTCGTCCACGACCACCGTGGAGCGGATCACCCCGGTCACCACCTTGCCGTACAGCTTCTTCTCGCCGAAGGCGCCGTACGCGGTCAGGACCGACTTGTCGGGGTCGGCCGCCAAGGTGACCTTCAGCGACTCCTTCTCACGGAACTTCGCGAGCTTCTCGGGCTTGTCGGGCGAGACGCCGATGACGTCGTAGCCCGCGCCCGCGAGCAGGTCGAGGTTGTCGGTGAAGTCGCAGGCCTGCTTGGTGCATCCCGGGGTGAGCGCGGCGGGGTAGAAGTACACGATGACCTTGCGGCCGGCGTGACCGGCGAGGGAGACCTCGTTCCCGTCCGCGTCGGACAGGGTGAAGGCGGGGGCTGTGTCGCCGGGCTGGAGGCGCTCGCTCATGGTGCAGTTCTCCGGTTCGGGGTGCCGACAAGCGCCGGCACGGGCGGACTGACAGACTGTCTGCACGGTACCGGTCGAGACGACGATGGAGGCTGCGCGGTGTCGGATGGCAGGAGCCCTGCTCAGATCGAGGCGGACATCGCACTGAAGCGGCGGGAGCTGGCCGCCACCCTGGACGAGATCGCCGTACGCGTGCACCCGAAGACGATCGCCGCGGACACGAAGGCGAAGGTCGCGTCGGCCGTGGACCGCACCGCCGGAAGGGCGTACGTGGCGGTCAACCGGGGCGTGACGGAGATCCGCGGGCACTTCGTGACGGAGGACGGCGCACCGCGGGTGGAGCGCATCGTGCCGGTCGCGGTCGCGGCGGTGGCACTGGTCACAGTGGTGGCCGGGCTCTCGCTGCGCAGACGGCGCCGGTAACGTCGTACCTGTGAGTTCGCCATCGCATGACAAGCTTCCGATCCGCATGCTGCACGACCGTGTGCTGGTCCGTTCCGACACGCCCGAGGGCGAGCGCCGCTCCGGCGGCGGCATCCTGATCCCCGCCACGGCGGCGGTCGGGAAGCGGCTGGCCTGGGCCGAGGTGGTCGCGGTCGGCCAGAACGTGCGCACCGTGGAGGTCGGGGACCGGGTGCTGTTCGACCCGGACGACCGGGCCGAGGTCGAGGTCCGCGGCACGGCCTATGTGCTGATGCGGGAGCGGGACCTGCACGCGGTGGCCGCCGAGCGGCTGCAGGGCTCGGAGGATTCCACCGGTCTCTACCTTTGATTTGCTATCGTCGCTTTCGTCCCTGACGAGACGCGCCGTACCAGGGCCCATGCAAAGACGACGCACCACCTGAGTCTTCAATGATCATGGAGGTGCCCGTCATGGCATGGGTCCTGTTGTGTGTGGCCGGCCTGCTCGAGGTCGGCTGGTCGGTCGGCATGAAGTACACCGACGGCTTCACCCGGCTGTGGCCGAGTCTGGGCACCGGGCTCGGGATCGTCGCCAGCATGCTCCTGCTGTCGTACGCGACGAGGACGCTGCCGATCGGCACCGCCTACGGCGTGTGGGTCGGGATCGGCGCGGCCGGGGCGGCGATGCTCGGCATGGTGGTGCTCGGTGAGCCGGCGACCGCCGCCCGGATCTTCTTCATCTGCCTGCTGCTGGTGGCCGTCGTCGGGCTGAAGGCGACCTCCGGTCACTGAGGCCGCCCGCCGCCCCGCGCGGGCGCTACTGGAAGCCGCCCCCGCCGTCGCCCTCCGGGCCGCCGATCGGCAGCTCGCCGCCCTGGCCGCCGGCCCCGTCGGTCGGGGGCGGGGAACTCGTGGGCGGCGGCTCGGAGGACGCCGGAGGAGGCTCGGACGAGGCCGGCGGGGGCTCGGAGGACGTCGGCGGCGGCGGCTCGGACGAGGCCGGCGGGGGCTCGGAGGACGTCGGCGGCGCGGAGCTGCTCGGCGGGGCCGAGGTGGCCGGCGGGGCGGAGGCACCCGGCTCCAGCCGCAGGTCGAAGCCCCGCACCGGCGTGCCCTTCAGCGCGCCCGCGGTGTACTCCGCCCAGATCTGCGTCGGGAAGCCACCGCCGTTGACCCGGTCCAGGCCCGCGGCGCCGTACAGCTGCTTCTGGGCGCCGGTCTGCGAGTCCTGCCCCATCACGGCGACCACGGTGGCCAGGTTCGGGGTGTACCCGGCGAACCAGGCGGCCTTGTCCTCCTCCGCGGTGCCGGTCTTGCCCGCCGCGGGGCGGCCGGACGCCTGGGCGGCGGTGGCGGTGCCGCCCTGCACCACCGAGCGCAGGATCGAGGTCGTGGTGTCGGCCGCCTCGCGGGCGATCGCCTGCCTGGGCGTCCGCTCGGGCAGCCTCAGGTCCTCGCCGTTCTTGGTGACCTTCACCACCATGGTGTAGGGGATGTAGCGGCCGTGGTTGGCGAGGGTCGCGTAGGCCTGGGCCATGTCCAGCGGGCTGGCCCCCATGGTGCCGAGCGCCATCGCCGGGGTGCTGACCAGCTTGACCTGCTCCGGGACGCCGAGCGCGCGCACCGTGCTGTTGACGTCGTCCGCGCCGACGTCCTGCGCCATCTGGGCGTAGACGGCGTTGACGGACTTGTCCATGGCGCGGCTGGCCGTGATCGGCCCGTAGGAGACGTCGTCCTCGTTGGCCGGGGCGTAGCCGGTGGGGCCGTTGTGGCCGACGACCTCGCGCTTGTTGGTGCCGTCGTAGACCGTGTACGGCGTGATGCGCCGGCCGCTCTGCGTGGTGGAGTCGTTCTGGACGGCGGAGGCGAAGATGAACGGCTTGAAGGTGGAGCCGACCTGGTAGTCGCGGCGGGTCGCGTTGTTGACGAACTGCTTGGTGTAGTCGATGCCGCCGTACATGGCGACGACCTTCCCGGTCGCCGGGTCGATGGAGGCGCCGCCGGCCCGCACGTACTGGTCGGTCTTGTGGGCCTTGGGGTCGAGCCGGTCCAGGAGCTGGTTCTCGGCCGCCTTGACGAAGGCGTCCTCCTTCTTGCGGTCGATGCTCGTGGTGATGCGGTAGCCGCCGGAGCGCAGCGTCTCCTCGTCGAGGATGTGGTTGACGGCCAGGTAGTCCTTGACCGCCTCGACCAGGTAGCCGCGCTGGCCGGACAGGCTGGTGGCGGGCTTGGCCTTCAGCGGGGTCGGGAACTTCAGCGACGCGCGCTCGGCCGCGCTCAGCCACCCCTCCTTGACCATGCCGTCCAGCACGTAGTTCCAGCGGGCCTCCGCCTGGGGCGCGTTCTCCGGGTGGGCGATCACGTCGTACTCGCTGGGGGCGTTGAGCAGCGTGGCGAGGTACGCGCCCTCGGCGGTGTCGAGTTGGTCGGCGTCCTTGCCGAAGTACGCCTGTGCGGCGGCCTGGATGCCGTAGGCGTTGCGGCCGTAGTAGCTGGTGTTGAGGTAGCCCTCGAGGATCTCGCTCTTGCTCTTCTCGCGGTCGAGCTTGATCGCGATGAAGAACTCCTTGGCCTTGCGGACCGCGGTCTGGTCCTGGTTCAGGTAGTAGTTCTTCACGTACTGCTGGGTGATGGTCGAACCGGACTGCTTTCCCTTGCCGGTGACGGTGTTCCAGGCGGCGCGGATCATCGCCTTGGGGCTGACCGCGGATTCGTTGTAGAAGTTGCGGTCCTCGGCGGCGAGCGTGGCGTACTGGGCGGTCTTGGCGATCTGGCTCAGGTCGACGTTCTCCCGGTTGACCTGGCCGTCGCGCGCCAGCTGACTGCCGTCGGAGTACAGGTAGACGTTGCTCTGGGCGACCGCGCCCGCGTTGGCCTTGGGGATCTCCACCAGCTGGTACCCGACGATGAAGGCGCCGGCGCAGGCCAGCACGACCAGCAGGAAGGTACCGATCACCGTCTTCCAGCTCGGGATCAGTCTGCGGACGCCGGTGCGCTTCGGCTTCGATCCGGACGGCGCGGTTCCCCCGCCGCCGGGGGAAGCGTTGCTGCTGCTCATGTCTGTACTGACTCCTCCGCGGCCGCCGAGGGTTGTGCCGCGGCGGAACATCTTGGGTCAATCGTGCCGTACGACCCGACGGACACACGCGCACCTTCGGGACAAAACGACTCAATGGCGCGCATCCGTGACAGCCCTGTGACAGCACTGGGGCACGTCGCGGACCTCACCACGGGGTGAAAATGCCGTGGCAGCGCGTGACGGCGGCCGGTAGCGTCGTGCGCTTGCGCCCGCTTCGGGCGGCGCGCCCGGGAACGGGAGAGCGGGCACGAGAGGAGAGCCGGTACCAGGATGCGCCTGTACACCGCCGTGGCGGCGAGCGGCTTCCGCCGGCACGCGACCTACCGGATGGCGACCGTGGCCGGGGTCTTCACCAACACCGTCTTCGGCTTCGTCATCGCCTACACCTACATCGCCCTCTGGGACGAACGGCCCCACCTCGGGGGGTACGACCAGTCCATGGCGTTGACGTACGTCTGGATCGGCCAGGCCCTGATCGCCACATGCGCGCTGCTGGGCGGCGGCTTCCAGGACGAGCTCATCGAACGCATCCGCACCGGCGACGTCGCCGTGGACCTGTACCGCCCGGCCGACCTGCAGGGCTGGTGGCTCGCCGCCGACCTCGGCCGGGCCGCCTACCAGCTCCTCGCCCGCGGCGTCGCGCCGATGGCCTGCGGTGCCCTCGCCTTCGACCTCGCGCTGCCCGCCTCGCCCACCACCTGGGCGTTCTTCCTGCTGTCGGTGCTCCTCGGAGTGATCGTCAGCTTCGCGCTGCGCTACCTCGTGGTCCTCAGCGCCTTCTGGCTGCTGGACGGCACCGGCGTGGTCACCGTCGTCACACTCGCCACGCTGTTCTTCTCCGGCTCACTGCTGCCGCTCAACGCCTTCCCCCCGGGCCTGGGCGCGGTCGCCCGCGCACTGCCCTTCTCCTCACTGCTCCAGGTCCCCGCCGACATCCTGCTCGGCCGCAGCACCGGCGCGGGGCTCGCCGGCGGCCTGGCCTTCCAGGCGGGATGGGCGGCGGCACTGCTCGGCGCCGGCCGGCTCCTGCAGTCCGCGGCGACCAGAAAGCTGGTGGTCCAAGGTGGCTGAGGCACTGCGCGGTTACGGGCTGATCGTCGGGATGTGGATCCGTTCGACCATGGCCTACCGGGCGTCCTTCGCGATGACGGCGCTCGGCAACTTCGCCGCGACCGCGCTGGACTTCGTCGTCATCCTGCTGATGTTCTCCCAGATCGACCGCCTCGGCGGCTACACCCTTCCCGAAGTGGCCCTGCTCTACGGCACCACCGGCACCTCCCTCGGCCTCGCCGACCTCGCCATGGGCAGCATGGAACGGCTCGGCCGCCGCATCCGCGACGGCACGCTCGACACCCTGCTGGTACGGCCCGTGCCCGTCCTGGCACAGGTCGCCGCCGACCGGTTCGCGCTGCGCCGCGTCGGCCGCGTCGCACAGGGACTGCTCGTGCTCGGCTGGGCACTCGGCCGCCTCGACGTGGCATGGACCCCGCTGAAAATCGCCCTGCTGCCGCTCAGTGTGCTCAGCGGCGCCGCCATCTTCGCGGCGATCTTCATCGCGGGCGCCGCCTTCCAGTTCTGGGCCGGCGACGCCTCCGAGGTGCAGAACGCCTTCACCTACGGCGGCAACACCGTGCTCCAGTACCCGCCCTCGATCTTCGCCAAGGACCTCGTGCGCGGCATCACCTTCGTCGTGCCCCTCGCCTTCGTCAACTGGCTGCCCGCCCTGCGCATCCTCGGCCGGGACGACCCCCTCGGCCTGCCGGGCTGGGCCGACTTCGCCCCGCCACTGGTCGCCGCCGCGAGCTGCGCGCTCGCCGGCGCGCTGTGGCGGACCGCCCTGCGTTCGTACCGGAGCACCGGGAGCTGACACCGCCATGACCACCGCCGTCATCGAACTCGACCACGTCGAAAAGGTCTTCGACGTCCGCCGCAAGACCGGGCTGATGCGCCGCGAACGACACCAGGTGCGCGCCGTCGACGGCCTCACCTTCAGCGTCCCCGCCGGCGAGATGATCGGCTACATCGGCCCCAACGGCGCCGGGAAGTCCACCACCATCAAGATGCTCACCGGCATCCTCACCCCCAGCGCCGGCCGGCTGCGCGTCGCGGGCATCGACCCCTCCCGCGAACGCGCCCGCCTGGCCCGGCGCATCGGCGTCGTCTTCGGCCAGCGCACCACCTTGTGGTGGGACCTGCCACTGCAGGACTCCTACGAACTGGTGCGCCGCATGTACCGCATCGACGCGCCGCGCTACCGCCGCAACCTCGACCGCTGCGTCGAACTGCTCGACCTCGCCCCGCTGCTGGACGTCCCCGTGCGGCAGCTCTCCCTCGGCCAGCGCATGCGCGGCGACATCGCGGCCGCCCTGCTGCACGACCCCGAAGTCCTCTACCTCGACGAGCCCACCATCGGCCTCGACGTCGTCAGCAAGGCCAAGGTCCGGCAGTTCCTGCGCGGCGTCAACACCGAACAGGGCACCACCGTCCTGCTCACCACGCACGACCTCACCGACATCGAGCAGCTGTGCCGCCGCGTCATGGTCATCGACCACGGGCGCCTGATGTACGACGGCGGACTCGCCGGACTGCACGCGATCGGCGAGAGCGAACGCACCCTCGTCGTCGACTTCGAACACGAACTGCCGCCCGTGGAGCTCCCCGGCGCCCGCTGCGCACGCGTCGACGGGCCCCGCCAGTGGATCGCCTTCCCCGCCTCCGCGAGCGCGGCACCCCTGGTGGCGGAGCTCGCCGCCCGGCACGGCGTCGTCGACCTGTCGGTGCGCGAACCCGTCATCGAGGACGTCATCGCCCGCATGTACGCCGCCGGCGGCGCGCCCGTGTGACACCGCCGGCGCGCCCGGCGGCCCGGCTCAGCGCAGCGAATCCAGCGCCGCCCGCACCCGCTCGACCGCGCCCGACGTCGTGGAGGCGTGCGCCGACAGCCGCACCGAGTCCGCGCGCACCGAAGGGGTCACGCCGTGCTCGTGCAGCGCCTTGGCGATCCGCGCGGGATCGGTGCCGGGCACCGCGAACGACACGATGCCCGCCCGCTCCCCCGGCGCGACCGGCGACAGCAGCTCACCGCCCGCCGCGCCCACCACCTCGATCAGCTCGTCCACCCGCCGCGCCACGTGCGCCTCGATCGCGGCCATGCCGCTCGACTCCACCAGCTCCAGCGCCACCGCGAAGGCGGCCGCCGTCACCGGGCTCAGATTGGTGATGCTCCAGCGCAGCGCGTCAGGGGCCGGCGGATGCTCGGCGTCGTCGAAGACGGCGACGTCCCGCACCCCCGTCCAGCCCGACAGCGTCGGCTCCAGCCGCTCCAGGGCCCGGTCCGACAGCGCGGCGAATCCGGTCGCCCAGCTGGCCCGCAGCCACTTCTGACCGCCGGCGACCACGACGTCCGCGGCCTGCCAGGGCATCTCCACGACACCGAAGGCCTGCATGGCGTCGACGATCAGCAGCCGGTCGCCGATCACCTCGCGGAGCGCGGCCAGGTCGGCGCGGTAACCGGTACGGAAGTCCACGGCGCTGATCGAGACCGCGACCACCTCGTCGGTCAGCGCCGCCCGCACCGCGTCCGGGGTGGGCGCGGCATCCAGCCAGCGCGGCACCGCCCGGCCCAGGGCCGCGGTGCGCCGCCACGGGTAGTGGTTGGCCGGGAAGTCCGCGGCCGGCACCAGGACCGCGCCCGCGGCCAGGCCGAAGGCCGCGTGGAACAGCCCCGTGGAGGCATTGGGCAGCAGCGCCACGTGCGCGGCATCCGTGCCCGCCAGCCGGCCGGCCGCGGCGCGGGCCCGCGGCTCGGCGCGCATCAGCTCATCGACGGTGGTGTGGTCGGCTTCGGCCGACGTGGCCAGCGCGGTCGCCGTCGCCTCCAGGACATCACGCGAGGGCGGCCCGTAACGGGCGAAGTCCAGGTAGCCCTCCGGCGCGGTGAAGCGCTCGGCGTAGCCGGGCAGTCCGCCCGCGTGATCCGTCATCGCCGTCCTTCGAAATCCTCGTCGAGCCCGCCCCGGTCGCCGTCACACCTTCGCGGCGGCGGAACCCAGCAGCAGGGCCGGACGGACGGCCTCGGCCATCCGGCGGAAACCCGCGTCGCCGGGGTGCAGATGGTCACCGGAGTCGTAGCCGTATCGCATCCTCGTCGGACGGTACGGGTCACGCAGCGCCTTGTCGAAGTCGATCACCGCGTCGTACACCGTGCCCGCCCGGATCGCCGCGTTGACCTGCTGCCGAACGGCCTCGGTGGCCGGGCTGAAACCCACATGGCCCTCGAAGGGCAGCAGCGTCCCGCCGATCACCCGCATCCCGCGGGCGTGGCCCCGCGCCACGATCTGCCGCAGCCCGGAGACCACCGCGTCCGCACTGGTCTCCTGCGGCGGCCGCAGGATGTCGTTGATACCCAGTTCCACGATCATCGCGCGCGCCCCGGTCTGGGACAGCGCGTCGCGGTCCAGCCGGTCCAGAGCGCTGGGATTGGCTCCGGCGCCGTCGTCGCGCAGCACCCGGTTGCCGCTGATGCCCTGGTTGAGAACGCCCAGGCGCAGCCGCCGGTCGCCCGAGGCCAGCAGACGGTCCGCCAGGTAGTCGGGCCAGCGGTGGTTCGCGCCGACGGTGGAGGTGACGCCGTCGGTGATCGAGTCGCCCAGGAACACCACCGAACCGGCCGCCTGCGCGGTGAAGACGTCCACCGCGCTGACGTACCGCCAATACGGGCTCGGCGTCGTGTACGACCGGCCCGAGGTCTCCGCGGTGCGCTCGCCCCGCGCCATGAACGAGATCTGCCGGGCGCGCGCGTGATAGGTCACCGGGCCGGAGGACAGCGCCGCGTAGGTCGTGACCAGCAGATCGGACTGCTGCGGCAGGGCCAGTTGCACCGGGTCGCTGACGACCCCTCCGCCCGCCGGGATCGTCACCGACTCCCGCTCGGCGAAGGTCAGCGCCCGCATGGTGTCCTCGACGGCCGCCGCACCACCGGCCCCTGCCGCGCGGGCGACGGTGGCGCGCCCGATCACCAGTGGCGTGGTGCCGAAGGCGTTCGACAGGTGCACCCGCACCGACGTGCCGCCGACGCTGGTGTGCACCACGTTGCGGATCGACCATCCGGGGTATCCGTCCGGTGTGTTGGGCTCACCGCCGACGGGAGAGGTGGACCACGTGCCGACCCAGGAACCCGCGGCCGCCGGCGCGGCGGTGCGGGCGCTCCCGGCCGCCAGGGACGGATGCCCCGCGCGGGCCGTGACATCCGCACGGCCGATGACGACGAAGATCGCCGCCGAGACGACCGCCACCAGGGCGGTGAGTCCGGCGAGCAGGGCATAACCGGTCGATCTGGCCATGCGGTGCTCACTCCTGGGCTGGGGGGTGTCGGAAACCGGCGCGATCCGCCCGCACTCATGATCCCATGGAGAAGGCCGGACCTGTCCGTCTGCTCTGTCGGACGCCGGGAACCCGTTGTTCGTTCCAACTGGTGAGTGTGGCGTGCGCGATACGCGGAAGGGAGACGGGTGCGACGGATGGAGAGGACTCCGGTGACCGGAACGGGTGAGAGCGCCACTCCGGCGTTCTCGTACAGCCCCGCCGACGAGGACAGGCGGCGCGGCGTCCGCCGCATGAAAGTGATCGCCACCGGGCTGCTGCTGGTCGCCACGCTGGTGTACGGCCTCGCGAAATGGGCGGAGTCGGCGGGCGCGGGCGTCTGGAGCGGCTACGTCGCGGCGGCCGCCGAGGCGGGCATGGTCGGCGCGCTCGCCGACTGGTTCGCGGTGACAGCGCTCTTCCGCAGGCCGCTCGGCCTGCCCATCCCGCACACCGCCATCATCCCCACCAAGAAGGACGCCCTCGGCCGCACGCTCGGCGACTTCGTCGGCGACAACTTCCTGTCCGAGACCGTCGTACGCACCCGGCTGCGCAAGGTCGGCATCGCCCACCGCCTCGGCACCTGGCTGGAGGACCCCGAACACGCCGACCGCGTCACCGAACAAGGCGCCGCGGCCCTGCGCGGCGCCCTGACGGTACTGCGCGACTCCGACGTCCAGGCCGTGGTCGGCGAGGCCATCACCCGCCGCGCGGACGCGCAGGAGATCGGCCCCGGCATAGGGAAGATGCTGGAACGGATCGTCGCCGACGGCGGCCACCGGCGCATGGTCGACCTGGTCTGCGTACGGGCCTACGACTGGCTGACCGAGCACGGCGACTCGGTGATGAACGCCGTCCAGGGCGGCGCGCCCGGCTGGACCCCGCGCTTCGTGGACCGCAAGGTCGGCGAGCGGGTCTACAAGGAACTGGTGCGGTTCACCGCCGAGATGCGCGACATGCCCGAGCATCCCGCGCGCGGCGCCCTCGACACCTTCCTCGCCGACTTCGCCACCGAGCTCCAGTCCGACCCCGACACACGCAGGCGGGTGGAACGGCTCAAGAAGGACCTCATCGAGCGCCACGAGGTGCAGGACCTCATCGAGTCCGCGTGGGGCTCGGTACGCGGCATGATCGTCGCCGCGGCCGAGGACGAGCACAGCGAACTGCGGCTGCGCGCCCGCGCCTCGCTGCTGTCACTGGGCGCCCGGATGACCGAGGACCCGCGGCTCACCGCCAAGATCGACGGCTGGCTGGAGGACGCCGCCACCTACGTCGTCACCACCTACCGCGACGAGATCACCGCGCTGATCACCGACACCATCGCCGGCTGGGACCCCGAGCAGACCACCCGCAAGATCGAGGCCAACGTCGGCCGGGACCTGCAGTTCATCCGGATCAACGGCACGGTCGTCGGCGCCCTGGCGGGCCTGGCCATCTACACGGTGTCGCGGCTCCTCGCCGGGTAGCACGCACGGCCAGACATCGGAGGAATCCCCCGTACGGTCGGCGGAACTCCGCCGCCCCCACGAACGTCATCACCTCACGAGACCCACCCGGCGGACCGGAAGGCAGACCGGAAGCAACACCGGAAGGAGGACCCGGTGACCCGCACCCTGGCCACGGCCCTGCGGGCGCACACCGTCACGGCCCTCGTCGCCCTCACCCTCCCCGCCGGCCTGCTCCTCACCCACACCGGGCTCACCCCCGCACTCGCCGCGGCCGCCACCACCGCCGAGCGCGCCTGGCTGCACCGTCCGCACCCTGGGAAGGGGGTTGCGAGCGACACCCCCTCCGCTGGAGGATCAGCCAAGACCTCCGATGACCGTCCCCATCGGAAATGACCATCCGCATTCCCTCGACCCACCGGAGAGTCTCGTGAAGCTGCTGCGAGTCGGCCCCGCCGGAGCCGAACGCCCGGCCCTTCTCGACCAGGACGGCGTCCTGCGCGACCTGTCCGCCCTCACCCCCGACATCGACGGCACCCTGCTCGCCGACCCCGCCGCCCTCGACCGCATCCGCGAGGCCGCCGCAGCCGGCACCCTGCCCCTCCTCGACGCCGACGACCTGCGCACCGGCCCCCCGCTCGCCAGCATCGGCAAGATCGTCTGCATCGGCCTCAACTACCACGACCACGCCACCGAGACCGGCGCCGCCATCCCCACCGAGCCGATCCTCTTCATGAAGGCCCCCGACACCGTCGTCGGCCCCGAGGACACCGTCCTCGTCCCCCGCGGCAGCCTCAAGACCGACTGGGAGGTCGAACTCGCCGTCGTCATCGGCCGCGAACTGCGCTACGCCGCCTCCCCCGAGGAAGCCCTCGCCGCCGTCGCCGGCTACGCCGTCGCCCACGACGTGTCCGAACGGGCCTTCCAGATCGAACGCGGCGGCCAATGGGACAAGGGCAAGAACTGCGAGACCTTCAACCCCCTCGGCCCCTGGCTCGTCACCCCCGACGAGGTCCCCGACCCCCAGGCCCTCGGCCTGCGCCTGTGGGTCAACGGCGCCCTCCAGCAGGACGGCACCACCGCCGACCAGATCTTCCCGGTCGCCGAAGTCGTCCGCTACCTCAGCCAGTTCATGACCCTCTACCCCGGCGACGTCATCAACACCGGCACCCCGGCCGGCGTCGCCCTCGGCCGCCCCGAGCCCAAGCCGTACCTCCGGGCCGGCGACGTCGTCGAGCTCGAGATCGAGGGCCTCGGCCGCCAACGCCAGGTCCTCAAGGACGCATAGGCCTCCCGGCCCTCCCCCAGGGGCGGCCCGGGCCCCCGGGGGCCGGCCCCCCCGCGGGTATTCCCGGCGCCGGGAACCGCCGACGCAACGGGGGGTTTTTAAGTGGGAAATTGGAAAAACAAAAGACAAGGGGGGTTTTGGGG
>NZ_JBHXSO010000002.1:33600-35488 GCF_042714775.1 Streptomyces sp. NPDC058691 | reverse complement strand
CCCACATCGAGGGCCGCGGCCGCCACCCCCAGTGCCTCAAGCCCCCATAGCCCACCCGCCCCACCCCCGGGGCCGCCCGGCGCAGCGTGCGCCGGGCGCCCCTGGCATATTCCCGGACGGCGTAACCGTCGTACGAACGGGTCGTTATTCCGTGCGAAAGTGCAACATCAGATCGCATGGGGGATATGTGGGCGTCAAATACACCCGCGAGCTGGTCGAAGAGGCGGCCGCCGTCTGCCGGTCGCTGTCCGAGGTGATCACGAGGCTGGGCGGCACACCGACCAACGGCAGCCGCGCCTACCTCCGCAAGCTGCTCGCCGCCTGGAAGATCGACTGCACGCACTTCGAGCAGGAAGGAGTACGCCACACCGAACGGCGGCTGCGGGCCGTCGTCCGCGAGTCGACCAGCATCGCGGACGTCGTACGACGGCTCGGCATCAACCCGGTCGGCGGCAACCAGGCGCACATCGGCCGGCGCATCGCGCGATTGGGCATCGACACCTCGCACTTCACACCGAACTCCCGGCCGCGCCGCCCCAGGGGCTCCTTGGGCGACCGCCTGGTGCTCGGCACGCCCGCGGACGGGCGGATCCCCAGCCACCGACTGCGCGGGCATCTGCTCCGCGGCGGCGTCCGGGACATGTGCGCGATGTGCGGCACCGGACCGGAATGGAACGGCAGCCCGCTGCGCCTCGAGGTCGACCACGTCAATGGGGACTGGTGGGACAACCGCCCCGAGAACCTGCGGCTCCTCTGCCCCAACTGCCATGCGGCCACCGACACATATCGCGGCCGCAAGCGCCGCGGGGCGGTCCGGTAGATGTCGCGCCTCTACGACAGCCCGGGCTACACCCGGGCCTCCCTCTCATCCTGCGCGGCGGAGTCCCACAGCCTTGTGGACATGCTCCGGCGACTCGGGCAACCGCTCGGCAGCGGCCCCCTGGGGTATTTGAGGGAGCGCCTGAAGCACTACGGCATCGATACAGGCCACTTCGTCGATGAACCGCTGCCCCGCAAGCAGCCGCGCAGGTACACCAAGGAGATCCTTGAGGAGGCCGCGTCCCGCTGCGGTTCCATCCGGGAAATCCTGGAGCACCTGGGCGTGGCCCCCTACGACAGCGCCTACCGGCACATCGCCCGCAGGCTGGCCCATTTCGGCGTGGACACCTCCCATTTCCCGCAGCCGGTGAGCAGCAGGTCACGAGCGATCCACGGTGACGAACTCCGCGCGGCAGTATCCGCGTCGACGAGCCTCGCCGGCATCATCCGGAGCCTCGACCTGCCGGACAACGGGACATCCAGGAGGAGGATCAAACAGGCCATCGCGGAACAGGGGCTGCCCACCGCGCACTTCACGGGGCAGGCGCATGCCCGCGGCATCCCGTCGCAGAGGCGCAAGCCTGCGGAGGAGATCCTGCGGCTGCTCGCCTCGGACAGCCCGCGCACCAGCCGCCGCCTGCTCCACCGCGCGCTGCAGGAGATGGGCATGGCTTACGTATGCGGCGCCTGCGGCACGGGTCCCGTGTGGCAAGGCCTGCCCATCGCGCTGGAGATCGATCACATCAACGGGGACCGGCTCGACAACCGGATCGGCAATCTCCGGTATCTGTGCCCTTCCTGCCACAGCCAGACCGCCACCTTTGCCCGGCAGGGCGGTCGGACGCATATTGACCGGGCAGGTGAGCGGGCCCAGCCAGTAGAGTTGGCGCAGCGGGCCCGTATCCCAGCTGGCAAGAGGACGCCGGTTTAGATCCGGTGTGTCGTGGGTTCGAGTCCCACCGGGCCCACCGCTGAGGGGCGCGGGCCCCGGCAAGGGGGCCCGCCCCCCCCCCCGAAACCCCCCCCAACACCCCCCACCCGCCCCCCCCCCCGGCAACGCAGGCCCCCC
>NZ_JBHXSO010000002.1:0-33590 GCF_042714775.1 Streptomyces sp. NPDC058691 | reverse complement strand
GCCCGCGGCGGTTTGCGCCCGGTGGCGTCGGGGGGCCGCCGCCCCGCCCCCCCCCGGGGGGGGGGCGCCCCCTGCCCCCGCCCCCCCGCCCCTCGCCGTCTCACCCCACCAGTTCCCGCACCACCGGCACCAGCGCGCGGAACGCCTGGCCGCGGTGGCTGATGGCGTTCTTCTCCTCCGGCGTCAGTTCGGCGCACGTACGGGACTCGCCCAGCGGCTGGAGGATCGGGTCGTAGCCGAAGCCGCCCGTGCCCTCCGGGGTGAAGCGCAGGGTGCCGAGGAGGCGGCCCTCGACGACGTGTTCGGTGCCGTCGGGGAGGGCGAGGGCGGCGGCGCACATGAAGTGGGCGGCGCGGTGGGGGTGGTCGATGTCGGAGAGCTGGGCGAGGAGGAGGCCGAGGTTGGCGCGGTCGTCGCCGTGCTTGCCAGCCCAGCGGGCGGAGAAGATGCCGGGGGCGCCGCCGAGGACGTCGACGCAGAGGCCGGAGTCGTCGGCGACGGCGGGCAGGCCGGTGGCCTGGGCGAGGGCGTGGGCCTTGAGGAGGGCGTTCTCCGCGAAGGTGACGCCGGTTTCCTTGACGTCGGGGATCTCGGGGTAGGCGTCGGCGCCGACGAGTTCCACGCCGAGCCCGGCGGCGGCCAGGATGGCGTGGAGTTCGGCGACCTTGTGGGCGTTGCGGGTGGCGAGGACCAGTCGGGTGTGCGGCATGGCCTCGATTATCCCGGTCGTGGTCAGCCGGGGCTGCAGACCTTGGTGAGCCCGGCGGCGGCGTCGGCGACGGGGCTGATGTCGGGGGCCTGGCCGGAGTCGGCGGCGGTGCGGGCGTTGTCGACGGCCTTCTGGAGGTCGTTCACGGCCTTGGTGACGTCGGCGTTGTCGGTCTTGTCGCCGAGGGCGGCGAGGTGGTCGGCGATCTGGTTGAGCGCGGTGGCGGCGGCTTGCGGGTCGTTGCCCGCGTTGCTCACGGCGTTCTGCAGGTTCTGGACGTCGCCGGCGACCTGGGCGGCGACGGTGGCGCAGTCGAGGGCCTTGTTGACGGAGTCGACGGCGTCGACGGCGCCGCAGCCGGTGAGGGCGGCGGCGCCGAGTGCGGTGGCGGCGGCGAGTACGGCAAGGCGGCGGGTGCGTGAGTGCATGTCTCTACACACGCACCGGACCGCCGCCGGGTTGCACTCCCCACACCGTTTCTTGGTCAGTTCTTGGTGATCTGTTCGAGTTCTTCGAGCGCCACGCGCTGCAGGGCGTCGAGTTCGACGCAGCCTCCGACGGCCAGGTCGAGCAGGGAGCCCAGTTCCTTGCGGTCGAAGGGCTGGCCCTCGGCGGTGCCCTGGACCTCGACGAAGCGGCCGTCGCCGGTGCAGACGACGTTCATGTCGGTCTCGGCGCGGACGTCCTCCTCGTAGCAGAGGTCGAGCATCGGGACGCCGTCGATGATGCCGACGCTGACCGCGCTGACGGTGCCCTTGAGCGGCTGGGCCTTGGCGCGCAGCAGCTTGCGGCCGTGCATCCAGGTGACGGCGTCGGCGAGGGCCACGTACGCGCCGGTGATGGCGGCGGTGCGGGTGCCTCCGTCGGCCTGGAGGACGTCGCAGTCCAGGACCACGGTGTTCTCGCCGAATCCCTTGTGGTCGATGACGGCGCGCAGGGAACGGCCGATGAGGCGGGAGATCTCGTGGGTGCGTCCGCCGATCTTGCCGCGTACGGATTCGCGGTCGCCGCGGGTGTTGGTGGAGCGCGGGAGCATGGAGTACTCGGCGGTCACCCAGCCTTCGCCGCTGCCCTTGCGCCAGCGCGGCACGCCTTCGGTGACGGAGGCGGTGCAGAGGACCTTGGTGTCGCCGAAGGAGATGAGCACCGATCCTTCGGCGTGCTTGCTCCAGCCACGCTGGATGGTGACGGGGCGGAGCTGGTCGGGTGTGCGGCCGTCGATACGAGACATGCCGACGAGCCTATCCGCAAGTGAACCGCGGGCCCGTGCCGGTTGCGGAACGGGCCCCTTGCGGGTGATCAGAGCCGGCGGGCCGGGGTCAGAGCATGTCCTCGATCTCGGCGGCGAGCGGGTCGGCGTCGGTGCCGATGACGACCTGGATGGCGTTGCCCATCTTGACGACGCCGTGGGCGCCGGCGGCCTTGAGCGCGGCCTCGTCGACGAGGGAGGGGTCGGCGACCTCGGTGCGGAGGCGGGTGATGCAGCCCTCGATCTCCTCGATGTTGTCGAGTCCGCCGAGCCCGGCGACGATCTTCTCTGCCTTGCTGGCCATGTGCAGCTCCTGGTTGTCTCGGCCGTTCGGTCCGATTTCACACGGTAATGCAGGTGTGGACCGCAATTGCGGGGATGCATCTCTGACACAGCCGCGCCTCAACTGGTCTACACCATTTTACCCGCCAGGAGGTAGTGCCCATGAGCTCGGACGCCGCCGCAGGTCCGCGGCCCGGCCGCAGGTGGACGGGCACGCTCTTCCAGGGGCTGCAGAAGATGGGGCGCAGCCTGCAGCTGCCCATCGCGGCACTGCCGGCGGCGGGCATCCTGAACCGGCTGGGCCAGCCGGATGTCTTCGGCGCCAAGGGCCTGGGCTGGGACAACGTGGCGAAGGTGTTCGACGGCGCGGGCGGCGCGCTGCTGGACGGCTCGCTGGGGCTGCCGCTGCTGTTCGCGGTGGGTGTCGCGATCGGCATGGCGAAGAAGGCGGACGGTTCGACGGCGCTGGCGGCGGTCGTGGGCTTTCTCGTCTATTACGGGGTGCTGCACCAGTTCCCGCAGGACTGCCCGCGGGGCACGGTCTTCGTTCAGGCGAGCCTGATCAGCGGTGCCTGCATCCCGCCGGGCACGCCCGCGGGGGCGGCCCCCGCCGCGTATCAGAACCCGGGGGTCTTCGGCGGGATCGTGATCGGGCTGCTGACGGCCTTCTTCTGGCAGCGCTACCACCGCACGCGGCTGGTGGACTGGCTCGGCTTCTTCAACGGGCGGCGGCTGGTCCCGATCATCATGTCCCTCGTCGCGATCGCCTTCGCGGCGCTGTCGCTGTGGGTGTGGCCGCCGATCGGGAGCGGTCTGACGAGCTTCAGCCAGTGGCTGAGCGACCTGGGGTCGTGGGGCGCGGGCATCTTCGGGGTGGCGAACCGGGCGCTGCTGACGCTGGGCCTGCACACGTTCCTGAACGTGTTCGTGTGGTTCCAGTTCGGCGACTACACCACGCCGGACGGCCAGGTGGTGCACGGGGACATCACGCGGTTCCTGCAGGGCGACCCGACGGCGGGGCAGTTCACGTCGGGTTTCTTCCCCATCATGATGTTCGCGCTGCCCGCCGCGGCACTGGCCATCACGCACTGCGCCCGTCCGGAGCGCCGCAAGGAGGTCGGCGGCCTGATGCTGTCGGTGGGGCTGACCTCGCTGGTCACGGGGATCACCGAGCCCGTCGAGTACTCCTTCCTCTTCATCGCGCCGGCGCTGTACGCGATCCACGCGGTGCTGACCGGTGCCTCGATGGCGGTCACCTGGGCGCTGGGGGTGCACGACGGCTTCAGCTTCTCGGCCGGTCTCATCGACTACGTCGTCAACTGGTCGCTGGCGACCAGACCGTGGCTGATCATTCCGATCGGGCTGGTGTTCGCGGCGGTCTACTACGTGCTCTTCCGGCTGGTGATCACGCGGTTCGACCTGGCGACGCCGGGGCGGGAGCCGGAGGAGGTCGCCGAGGAGATGACGCGGGACAACCTCAAGGCGTAGCGGAGGCGGCACGCTCCGAAATGTGGTCTAGACCACATGGAGCGAAGCGTTCCTCTGCGCGTCAAGTGCGTGTTAAGACTGGTCTACACCACTGAGTGGTTCAGACCAGGAGGAACTCCATGACGACCGCCACCCCCACGGCGGCTCCCGCGGCGAAGAAGCGGGGCTCCGGCCTTTTTCAGGGCCTGCAGAAGATCGGCCGCAGCCTCCAGCTGCCGATCGCCGTCCTGCCGGCGGCGGGACTCCTGGTCCGGCTGGGCCAGCCTGACGTCTTCGGGGCCGACGGCCTCGGCTGGGACAAGGTGGCCTCCGTATTCGCCAACGCGGGTGGCGCTCTCACCGGCGCGCTTCCGCTGCTGTTCTGCGTGGGCGTGGCCATCGGCTTCGCCAAGAAGGCGGACGGATCCACTGCGCTCGCCGCTGTTGTCGGCTTCCTGGTCTACTCCAAGGTGCTGCAAGCCTTCCCGGTCGCCGACGCCAAGATCGAGCACGGCGTGTACATAGCCGCGAAATACAACGATCCCGGTGTGCTCGGCGGCATCATCATCGGTTTGCTGTCGGCAGTGCTGTGGCAGCGGTTCCACCGCACCAAGCTCGTCGACTGGCTCGGCTTCTTCAACGGCCGCCGCCTGGTGCCGATCATCACGGCGTTCGTCGGCCTCCTCATCGGCGTCTTCTTCGGACTGGTGTGGGAGCCCATAGGCGACGGCATCAGTAACTTCGGCGAGTGGATGACCGGCCTCGGTTCTGCCGGCGCGGGCCTGTTCGGGCTGGTCAATCGCGCGCTGATTCCGATCGGCATGCACCAGTTCGTCAACACGGTTGCCTGGTTCCAGCTCGGCGACTTCACCAATGCGGCGGGAGAGGTCGCCCATGGCGACTACGGCCGCTTCCTGGCCGGCGACCCGACGGCGGGGCAGTTCATGTCGGGCTTCTTCCCGATCATGATGTTCGCGCTGCCGGCCGCCGCACTCGCCATGGCGCACGCCGCCCGCCCCGAGCGCCGCAAGGCCGTCCTGGGCATGATGATCTCCTTGGCCCTGACTTCCTTCGTCACCGGTGTCACCGAGCCGATCGAGTTCTCCTTCATGTTCGTCGCGCCGCTGCTGTACGCCGTGCACGCCGTCCTCACCGCGGTGTCCATGGCCGTGACGTGGGGACTGGGAGTGCACGCGGGCTTCAATTTCTCCGCGGGACTGATCGACTACGCCCTCTACTGGAACCGGGACACGAAACCCTGGCTGATCATCCCGATCGGCTTGGCTTTCGCCGCGATCTACTACGTGGTCTTCCGCTTTGCGATCGTGAAGTTCAACCTCCCCACCCCGGGCCGCGAACCCGAGGAGGAGATCGAGGACCTCACCAAGGCCTAGCGACGGCGCCCGCGTGAACGAGGCCCCCGGAACCGACCAGGTTCCGGGGGCCTCGTTCATGCCGAAGGCGTCAGATCTCGTAGACCGCGCCCGCCTTCGCGAGCTCCACCGGGCCGTCGTAGGCCGCGCGGGCGTCGTCGAGGTTGACCTGGGGGTCGGTCCACGGCGGGATGTGGGTGAGGACGAGGCGGCCGGCGCCGGCGCGGTCGGCGTACTCGCCGGCCTCGCGGCCGTTGAGGTGCAGGCCGGGGATGTCCTCCTTGCCGTGGGTGAAGGAGGCCTCGCACAGGAAGAGGTCGGTGCCCTCGGTCAGGGTCAGCAGGGCGTCGCTCCGGCCGGTGTCACCGGAGTAGGTGAGGCTGCGGCCGGCGTGCTCGATGCGGAAGCCGTAGGCCTCGACGGGGTGGCTGACCGTGTCCGCGGTGACGGTGAACGGGCCCAGCCGGAAGGCCCCGGGGCCGAGGGTGCGGAAGTCGAAGACCTCGCTCATGCACTTCTCGTCGGGCACGTCCCCGTAAGCGCTCGCGAGGCGACGCTCGGTGCCTTCCGGTCCGTAGACGGGGATGGCCTGGGCGGGGCCGCCTTCGTGGCGGTAGTAGCGCGCGACGAAGTACCCGAGCATGTCGATGCAGTGGTCGGCGTGCAGATGACTCAGCAGGACGGCGTCGAGGTCGTACAGACCGCAGTGGCGTTGCAGCTCGCCGAGGGCGCCATTACCCATGTCGAGCAGCAACCGGAAGCCGTCGGCCTCGACGAGGTAGCTGGAACAGGCCGAATCCGCGGACGGAAACGACCCCGAGCAGCCGACGACGGTGAGCTTCATGTGCAGAAACCTCCGTGGATTGTTCCGGGGGTCTTGCGTTGGCGCGCCAGTGTGCCCCACTCCGTACAGGGGTGGGGGGAGGGCGGGAGCGACCCGCCATGTGTTCTTGAGCGTAAGGCGCACGGGCTGTGCGTGCTCCTCTGCGGAGCCCCGTTGTGGGCGGAATCACCAGTACGGCGCCCTCGTCGCCGGAACTTCGCCGGGACGGGGGCGCCGCGGGGGGTGCGTGAGGCTCAGGCCCAGAGCTGGCCGTGCAGGGCGGCGACGGCCGCTTCGGTGGACTCGGCGGTGTAGATGCCGGTCGACAGGTACTTCCAGCCGCCGTCGGCGACGACGAACACGATGTCGGCCCGCTCGCCCGCGTGTTCGGCCTTGCGGGCGACGCCGAGGGCGGCGTGCAGGGCGGCTCCGGTGGAGACGCCGGCGAAGATGCCCTCCTGCTGGAGCAGTTCGCGGGTGCGGCGGACGGCGTCGGCGGAGCCGACGGAGAAGCGGGTGGTGAGGACGGACTCGTCGTAGAGCTCGGGGATGAAGCCCTCGTCGAGGTTGCGCAGTCCGTAGACCAGGTCGTCGTAGCGCGGCTCGGCGGCGACGATCTGCACGCCGGGGACCTTCTCGCGCAGATAGCGGCCGACGCCCATCAGGGTGCCGGTGGTGCCGAGCCCGGCGACGAAGTGGGTGACGGAGGGCAGGTCGGCGAGGATCTCGGGGCCGGTGGTCGCGTAGTGGGCGCCGGCGTTGTCGGGGTTGCCGTACTGGTAGAGCATCACCCAGTCGGGGTGCTCCGCGCTGAGCTCCTTGGCGACGCGCACGGCGGTGTTGGAGCCGCCGGCGGCCGGGGAGGGGATGATCTCGGCGCCCCACATGGCGAGCAGCTCGCGCCGCTCGGAGGAGGTGTTCTCGGGCATGACGCAGACCATGCGGTAGCCCTTGAGCCGGGCCGCCATGGCCAGCGAGATGCCGGTGTTGCCGGAGGTGGGCTCCAGGATCGTGCAGCCGGGGGTGAGACGTCCGGAGCGCTCGGCCTGCTCGATCATGTGCAGGGCCGGGCGGTCCTTGACCGAGCCGGTGGGGTTGCGGTCCTCCAGCTTGGCCCAGACCCCGACCTCGGCGGAGGGGGACAGACGCGGCAGCCGCACCAGCGGGGTGTTGCCGACGGCTGCCAGCGGGCTGTCGTACCGCATCAGGACATTCCACCCGCGACGGCGGGGAGGATGGTGACGCTGTCGCCGTCGGTCAGCTTGGTGGAGATGCCGTCGAGGAAGCGGACGTCCTCGTCGTTGAGGTAGACGTTCACGAAGCGCCGCAGTTCGCCCCCGTCGACGATGCGCTCGCGGATGCCCGCGTGGCGGGCGTCGAGGTCGGTGAGGAGCTCGTCGATCGTGCTGCCGCTGCCGTCGACGGCCTTGGCGCCGCCGGTGTAGCTGCGAAGGATGGTCGGGATGCGGACCTCGATGGCCATGCGGGGCTCCAGTCGGAAGGGGCGTCGTGTGATGCGGGCGGCGGTGCGGCGTCCCGGCGTGTTCCGGCCCGGCGGACGAGGTCCGGTGGGCGGTCCGGAGCCCGCACGGTGGTGCGGTCGGCGCGTCAGGGACGGGGACATGCCGCGCCGGCGAGGCGGCACAAGTCGACGTACAGCCGCGCCACGAGCAGGGTGCCCGGCGCCTTGTCGCTCACGTCGTGGAGAACCATGGGGTCATCGTATCGATTCCCCCAGGCGGCCAGAGATGGGTGTCCCATGATGCGGACGACGTTGTCTCAGATGTAGGCGTCGACGATCTCGACGGGTTCCTCGGTGACCTCGCCGTCCACGATCCGGAAGGAACGGAACTGGAAGGGCCCGGCGTCGTCGGTGTCGGCGGTGGAGACCAGCACGTAGTGCGCGCCCGGCTCGTTGGCGTAGGAGATGTCGGTGCGCGAGGGGTAGGCCTCGGTGGCGGTGTGCGAGTGGTAGATGACCACGGGCTCCTCGTCGCGGTCGTCCAGCTCGCGGTAGAGCTTGAGCAGATCCCCGGAGTCGAACTCGTAGAACGTGGGCGAGCGGGCCGCGTTGAGCATCGGGATGTGCCGCTCGGGCCGGCCGGTGCCGGCCGGTCCCGCGATGACGCCGCACGCCTCGTCGGGGTGGTCGGCGCGGGCGTGGGCGACGAGGGCGTCGTGCAGGGCACGGGTGAGGGTCAGCATGGTCGTCAGGATAAGCAGAGGCCCCCGTACGGGAGTACGGAGGCCGACTGCCGGTCCCCGCGGCCCGGGGTCCGGGCCGCGGGGACCGCTCGCGCTACTTCTGGGCGAAGGCCACGGACGTGTCCGTGGGGGTGCGCCGCTTGGCGGCCTGGTAGCCGACGGCGAGCACGGCCGACCACACGAGCCACACGTACAGGCCGAGCCGGGTGTCGGGGTCGATCGCCATGAGGACCACGACCAGCACCAGGGCCGCGATGGCCAGCCAGTTGGTGACGGGGGCGCCCGGCATCCGGAAGTCGGAGGCGGGCAGCAGCCCGGCGCGGACCTTGGCGCGGTACCGCAGGTGGGCGGCGAGGATCATGATCCAGGTCCACAGTCCGGCGCAGGTGGCGACCGAGGTGATGTAGAGGAACGCCTTGCCCGGCGAGACCACGTTGACGATCACGCCGATGCCCATGACCAGGGTGGACCCGATGAGAGCGGGCAGCGGCAGGTGACGGCCGCTGAGGGTGCCCATGGGCCGGGGCGCCTCGCCGTTGACGGCCAGTCCGCGCAGCATGCGACCGGTGGAGTAGATGCCGGAGTTGCACGAGGACAGGGCCGCGGTGAGGACCACGAAGTTCATGATCCCGGCCGCGCCGGGGATGCCGACCTGGGCGAAGACCTGGACGAACGGGCTGACGCCGGGGGTGTACTTGGTCCAGGAGAAGACCGACAGCAGGACGATCAGCGCGCCGACGTAGAAGATGCCGATGCGCACCGGGAGGGTGTTGATCGCCTTGCGCAGGGTCTGCTTGGGGTTCTCGGCCTCGCCCGCGGTGATGCCGACCAGTTCGACGCCGAGGTAGGCGAAGATGACGCCCTGCATGGCGAGCATGGCCTGCCAGGCGCCGTTGGGCGCGAATCCGCCGTCGGCCCACAGGTGGGTGACCGAGGCGGTGTCGCCCGCCGCGGAGAAGCCGAAGGTCAGCACCCCGACACCGATGACGATCATGGCGATGATGGCGGTGACCTTGATGGTGGAGAACCAGAACTCGAGCTCGCCGAAGAGCTTGACCGAGACCAGGTTCGCCACGAAGAGCACCACGAGCGCGACGGCGGCGGTGGACCAGACCGGGATCGACGGCCACCAGAAGTTGATGTACGCGCCCGCGGCCGTGACCTCGGACATGCACGCGGTGACCCACAGCGCCCAGTACGACCAGCCGGTGGCGAAGCCCGCGAACGGGCCGAAGAACTCGCGGGCGTAGTCGGCGAAACTGCCGGAGGTGGGGCGGTAGGTCAGGAGCTCGCCGAGGGCCCGCATGATGAAGAAGATCACTACGCCGGCAGCGGCGTAGCAGGCGATCAGGCTGGGTCCGATCTTCGCGATGCCGGTGCTGGAGCCGTAGAAGAGGCCGGTGCCGATGGCGCCGCCGATGGCGATCATCTGGACCTGGCGGGCGTTCAGCGCCCGCTTGTAGCCCTCGGCGGTCGCGGTTCCCTCGGCCCCGCTGCCGGACTCGTGCTCGACCTGCGTCGAGGTCATGTCTGCTGTGCCTTTCTCCATGCCCGGCCGGCCGTGTACGGCGCGGACCGGGCTCCGATCCCCCCGGATGGTTGGAGGTGCACGCCGGGGTCGACCGGCCACGCGACCGGCCGCGACATGGGGTGGCGTCACGGCCGGTGGTCGAGGATTCGTATCACGGGGCGGGCGTCGGGCACGCAGCGCAAATGTGTCACACGCCACAGGCAGAAGCGGACAATAGGTGCGCCGAATGGGAATGCGGGAGTCCGCGGTGACGTGATCGTTATCCGGATTTGAGCGTCCTCTGAGCGGACGGGGGGCGCACAGCGGGCGTCCGGAAGCCCGGCGCGGAGGGCTCCGCGATCACACCTGGAGGGTGGCCACCAGACTCTCCTGAAGGCCGCCGAGCCACAGGTAGGCGAGGACGAGCGGCTTGCGCTCGTCGGAGTCGGGGAGGTGGTAGAGCTCGTTCTCCTCGTCGTCGGTGACCTCCAGCCGGGACCCCAGGGTCAGCCGCAGGTCGTTGAGGGTCCCGAGCCACTGCAGCGCCTCGGCCTCGCCCAGGTTCAGCACCGCTCCCCCGCGGCGGCCGGGGGTGAGCGCGTCGAGGCTGCGCACCACCGCGAGGGCGTCGCCGCGCTTGCGGGCGCGCAGGTCGTTCTCGGTGAAGCGGCGGAACTCCGCGGAGTCGGCGGTCTCCTCGTACGCGTCGGGGAACAGCCGGGCGAGCGCCGGGTCCCGCGGGGGCTTGGTCGGGCCGTCCTCGAAGAGCCCGGCGAACGGGTCGGCCGGCTCGCCGCCTTCGGGGCCGGTGTCGCTGTCGCCGGGCCCGATCAGCTCCAGGAGCTGAACGGCCAGGTTGCGCAGGATGGAGATCTCGACCTCGTCGAGCGCGACGGCGGCGGTGCCACCGGGCGTGGACTCGAAGTACCCGGGCATGTGTTCTCAGCCGTCCTCATGGTGCTCGGCGGTGGTGCTCGTCAGGTGTTCTCGGCGGTGCGGTGCTCAGCGGCGTGGTGTCCGGCGGGGTGGTGTCCGGCGGCGCGTGGTGCTCAGCGGTCCTGGGTGAGCGTGGCCCACAGCCCGTATCCGTGCATCGCCTGCACGTCCCGTTCCATCTCCTCGCGGGTGCCGCTGGAGACCACGGCCCGCCCCTTGTGGTGGACGTCGAGCATCAGCTTGGTGGCCTTGTCCTTCGGGTAGCCGAAGTACGCCTGGAAGACGTAGGTCACGTAGCTCATCAGATTGACCGGGTCGTTGTGGACGACGGTCACCCAGGGAACGTCCGGGGACGGCGCCTCGAAGGGGGCCTCGCTCGACTCGGTCCGTTCGATCTCTACGGGGGCGACACTCACGGATCCCATGCTGTCACCAGATCCCGCCCGCAGGGAAACCGGCCCCCGAGAAATCGTCACTCTGACGAGAGTTGGGGGTAGCATCCTGGCCATGAGCTCTGCAGACCTGGGGCTGCCCGTGGCCGTCCCCTCCACCGCGCTCTTCACCGACCGGTACGAGCTGACCATGCTGCAAGCCGCGCTGCGCAGCGGCGCGGCCGACCGCCGCTCGGTGTTCGAGGTGTTCACCCGCCGGCTGCCCGAGGGGCGGCGGTACGGGGTCGTGGGCGGCACCGGGCGCCTGCTCGACGCGGTGGAGAACTTCCGCTTCGACGACGACATCCTGGCCTTCCTGGACCGCGAGCGGGTGGTGGACGCCGCCACCTTGAAGTGGCTGGCGGGCTACCGCTTCCGCGGCGACGTCCTCGGCTACCCCGAGGGGGAGGTGTACTTCCCCGGCTCGCCGATCCTGCGCGTGGAGGGCACCTTCGCCGAGGCGGTCCTGCTGGAGACGGTGGTGCTGTCGGTCCTCAACCACGACAGCGCCATCGCGGCCGCCGCCTCCCGGATGGCCGTGGCCGCCGCCGGCCGTCCGCTCATGGAGATGGGCGCCCGCCGGGCCCACGAACTGGCGGCGGTGGCCGCCTCCCGCGCCGCCTACATCGGCGGCTTCGTGTCGTCGAGCAATCTGGCCGCGGGCTTCCGGTACGGCCTGCCGACCATCGGCACCAGCGCGCACGCCTTCACCCTGCTGCACGACAACGAGCGCGACGCCTTCACCGCCCAGGTGGAGTCGCTGGGCCGGGGCACCACCTTGCTGGTCGACACCTACGACGTGGCCGAGGCGGTCCGCGCCGCCGTCGAGATCGCGGGACCGGAACTCGGCGCGGTGCGCATCGACTCCGGCGACCTGCTGCTGCTCGCCCACCGCGTGCGGCAGCAACTGGACGACTTGGGCGCCAAGGACACCCGGATCGTGGTGACCTCCGACCTGGACGAGTACGCCATCGCCTCACTGGCGGCGGCCCCGGTGGACGCGTACGGCGTGGGCACCTCCGTGGTCACCGGCAGCGGCCACCCGACCTGCTCGATGGTCTACAAGCTGGTCGCCCGCGCCGCCTCCGACGCCCCGGACGCGGCCCTGGTGCCGGTCGCCAAGAAGTCGATGGGCGGCAAGACCAGCGTCGGCGGCCGCAAGTGGGCGGCGCGCCGGCTGGACGCCGACGGCGTCGCGGAGGCCGAGGTCGTCGGCACCGGGCCGGTGCCGGCGGCGCTGGCGGACCGGCAGCTGCTGGTGCCGCTGGTGACCGGCGGCGAGGTCGTCGCCCGGGAGCCGCTGGAGGCCGCGCGCAGCCGGCACATCGAGGCGCGCGCCGGACTGCCGCTGTCGGCCACCCAGCTCTCCCGCGGCGAGCCGGCGCTGCCCACGGAGTACGTCACCTACTGAGGCACCCTGCCGCGGACGGGGCGCGGTACGTACAGTCGATGAACCGCGAGCAACGGCGCGAGCAACGGAAGGACGGATCCCTGATGCACCGGGCACTGATCGTCGTGGACGTGCAGAACGATTTCTGCGAGGGCGGCAGCCTGGCCGTCGCCGGCGGCGCCGGGGTGGCCGCCGCGATCACCGACCTCATCGGGGACACCACGGCCGGCTACCGGTACGTCGTGGCGACCCGGGACCATCACATCGACCCCGGCGACCACTTCTCCGAGCGGCCGGACTTCGTCCACACCTGGCCGGTGCACTGCGTGGCCGGCACCGAGGGCGTGGGCTTCCACCCCAACTTCGCTCCGGCGGTCGCCTCGGGCGCGGTGGAGGCGGTCTTCGACAAGGGGCACCACTCGGGCGCGTACAGCGGCTTCGAGGGCGCCGACGAGAACGGCACGGGTCTGGCGCAGTGGCTGAGCCGGCACGAGGTCAGCGAGGTCGACGTGGTCGGCATCGCCACCGACCACTGTGTCCGGGCCACCGCGCTGGACGCGGTCCGCGCGGGCCTGCGCACCCGGGTGCTGCTGGACCTGACGGCCGGGGTGATGCGGGAGACGACGGACCGGGCGATGGACGAGCTGCGGGCCGCCGGCGCGGAGCTGACCGGCAAACCGGTCGTGGGCGCGGCGTAGGCCCTGTCGGCTACGGCGTGGCGGGGCGGCGGGCCGTCGGGCCCAGCAGGGCCGCGATGGACTGCCAGGGTTCGGCGGGGGCGGCCGGGATGCGGCGCCAGACCAGGCCGTCGGGGTGGTGCAGGACGGCGTTGATCTCGTCGCCGGTGGGCGGCTCCAGGTTGCCGGCCAGGCGGGCGGTGCGAAAGCCGAGGTTGCGCAGCCGGGTGAGGGCGCGCTGCCGGTTCGCCGAGACGACGATCACCCGTATGTGGTCGTCCGGGGTCCCGCCGGGCGAGGGCAGCCGGAGGGCGACGATGACGTCGCCGCTCGGGAGCCGGATGAACCCGCCGCTGGGCATAAGCACATGATCTGCGGATCGGCCCCCGTCCACCAGGGGACGGGGGCCGATCAGGTCACTTCGAGCGGTACGTGATCACTTCTTGGACGGGCCGACCTTGATCGTGATAGTGCTGCCGTCCTTGGCCTCACTGGAGATCGCGATACGGGTGTTGGTGGGGGACACCTTCACGCCGCCGGTCGGGTTCGTCGAGTACCAGTACTTGTTCTTGTCGTCGAACACCGGGTTGCCGGCCTTGCTCGGGATCTTGGTGGTGACCCCGTTCTTGTGCAGGGTGATGCCGTCGGTGCGGTACTTCGAGAACGTGGAGTCGTAGGCCTGCACGCGGTTGCGCTGCAGCGTGCCGTCCTTCCACAGCAGCGGCTTGGAGTGGGCGTCGATCGGGAGGATCTTGCCCGCGCCCGGGTGCGCGCTGACGTTGTTGTCGTTCATCGAGGTGTCCCACAGCCAGATCAGCAGGCCGTTCTGGTACGCGTAGTGCTCGACCCAGTTCTCCTTGGTCGTGGCCCAGCCGAAGTTGTAGGGGCCGACCTTCAGGGTCTTGTCGTACGAGACGTACTGCCGGTTCTCGGCGATGTAGTACTGCGCGTACTCCGACGAGAACGTGGAGCCCTTGGCGGTGAAGCCCTTGGCGGTCCAGCCGTTGTCACCGTTCTCGGCACCGTCGCTGAACACGGTGGCGTTGTCGGCGGTCAGGGTGATCGCGTCGGCCAGGAAGCCCTTCTGGGCCACGCCGCCGTCGCTCTGGTAACGGAAGCGGAGCTTGACCGACTTGCCCGCGTACGCGTCCAGCGGGAACGCCATGTCCTGGTACGTCGCCGCGGTGCCGGTCAGGGCCGGCTTGCCGCTGGCGTCGCGCGGGAGCGGGGCGCCGCCGACGGTGCCGTCCAGCGCGGTCCAGGTGGCGCCGCCGTCGGTGGACGCCTCGGTGTAGAGGTAGTCGTAGTTCTCCTCGATGTCGTACCAGCCCTTGAGGGCCAGGCTCGCCGAGGTCTTGCCGGTGAGGTCGACATCGCGGGTGAGGGTGTTGCTCAGGTTGTCACCGCTGCCGCTCCACCACTGCTTGGTGCCCTCGGCCGGGGTCGCGAGCTGCGTGACCACGGTCTTCTTGGGGAGCGTGACGACCAGACCCTGCTTCTTCTTGGTGTTGTACTCCGCGACACCGAGGGTGGTGGTCGAGTTCTTGCCGGCCTTGGCGGTGGCGTAGTTCAGCCAGCCCAGCTGCAGCTTGTCCCAGGCGGTCATGTCGCCGGGCAGGTCGCCGATGGCGTCCTTGCCGGTGCCGAGCCAGGAACCGGACGACATCAGCGTCCAGAAACCGGTCGAGTTCTCGGCGGTGTTGGTGGTGTCGTAGTGGTCCGGCAGACCGAGGTCGTGGCCGAACTCGTGGGCGAAGACACCGAGGCCGCCGTTCTCGGGCTGCACGGTGTAGTCGCCGACCCACACGCCGGTGTCGCCGACCTGGGTGCCGCCGAGCAGGTTGCCGGCCGGGCCGGTCGCGCCCGCGTCGGTGCCGAAGGCGTACCAGCGGTGGGCCCAGATCGCGTCCTCGCCCTGGGCGCCGCCGCCGGCGGACTCGTCCTCACCGGCGTGCACGATCTGGAAGTGGTCGATGTAGCCGTCTGGCTCGTTGAAGTTGCCGTCGCCATCGAAGTCGTAGCGGTCCCACTGGTCGTACTGGGCCAGCTTCGACTTGATCTGGGTGGCGGAGTCACCGGCGGCCTTGCGCGCGTCGACCCACTTGTTCACCGCGTCGGCGACGAGGTTCCAGGTGCAGGTGTCGCACTTGTTGCTGCCGTAACGGGCCTCGTTCCAGTCGACCTTGACCCAGTCCGCGACCTCGCCGGCGACCGAGTAGCGGCCGGAGGACTGCTTCTCGTAGTACTTCGCCATCGACTCCTTGCCGGAGGCGTGCGAGAAGTACAGGTCCTGGAAGTGCTGGCGGTTGTAGTCCGCCTGCCACGCCGTGCTGTTGTCCTTGCGACGGTCGGGCTTGGCTATCGTGTTGTGCGCGGGACCGGCCGTGCCGCCGTACGCGGGGTCGACCTTGGTCCCGAAGTCGGCGAGGATCACGAAGATCTTGTCGGTCTTCTCGCGCTTGAGCTCGACGTACTTGTTCGACGCGAGCTTCACCACGCCCGAGGCGCCGCGGTCCTCGACCTTGGACTTGCCGGATATGACCTGCTCGATCGCCTGCTGGCGCTGGGCCGCCTGCCGCTCGCTCAGCGGGCCCTTCAGGTCGTGCGCGACGCGCTCCGCCCGAGCCGGGTCCTTGCGCACGACGCTGCCGGCCTGAGAGTCGGCCTGGGCTGCCGCGACGGGGAAGGCGGTGGCACCTATTGCGGCGATCGCCACGGCCAGAGCGGCGGATCTGATGGTCCGTCGGTGGCTTATCACTGTGATTTGACCTCCCTAGGGTGAGGCCATTGCACCGGAGTGACGTGAGAAAAGACAGATCTTGACTTGGTTATGACCGCCAAGTACGGTGAGCGACCGGTCCGTTGCGCATAGCGGACGTAACGGCATGCTCAAGCCACCGGATGGCTAGGATCATTGGGCGATCGTTCGGCCCGGGAGATCGCGATGCGACCCCTTGCGCCCCCCATGCTTCCGCACCGTGGGTAAGGTCACGCTTACCGGACGTTCCCTCCGGGCATCCCGAAACGTAGAGTCGGTGGATGGCGTGCCACCTCTGAACCATCCGAAAGACCGCCCTGGCCGACGCTTCGACACCCTCGACGTACACAAGGACGGATCCGCCATGCCGCGTCCCACCCCCGCCCAGATCTCCTACGGTTCCGCGACCGTGGTGCTCTCGACCCTGGCGATGCTGCTGCTGTCCGAAGCACGTTCCGGCACCGGCGTCGCGGTCATCGCGGCCGCCGGGCTCCTGCTCGGCGTACTGGTCGCCGTCACGGTGCCCATCCCAGCCGCCGGCCGCCGCGCCCGCAGTGCGCCGGCCGCCACGCCGGTCCCGCGCCCGCGGGTGCTCAGCGCCGCCGAACCCCGCGTCGAGGAGCACTCGCTGCACCACTGAGCGCTTCGCCGCACGCCCCGGCACGACAACGGCCCCGGAGCCTTCGCTCCGGGGCCGTCGTACGAGTCCTGCTGTCGGTCAGACCTTGACGACGACGGTCTTGGCCGCCTTGTCGTGCCAGCACTGACGGTACGGCTTGTCCCACAGGTGCCACAGCACGTTCAGCAGCGAGAGGATGACGCCCACGCAGGGCACCACGCCGATGAAGGAGTACACCGCGGCACGACCCCAGGCCGCGGATCCGGGCGGGCTGCCGTCGGCGAGCTTCGCGACGCGGATCTTCATGACCTTCTTGCCGATGGTCTGCCCGGTGGACTGCAGCATCAGGGCCTCGTAGACGAACTGGCCGCCGAAGACGAGCAGTTCGATGACGAAGAAGGCGCCGGTGTCCGTGACCGACGTGCCCGTCACCACCAGGAGGATGATCAGCGCCACGAAGAACATGCCGAAGTCGATCAGCCGGGCGAGGAAGCGCTGGCCGCTGTCGGCCAGCGGCGGCATGCCCGCCAGGGCCGGGTCCACGGGCATCTGACCGTAACCGGCAGGCTGCTGGGGATAGCCGTAAGGCGGCGGCTGCTGCTGCGGGAACGGCGGCTGCTGGTCATAGGGGTTCTGGCCCTGGGGGTGAGGCTGCTGGCCGTACGGATTCTGGCCGTACGGATCCTGACCCCCCGAGCCGCCCTGCGGGTAACCGTATCCGGGCGGTTGATTCGAACTCATGGAGTGAGTAAATCAGCCGGGCATGACCCCGCATAGTGGCATTACGTCACGGCCCTGCGACGATCGTCGCGGTGCGATCTCAGCCCACGGAGACCACGACGGTTTGCCCGGCTTTGTCGTGCAGGCACTGCCGATAGGGCTTGTCCCAGGTGCACCACAGGACCTCGATGATCCAGAAGATCGTGCCGCAGCAGGGGATGATCGGCACCAGGGCGTAGACGGCCTCCCGCTTGAGCGCGGCCGGGGTCGAGGGGTTGGCGCCGTCGGCCAGCATGCCGACCCGCACCTTGAGCAGCTTCTTGCCCAGGCTCTGGCCGTGGCGGGTGAGCATCAGCACCTGGTAGACGAGGTAGACCACCGCGTAGACCACGCCCTCCGCGAAGCCCTGGCCGTAGCCGTCGCGGTAGTTGTAAGCGCCCCAGAACGCCCAGCTGATCCCGTAGACGGGGATGCCGATGATCAGAGCGTCGACGATGCGGGCGAGCAGCCTGCGGCCCCGGTTCGCCAGCGGCGGCATCCCCGCCAGCGGGTCGGGCGTGGGCGCACCGCCGTACGGGCTGTCGTACGGGCCACCCTGCGGACCGTCCTGCGGACCGGCGCCGTACGGGCCGCCGGGGTAGACCGGGGGCGGCTGGTCGTACGGGCCCTTGCCGCCCGCCGGCGGGGGCCCGGACGGCGGCGGCTGGGAGGGCTGCTCCGGCTGCTCGGGCGGCTTCGCGAACGGGTCCTCGGGCCGGTCGGTGCTCATGCCCCGAGTGAAACCCGGACGCCGCAGGGACGCCTCCGGCGTGGTCCGTTCGGGTGACAGCTGTCAGGTGTCCAGCTGTCAGGTGTCAGCCGTTCCGGGCCACGAAGGTACGTGCCGCCTTGTCGTGCCAGCACTGGCGCCACGGGCGGTCGAAGACGCACCACAGCAGGCCGAGGAAGCCGATCACCAGGGCGTCCAGCACGGTGTGCGTGAGCCAGCGCCGCAGCGACTGGCCGAAGCCCGGTTCGTACTGGCTCTCGATGTCCAGCACGCGCAGGCCGAGCAGTTTCTTGCCCAGCGTGCGGCCCCACTTGGCGGTCGGCAGCACCTCGTACAGCACACCGGCGACGAGCGCGACACCGAGGAGGATGCCGAGCTGCAGGCCCGTGGTGCCGTCGATCAGCCACACGGTGACCGTCTCCCCGGTCAGCCGGGCAGCGTCCATTTTGTCCTGGACGTGCTCGTACGCGGCGCTGCCCAGCGGCACGGCGGCCGCGGCGACGATCGCGCCCATCACCAGCGAGTCGATGAGCCGGGCGACCAGCCGCTTGCCGAGCGAGCCGGGGCGGGCCTGCTCCTGCGCCGAGGCGAACGGGTCGTCGGCGACGGGCCGCCACGGCGCGGGCGCGGCCTGCGCACCCGGAGTACCCGGCGTGCCCGGGGCTTCGCCGCCGGTGCCGCTCTGCGCGGGCACTTGGGGCTGCCCCTGCCGGGCCAGCTCCTGCACCTGCTGGGCCCAGGGGACGGGGTTCGCGCTCCGCGCGACGGGCGCGCCGGCGGTGGGTGCGGAGGCGATGGCCGGGGCGGGGGCGGGCCCGGGGGCCGGAGGAGGCGCGGGGACCGGCGAAGCCGTCGGGGCGGGTGCGGGGGCGGGAGCGGGAGCGGGAGCGGCGGACACGGAGGTGGGAGTGGGAGTGTGCGCGGGAGCGGGGGCGGCGGCCTGGGGCGCGCCCCCGTGCTCCTGTGCGCCCCACGACACCCGCGGGGACGGCTCCTGGCGCGCCGGGTCCGCCGCCCATTCCGAGGCGGCCGGCCCGCGTTCGGCGGCGGGCGCCCGCGGGTCCTCGTCGAGGAACATCGGCCCCGACTCGTCCACCGCGGGGGTGCGGCGCATCGGCGGGGCGGGTGTCACCGGTGCGGGAGGGACGGCGGCCACCGCCGGGCCGGGCACCGCCACCGGGGCACCCGTGGGCGGCGCGAGGTCCTCACCGGGCTGCGGCGCCGGGCGGCTCGTGCCGGGGACCCACGAGGAACCGTTCCAGTACCGGATGTAGCCCGGGATGGACGGGTCCGGGTAGTACCCGGGGCCGGGCACACCCCCGCCGCTGCTTCCGGAGGTCATCGGTGACAACTCCCATCACGTCCCATCACGACCACGCGCTCGACCGGTCCGCCGCCTCCGGCGGTCCAAGGAGGACATTAACGAAGAACGCACCCCCGGGAAGAAAGAAACGAGCCCCGGCCCGGGATCGGCATTCCGGGGCATTTCATCGCACCGGACCGGCTACGCTTCCCGCCTGACAGCAGATCAGGGGAACGGGAGACCCGTCCTCCCGCACGAGCCGTGTCGCGGCGGGCGAACCAGGTGTCTATCGCATGCATGCATATGTCGCCAGACCTTCAGGAAAAGTCCTCCCGATCATGGGAAGCCGCGTAATGGTGAGTGCCGGATGCGCTCTCTCCCGGTGCGGGCCCCGCGCTGCACCTCGCCGCGCAGTACCGCCAGGGGCCTTGTGCCGAGGAAAGGACGACGACGCCATGCAGACCGTGGTGGAACGGGAACTGGAGATGAACCTGGTGCTGTCGCCGGAGCGCAGCATCGCCGTGCCGGCCCGGCTGGTGTACCGGGTCGAGGACCCCTTCGCCGTGCACATCGCCTTCCACATCGGGTCGCAGTCCCCGGTGAACTGGACGTTCGCCCGGGAGTTGCTCGTCGAGGGGGTGTTCCGGCCGTGCGGCCACGGGGACGTGCGGATCTGGCCGACCAAGACCGACGGGCGCAGCGTCATCTGCATGGCGCTGAGCTCGCCGGACGGGAACGCGCTGCTGGAGGCGGCGTCCATGCCGGTGGCGGCATGGCTGGAACGCACGCTGCGCGTGGTGCCGCCGGGGACGGAGCTGGACCACCTGGCCATGGACGAGCGCCTGGACGAGCTGCTGGCCCCGACCGCCGGCACGGCGGGCGAGCCGCGGGACGACCTGTGGCTGCGCGACCCGTGGTCGGGGCTGGACGAGTCGCCGGACGCCTAGGGCGGCGCGACGCGACGCGCGGCGCCCGGCGTCGTGTCAGAACAGCTTGCCCGGGTTGAGGATGCCGAGCGGGTCGAAGACCGACTTGATGCCGCGCTGCATCTCCACGCCCACCGGGCCGAGTTCGCGCGCCAGCCACTCCTTCTTCAGCACACCCACGCCGTGCTCGCCGGTGATCGTGCCGCCGAGTTCGAGGCCGAGCGCCATGATCTCGTCGAAGGACTCCCGGGCCCGCCGGGACTCCTCGGCGTCGGCGGCGTCGAAGCAGACGACGGGGTGGGTGTTGCCGTCGCCGGCGTGCGCGCAGACGCCGATGGTCAGTTCGTGCTTGGCGGCGATGGCGGCGACCCCCTCCAGCATGGCGGCCAGCCGGCCGCGCGGGACGCAGACGTCGTCGATCATCGTGGCCGTGGAGACCCGCTCCAGGGCGGGCAGTGCCATCCGCCGTGCCTGCAGCAGCATTTCGGACTCGGTGGCGTCCTCGGCGGGGACGACCTCGGTGGCACCCGCGGCCACGCACAGCTCCCCCACCGCCGCGAGGTCGGCGGCGGGGTCGGGGGTGTCGAAGGCGGCCAGCAGCAGGGCCTCGGTCGACTCGGGCAGGCCCATGGCGGTCATGGCGTTCACGGCGCGCACCGTGGTGCCGTCCATGAGCTCCAGCAGGGACGGCACATGGCCGCCGGCCATGATGTCGCACACCGCGGCGCAGGCCGCCTCCGCGGAGGGGAACTCGGCGACCATCGCGAGCTGGGCGGGCGGGGCCGGCTTGAGCGCGAGGATCGCGCGGACGACGATGCCGAGGCTGCCCTCGGAGCCGACGAACAGCCGGGTCAGGTCGTAGCCCGCGACGCCCTTGGCGGTACGGCGCCCGGTGCGCATCAGACGCCCGTCGGCCAGCACCACGTCCAGCCCGAGCACGTACTCGGCGGTGACGCCGTACTTCACGCAGCACAGGCCGCCGGAGCCGGTGCCGATGTTGCCGCCGATGGTGCACTGCTCCCAACTGGAGGGATCCGGCGGGTAGTACAGCCCGCGTTCGGCGACGGCCCGGGACAGGGCGGCGTTGACGACGCCGGGCTCGACGACCGCGACCCGGTCGACGGGGTCGATCTCCAGCACGCGGTCCATCCTGGTGAGCGACAGCACCACGCAGCCCTCGGAGGCGTTGGCCGCTCCCGACAGGCCCGTACGGGCGCCCTGCGGCACCACGGGCACCCGCAGCGCGGTGGCGGTCCGCATGACGTGCTGGACCTCCTCCACGGTGCGCGGCAGGACGACGACGGCCGGCGCCCCGGCCGGGCAGAAGCTCGCCATGTCGTTGGCGTAGGAGGCGGTGACGTCGGGGTCGGTGAGGATCGCCTCGGCGGGAAGCCCGGCGCGCAGCCGTTCGATGAGATCACCCATGCACACAGCCTCGCACCGCCGGGGGCGGCAGGGAAGGACGGCGTCCTGCGCGGAAGGCGCCGCGGACGGCACCCGGCGCCGGCCCACGCCCTCCCCCGCGGGGGCGCGGTCCGGCGCCGGAGTTCACGGCGAAGGGATCAGAGGTTGCCGCGGCGCTCCTGCTCGCGCTCGATCGCCTCGAAGAGGGCCTTGAAGTTGCCCTTGCCGAAGCCCATCGAACCGTGTCGCTCGATCATTTCGAAGAAGACCGTCGGGCGATCCTGGACGGGCTTGGTGAAGATCTGCAGCAAGTAGCCGTCTTCGTCCCGGTCTGCGAGGATCTTCAGCTCACGCAGCGTGTCGATCGGCACGCGGGTGTCGCCGACCCACTCCCCGAGGGTGTCGTAGTAGGAGTCGGGCGTGTCGAGGAACTCGACGCCGGCCGCGCGCATGGCGCGCACGCTCGCGACGATGTCGTTCGTGGCCAGCGCGATGTGCTGCACGCCGGGGCCGCCGTAGAACTCCAGGTACTCGTCGATCTGCGACTTCTTCTTCGCGATCGCGGGCTCGTTGATCGGGAACTTGACCTTCAGCGTGCCGTCCGCGACGACCTTGGACATCAGCGCGGAGTACTCGGTGGCGATGTCGTCGCCGACGAACTCCTTCATGTTGGTGAAGCCCATGACGCGGTTGTAGAAGGTGACCCAGTCGTTCATCCTGCCGAGCTCGACGTTGCCCACGCAGTGGTCGATGGCCTGGAAGAAGCGCTTGGCCGGGGGCTCCACGATCGGCTCGGCGGCGACGTAGCCGGGCAGGTAGGGGCCCTTGTAGCCGCCGCGCTCCACGAGGGTGTGGCAGGTCTCGCCGTAGGTGGCGATGGCGGCCAGGACGACCGTGCCGTACTCGTCCGAGACCTCGTACGGCGCCTGGAGCCCCGTCGCGCCGTGCGCGAGGGCGTAGTCGTACGCGGCGCGCACGTCGGGGACCTCCAGGGCCAGGTCGACGACCCCGTCGCCGTGGGCGGCCACGTGCTGCTCCAGGAAGCGGCCGTGCTCGCCTGCGGCCCTGACCACGGAGGTGAAGACGAAGCGGGCGCTGCCGGACTCCAGCACGTAGGAGGCGGTCTCGCGGCTGCCGTTCTCCGGTCCGGAGTAGGCGACGCGCTTCATGCCGAAGGCGGTCGAGTAGTAGTGCGCCGCCTGCTTGGCGTTGCCCACCGCGAAGACGACCGCGTCCATCCCCTTCACCGGGAACGGGTCGGCGTCGCCTGCGGTGCCGGGAGCGTGATCCAGGGTCTCAGTCATGGCGCCAGCCTCGCCCCGGCGGCCAAGGTGCGCAATAGTTCCTTGAACGAGTGGGCAATCTGTACAGCGCCTTGGGGATATCGGGCGGCATTCCGTACAGGGTGACCACTGTCACAGCGGCGAACACGAGAGGCCGGCGGGCGGGCGATGGGCATCGACGGACTGGACGGACGGCTGATCGCGCTCCTCGCGGAGGAGCCGCGGATCGGCGTGCTGGAGGCCTCGCGGCGGCTCGGCGTCGCCCGCGGCACCGTGCAGGCGCGGCTGGACCGGCTTCAGGCCAATGGGGTGATCCGGGGCTTCGGCCCCCAGGTGGACCCGGCGGCGCTCGGCTACCCGGTGACGGCGTTCGCGACGCTGGAGATCAAGCAGGGCCAAGGCCCCGATGTGCGCGCGCACTTGCGGGCCGTACCGGAGGTGCTGGAGCTGCACACCACGACCGGTCAGGGGGACATGCTCTGCCGGCTGGTGGCCCGCTCCAACGCCGATCTCCAACGTGTGATCGACCGGGTTGTGGGCTTTGATGGCATCGTGCGGGCCGACACGGCGATCGTCATGGAGAATCCGGTCCCGCTGCGGATCATTCCGCTGGTCGAGCAGGCGGCGCGGGACGCCGAGCCGTAACCGGCGTCGGCGGCGGCAGGCGAGGGCAGGCAGGTGGTGAGGCCGGATGAGCTTCTGGGAGTACCTCACCAGCCGCCGCGGGCAACTGCTGATCGACGCCTATCAGCAGGCCAGCCTGGTCTTCCAGTGCATGGTGCTGGCCACCGCCATCGGTGTGACGGTGGGCGTGCTCAGCTACCGCCGCGGCTGGACCGCGAGCCTGGCCGTCACCTCCACCGCCACGATCCTCACCATCCCCTCCCTGGCGCTGATCGGTCTGCTGATCCCCTGGCTGGGCCTCGGCGTCCCCCCGACGGTCACCGCGCTGACGCTGTACGGGCTGCTGCCGGTGGTCCGCAACACGATCGTGGGCCTGCGCGGGGTCGACCCGGCGCTGGTGGACGCGGCCCGCGGGATCGGCATGTCGCGCCCGGCGGCGCTGCTCCGGGTGGAGCTGCCGCTGGCGTGGCCGCCGATCCTGACCGGCATCCGGGTGGCGACCCAGATGCTGATGGGCATCGCCGCGATCGCCGCGTACGCCTCGGGGCCCGGGCTCGGCAACGAGATCTTCCGCGGCATCGCCTCGCTCGGCAGCGCCAACGCCCTCAACCAGGTGCTGGCCGGCACGATCGGCATCGTCGTCCTCGCGCTGCTCTTCGACGCCGCCTGCGCGCTGATCGGGCGGCTGACCATCCCGAGGGGGATCCGTGGCTGAGGCGGCGGGCGCGACCATCGAGCTGGAACAGCTGACCAAGCGCTATCCAGGCAGCGCGGAACCGGCCGTGGACAGCGTCTCCATGGAGATCAAGGCGGGCGAGACGGTGATCTTCGTCGGGCCGTCCGGCTGCGGCAAGTCCACCACCCTGAAGATGATCAACCGGCTGATCGAGCCGACCTCCGGCCGCATCCGCATCGGCGGCGAGGACGTCACCGACATGGACCCGGTGAAGCTGCGCCGCAAGATCGGCTACGCGATCCAGTCCTCCGGGCTCTTCCCGCACATGACGGTCGCGGAGAACATCGCGCTCGTCCCCCGGATGACCGGCTGGTCCAGGGCCCGGGTGCGGGACCGGGTCGCGGAGATGCTGGACCTGGTGGGCCTGGACCCACGCGAGTTCCGGGGCCGCTACCCCCGCCAGCTCTCGGGCGGTCAGCAGCAGCGGGTGGGCGTGGCCCGGGCGCTGGCCGCCGACCCGCCCGTCCTGCTGATGGACGAGCCCTTCGGCGCGGTCGACCCGATCACCCGCGACCACCTCCAGGACGAGCTGATCCGGCTCCAGCACGAGCTGCACAAGACCATCGTCTTCGTCACCCACGACTTCGACGAGGCCATCAAGCTCGGCGACCGCATCGCGGTCCTGCGCGAACGCTCCCACATCGCCCAGTTCGACACCCCCGAGGCGATCCTGACCAACCCGGCCGACGATTTCGTCTCCGGCTTCGTCGGCGCGGGCGCGGCCCTGAAGCGCCTCAACCTCACCCGGGTCCGCGATGTGGGCGTCGCCGACTTCCCGACGGTGAGCGTGGACGACCCGCTGCAGTCGATCTTCGACCGGCTGCGGGCGTCGAGCCTGGTCAACGAACTGCTGCTGCTGGACGGCAAGGGCCGCCCCTACAAGTGGCTGCGCCGCGGCGACCTCATGCGGGCCAAGGGCTCCCTCGCCCGGGCCGGGACGCTCGTGGGCGACACGGTCACCCGGGACGCGACGCTGCGGGACGCCCTGGAGGCGGTGCTGACCGACAGCAGCGGGCGGGTCGCGGTCACCGGCCGGCGCGGGGAGTTCACCGGCGTGGTGGACATGGAGACGCTGCTCAACTCCGTCCACGAGATGCTGGAGGCCGACCGGCTGGCGGCGCTGGAACACCGGCACGACCTCGAGGAGTTGCGCGCCCCGCAGACCCGGGCGGAGCAGGAGGGCGCCGACCACGAGCCGGGAGCGCGGGCGTGAGGGTCCGCGGGGACTCCCCAGGCGCCCCTGGCCCTCCGGGCCCCCCGGCTGTCGCGGAGCCCCCCGAGGACGAACGGCCCGGCGCGCCCGGGACCCCGAACCGGCGGCGGCCGACCTGGCGCCACCTCGTCGTCACTCCCGTCGTGCTGGCCGCGGTGCTCGCCGCCACCTACGTGTGGATCAGCACCGTCCACCTCGACTCCATCGCCGAGAACGCCCTGGCCGGCGACACCGTCCGGGTGCGGCTGTGGCAGCACGTCAAGCTCACCGCGTACTCCACCTTCTGGGTGCTGGTCATCGCGATCCCGCTGGGCACCGCGCTGACCCGGCGCGGGCTGCGGGCCGCCGCGCCCGTCGTGACGGCGGTCGCCAACATCGGGCAGGCCACCCCCGCCATCGGGATGCTGGCACTGCTGGTGATCTGGCTCGGCATCGGGCCGCGCACGGCCCTGGTGGGCATGGTCGTCTACGCCGTGCTGCCGGTGCTGTCCAACACCATGGCGGGGCTGCGGGCGATCGACCCGACGCTCGTCGAGGCCTCGCGCGGCATCGGGATGTCGGCGCTGGGAACCCTGTCGCGGGTCGAACTGCCCCTGGCCGTACCGCTGATCCTCGCCGGGGTGCGGACGGCGCTGGTGCTCAACGTCGGCACGGCGACACTGGCCACCTTCGTCGGCGGCGGGGGCCTGGGCGACATCATCACCACCGGCATCGTCACCCAGCGCATGCCGGTGCTGATCCTGGGCTCGGTGCTGACCGTGGTGCTGGCGCTGCTCGTGGACTGGATCGCCTCGCTCGCCGAGCAGTTGATGCGCCCGCGCGGCCTGGAGGACACATGACGCGCCGACGCACGTCCGTGGCCCTGGCCTCGTGCGCGGCGCTGCTCGCTACGGCGCCGGGCTGCGGGCTCAAGAGCGGCAGCCCGCTGGCGGACGACGTCCGTCCCGGCACCCTCGGCCAGGGCCTGCCACTGAAGGGGGCGTCCCTGACCGTGACGTCCAAGAGCTTCAGCGAGCAGATCATCCTCGGCTCGATGATCGGGCTCGTCTTCAAGGCCGCCGGCGCCGACGTGCTGGACCGCACGAACATCCAGGGCTCCATCGGGGCCCGCGAGGCCGTCCGCTCCGGCGACGCGGACGCCATGTACGAGTACACCGGCACCGCGTGGATCACCTACCTCGGCAACGACAAACCGATCACCGACCCGCTGGCGCAGTGGCGGGCCGTCCACGACGCCGACCTCAGGAACGGCATCACCTGGCTGCCGCCGTCCACCCTCGACAACACCTACGCGCTCGCCACCACCCGGGCGAAGAACCGCCCCTACGGCCTGCGGACCCTCTCCGACGTCGCCGCGCTCTCCCACAAGAACCCCTCGGCCGTCACCTTGTGCGTGGAGAACGAGTTCGCCTCCCGCGACGACGGGCTGCCCGGCATGGTGAAGGCCTACGGCATGAACGTGCCCGCCTCCAACATCCGGAAGATGGACACCGGGGTCATCTACACCCAGATCCCGAAGCGGGGTTCCTGCCTGCTCGGCGAGGTCTACACGACGGACGGCCGGATCGCCTCCCTGCACCTGGAGGTCATGGAGGACGACAAGCACTTCTTCCCCAACTACGACGCCGCCCCCGTCGTCAACAGCAAGGCCCTCAAGCGCTGGCCCGCGATCCGGGAACTGCTGGACCCGATCTCGCGGAAGCTGACCACGGCCGTGGGACGCGAACTGAACGCGAAGGTCGACGTGCAGGGCGAGGACCCGCGCCAGGTGGCGAAGGACTGGCTGGTCAGGGAGGGCTTCATCAAGGAGGGGTGAGCGGCCCCGCACGACAGGTGCAAAGAAAGCGTTGCAAAGAAGTCTTTGCAACCTCTACGGTGGACGCGTGCCAGACGACCCCACCGCCGACGCGCCCGGCCCCGGCGTCATCAGCCTCGACCCGCGCACCCTGCGCGGGCTCGCGCACCCGCTGCGCATCCGGCTCCTCGCCGCCCTGCGCGAGTACGGACCCGCCACCGCCTCCGGGCTGGCGGCCCGACTCGGCGAGTCCAGCGGCGCCACCAGCTACCACCTACGGCAGCTGGCGGCACACGGGTTCGTGGAGGAGGACCCCGGACGCGGCACCGCCCGCGAACGCTGGTGGAAGGCCGCGCACAGCGGCACCCGCTTCAACGCGGCGGGCTTCCTGGCCCACGCCGACCCCGAAGTGCGCGCCGCCATCGGCATGCTCGGCCGGGAGGTCGCCGCGGCCCACGCCGAGGAGCTCCAGACCTGGCTCGACTCCCTGGACGACTGGTCGCCGCAGTGGCGCGAGGCCTTCGACCTCAGCGACTTCGCCCTGCGGCTCACGCCCGGGCGGGCCCGCGCCCTGCGGGCCGAGCTGCACGCCGTGGTGGAGAGCTACCGCGACGCGGACACCGAAAGGCCCGACGCCGGCGACGACGCCGCACTCGTCCACGTCCATCTGCACGCCTTTCCGCGCGCCGCGGACTGACCGCACCGACCAGGGGGACCCGCATGGACACCGGAACCGGCATATCCGACGGCACCGAACGGGCCACCGGGCCCGCCCCCGCACCCGATCCGCGGCCGCTGCGCCTGGTGCTCGCCGCCAACGTCGTGTCGATCAGCGGCAACTCGCTCACCGTGCTGGCCGTGCCGTGGTTCGTGCTCCAGACCACCGGCAGCGCCGCCCGCGCCGGACTGGCGGCCTTCTGCGGGACGCTGCCGATCGTGATCGCCGCGATCGGCGGCGGACCGGTCATCGACCGCTTCGGGCGGCGCAGGACGTCGGTGGTCTCGGACGCGGTGTGCGGGATCGCCGTGGCGGCCATCCCGCTGCTGCACTTCGCCGGGGTGCTGCGGTTCTGGCAGTTGTGCGCTCTCATGGCGGTCAGCGGGCTCTTCCACGCCCCCGGCGAGACCGCACGCGAAGTACTGCTGCCCGTCCTGGCCGAACGGGCGGGGACGCCGCTGGGGCGCGCCGCCGGCTACTTCGACGGCGCCTCACGCGGGGCGCGCATGCTGGGCGCCTCACTGGGCGGGGTGCTCATCGCCGTCCTCGGGGCGGAGGCGGTGCTGCTGGTGGACGCCGCGACCTTCGGGGTCTCCGCGCTGCTGATCGTCTTCGGCATCCGCGGACTGGCCGGCGCGGAACCGGCGACCTACGCGGCGCCGGTCTCCCTGCGCACGTACTGGGCCGAACTGCGCGAGGGTTACACCTTCCTCGTCCGGAGCCGACTGCTGCTCGCCATCACACTGATGATCATGGTCACCAACGGCCTGGACGTGGGGTGGAGTTCGGTGCTGCTGCCCGTGCACGCCGAACGCGAGCTCGGCGGCTCGGTCCAACTCGGCCTGCTCTCCGGCCTCTTCGGCGCGGGAGCGCTGGCCGGGGCACTGGCGTACGGGGCGCTGGGCCACCGGCTGCCGCGGTGGCCGGTCTACACGGTGTGCTTCCTGCTGTGCGGGGCGCCGCGGTTCCTGGTCGCCGCGTGGGTGCCCGGATGGGGCGCCCTCGCGGCGACGATGGTGATCGGCGGCCTGGCGGCGGGGGCGCTCAACCCGATCCTGTCGACGGTGACGTTCGAGCACGTCCCGGACGAGCTGCGCAGCCGCGCCCTCGGCACACTGGGCGCCGGGGTGCTGCTCACCACCCCGGTGGGCGGCCTGGCGGCCGGCTACCTGGTGGACGGCGTGGGGCTGCCGGCGGCGCTGCTCGCCATGGGCGCGGTGTACTTCGCGGCGACGCTGTGCCCCCTGGTCTTCCCGTCCTGGCGCACGATGGACGCCAAGCGCGCCTAGGCCCTTCTAACAGCTGGGGACCTTGCCGCCGCTGCCGAGGGCCTCCAGGGCGTCGATCGCGCCGTCGAGCGTGGTCACCGGCACCAGGCGCAGCCCCTTGGGGAGTTCGGCCTTGGCGTCGGCGCACTCGCCCTTCGGAACGAGGAAGACGGTCGCCCCGTCGCGCCGGGCCGCGCGCTCCTTGAGCGGCACACCGCCGACCGCGCCGACCTTGCCGCCCGGCGTGATCGTCCCCGTACCGGCGATCCGCCGGCCGCCGGTGAGGTCGCCGCCGCGGCCGTTGCCGTCGATCTTGTCGATGATGCCGAGGCTGAACATCAGCCCGGCGCTCGGGCCGCCGACGTCCGCGAGGTGGAGGCCGACCTTGACCTTGGACGGCTGGATCCCGAGGTGCGACAGGGCCGCGGCGGTCGCGGCGTCCTGCGACTCGGTCATCTCCGCCTGGTTGTGCTGCTCGATCTCCTTGACGCTGCCGCCGGTCGGATAGACCGCGTCCCGCGGCATGGCCGCCTTGTCGGTGGCGAACCATGCCTTCAGCACATCGCTGAACCGGACGACAGCGTCCGGGTTGGTCGCGGCGATCGTCGTCATCCGCAGCTGACCGGAGGTGTCGCGCACGGGCGTGCCGGTGACGGTGATCACCGGCTTGCCCTGGTCGCTGCCGAGCACGTCGGCGGTCAGCCCGGGCACGACGATCGAGATCGGCAGGGGCGCGAACGCGGCGACCGCCAGCAGGGCGACGACAAGGGCCGCGCACACGGCGAGGGTCCGGCTGCGGGCGGTGGCGAAGGGCATGGGGTGAATGTAGTTCACCGCGCCGGGTGGGACGTGCCACGGGCCGCACCCCGGCCCCTCCCCCGGCGCGCCCCGTCCTCCCGGCGGCGGCCGCCGCTAGCGCAGGGCGTCCGCCACTTCGATCGCCGCCTCCACGACCCGCGGCCCGACCCGCTCGGGCACCGAGTCGGCGAGCATGACCACCCCGACGCTCCCCTCTATGCCGGGCACGCCCACGAGCGGGGCGGCCGCGCCGCTCGCGCCGGCTTCCAGCTCGCCGTGGGTGAGCACGTAGCCGGGCCCCTCGGCGCAGCGGGGGTCGGGTTCGTACGGCTGCGTGTTGCGCCCGGCGAGGATCGCGCGGCCCGCGGCGCCGCGGGCCAGGGAGTGCCGGAATCCGGTGCGGTAGGCGACGTGGTAGTCGGTCCAGCTGGGCTCCACGACCGCCACGGCCAGCGCCTCGGTGCCGTCGACGAGGGTGAGGTGCGCGGTGGCGCCGATGTCCTCGGCCAGGGAGCGCAGCGCGGGGAGCGCGGCCTCCCGCAGCAGGGGGTGCACCTGGTGGGCCAGGCGCAGGACGCCGAGGCCGACCCGGGCGCGGCCGCCGAGGTCGCGGCGGACCAGGGAGTGCTGTTCCAGGGTGGCCAGCAGGCGGTAGACGACCGTGCGGTTGACGCCCAGCTTCGCGGCGAGCTCGGTCACCGTGAGCCCGTGGTCGGTGTCGGCCAGCAGTTTCAGGACCCGCAGGCCCCGGTCGAGCGTCTGAGACGTCTCCGCGGTCACGACGCCCCCTTCTCGTGAGTGGTGGCTGATCTCTCACGGCGGGAAGCATGCCGGTCCCGCGGCAGAGCGCGGAGAAGCCACCGGTCGGTCTGGCGGTACCGGCTGCGCCCCGAGGCTGCGTCGCCACGGCGCGTTGCGTGACCGGAACGGTAGCGATGCGTACCGCTCAGCGGAAGACTTCGTCCACAATCCGGTCATGTGACGGGTCGCGGCCGTCCGCGGAACGTAAATCCTTCAGCCAACGACCCCTCACGCCGGAAGAACCGCAGCACAGCTGACGGGTCGTCAACATGACGGTACGGAGTACCGGACGGCGCTCAGCGCATCCGGGTGGCCCACTCCTGGACCTTCTTGATGCGCTCGTTGAGCTGCCCCGCCGTCGCCTCCGCGCTCGGCGGGCCGCCGCACACCCGGCGCAGCTCGTTGTGGATCACCCCGTGGGGCTTGCCGCTCTGGTGGTTGTACGCGGCCACAAGGGTGTTGAGCCGCTTGCGGAGCTCCAGCATCTCCTTGTGGCTGACCACCGGGCGCCGCTCGGCGGGCAGTTCCAGCAGATCCGCCTCGGCGTCCGGCTTCTTGCGGCTGTGCGCGATCTGCCGCGCCTGGCGCCGCTGCAGCAGCATCTGCACCTGGTCGGGTTCGAGCAGGCCGGGAATGCCCAGGTAGTCCTGCTCCTCCTCGCTGCCCGGATGCGCCTGCATGCCGAACTCGGCGCCGTCGTACAGCACCCGGTCGAAGACCGCGTCCGACTCCAGCGCCTCGAAGGGCAGCATGTCCTGCTCCCCGGTGTCCTCGTCCTGCTCCTTCTCGGCCTCGGCGAGTTCCTTCTCGGACTCCGCGTACGGGTCCTCCTCGCCGTCCTTCTTCGGCTTGTCCAGGACGTGGTCGCGCTCGACCTCCATCTCGTTGGCGAAGTCCAGCAGCATCGGGATGGTCGGCACGAACACCGACGCGGTCTCGCCGCGCCGCCGCGACCGCACGAAACGGCCCACGGCCTGCGCGAAGAACAGCGGCGTCGAGATCGTCGTGGCGTACACGCCCACCGCCAGGCGCGGCACGTCGACGCCCTCCGACACCATGCGGACGGCCACCATCCAGCGGTCCTCGCTCGCGCCGAACTCCTCGATCCGGGACGAGGCACCGGTGTCGTCGGAGAGCACGAGGGTCGCCTTGTGCCCGGTGATCTCCCGGATCAGCTTGGCGTACGCACGCGCGGACTCCTGGTCGGTGGCGATCACCAGCGCTCCCGCGTCCGGGATCGACTTGCGGACCTCCGTGAGCCGCACGTCCGCCGCGCGCAGCACGTTGGGGATCCAGTCGCCCGTCGGGGCCAGCGCGGTGCGCCAGGCCTGCCCGATCGCGTCCTTCGTCATCGGCTCGCCCAGGCGCGCGGCGATCTCGTCGCCGGCCTTCGTGCGCCAGCGCATGTTGCCGCTGTAGGAGAGGAAGATCACAGGGCGGACGACGCCGTCCGCGAGCGCGTTGCCGTAGCCGTACGTGTAGTCGGCGGACGAACGGCGGATGCCGTCGTTGCCCTCCTCGTACGTCACGAACGGGATGGGATTGGTGTCCGACCGGAACGGCGTGCCGGTCAGCGCGAGGCGGCGGGTCGCCGGCTCGAACGCCTCCTGGCACGCCTCGCCCCACGACTTGCTGTCGCCGGCGTGATGGATCTCGTCCAGGATCACCAGGGTCTTGCGCTGCTCACAGCGGTTGCGGTGCAGCATCGGCCGGACGCCGACGCCCGCGTAGGTGACCGCCACGCCGTGGTAGTCCCGCCCCACCGGGCCCGCGCTGTACTCCGGGTCCAGCTTGATGCCTATGCGCGCGGCCGCCTCCGCCCACTGCTTCTTCAGGTGCTCGGTGGGGGCGACCACGGTGATCTGCTGCACCAGGTGGTTGTGGAGCAGGTACGAGGCCAGGGTGAGCGCGAAGGTCGTCTTGCCGGCGCCCGGGGTCGCGACCGCCAGGAAGTCGCGCGGCTGCGTCTCGATGTACCGGTCGAGCGCGCCCTGCTGCCATGCGCGCAGCTTGCCGGCGGTGCCCCAGGGGGCGCGGCCGGGGAACGCGGGTGAGAGGTGGTGCGAGTTGCTGGCGCTGTGCGGGGCGGTGGTAGTCACGGTCTCCGGGTGACGGGTTGGGGGCGGGGGGGCGGTCTACGAAACCGTCACAGCGTACCTGTGGGTGCTTGCGGGTGGGTTTTCTCCCCGCCCGCCCTCCCTCCCCCAACCTCCGGCCGGGGGTGCCCCCAGCCCTGTGAAGTCACGCACCCCGGCGCGCGTGGTTCCTGGGCCGGGTCCGGGGCCTCCGGGGCTGGCCATTCTGGACTGGGATATTTACGTGCCTTTCCAGCACCTGCTCATCCCATCCCGACCCGGATGCCGCACACAAATATCCCGCACCGTCCAGAACACCCACCCTCCCCCAGCCTTCGGCCGGGGGTGCCCCCAGCACCCCCGCCCCCTCCGTTTCGTCATGCGCCTGATCCCCGGGGGTATGGAGGCGGTCCGGGGTGACCGCGGTTGCCTGGATCACCCCCACCAGTGTGTGTGGGCGGTGACGGCTGGGCGGCTGATGTGCCGCCGCACCAACCGTGGGGCTGTGCCACGGCCGCCTTCTACCCCCCACTGGGGATCAGGCGCCCGGAACTACGGAGGGGGCGGGGTCGTAGGGGTGGGCGTTCTGGACTGTGGAGCATATTTGGGTGCACAACCCGGAGTGACCAACGAAGAGTGCCCGAGGCACCAAAATGTGCTGTCCAGAATGGCCAGCCCCGGAGGCCCCGAACCCGGCACCCAACGAAACGCGCGCCGGGGTGCGTGAC